>NZ_JBKEUV010000008.1:0-125308 GCF_056356755.1 Bifidobacterium sp. LH_449
GTCACGCATTACTCACCCGTTCGCCACTCTCACCGATCCAGCAAGCTGCATCGGATCCCGTTCGACTTGCATGTGTTAAGCACGCCGCCAGCGTTCATCCTGAGCCAGAATCGAACCCTCCACAAAAAAACTTCATGAAGAGGCACCGATGAAGTGACTCCAATCAAAAATAAGAAAAAGACGAGCACGTCCTATAAGGAAGGACGCCGCTCACAAAAACCCCGACCCCCATCAACGCCCCTCGGCGACTCCCCGAACACTCGGGAAGCGGGAATCGGACTGGCAATCATTGACTTGCATAAAGCATAAGTAGTACAGACACGCTCTTGAGTTCTCAAACCACCACCACACGCAACGAGACCGGCCGACCGGAACCATCCGGCGCCGTACCGTGCGGCAGCAAGGGATAAACTTACACGCCGCCCGACGAAAGCGCAAACCGGAAGGCGCACGGGACCACGGGACCCGTTGCAAACACACGCATCCCACGGCGTGTCGCAATACCGACAAAATTCACCGAATCAGCGACGCCCGCAACGCTTGCCGCCGACACCGGACTTGCCTTCAGCACCCCACGGGCCACGGCCTTCGTCCCTCAATGTCATCAAATGATGCTTCATCGCAAGCAACATGATGTGCGAATCCTCAAGACCCAAATGACGCTCCGACGCATCAGCCGGCAGCGCGCCTTGCCTTTTCGCATATGCTTCCAACGTATTGTCGCCATACGGATGAGCTTCATCAGGCTTCGATCCTTCATCCCAACGGCGACTCATCGGCAACGTGTCAAGAATCGTAATGCGGCCGGCGCGATAGCTTTCCGCATATCCTGCGATATTCAACATGAAAAAGCCATGCTCGAATGTCGCATTATGCGCAACATAAGGCTGCTGTTCCAAACGCTGCAACAATCCTTGCTGCGCTTCAGGCCACTCATCGAAAAGACGATATCCCGCACCGCGATCACGCACATCAATGCCCGTCAAACTGCGAATAAACGGATTGCCGAGCAACGCATTCGCCGGCGTGACGCCAAATGGCAAACGCGACTGGCCGTACGCGTCGCCATCATCATACGAATCCTGCTCGTAACGGTAGCCCGACCGTTCGCTTTCCGGGCGCGGCGACGCCATATTCATGTATTCGAAACCGACGTCAATGATGTATACGCGAGCAGGGTCGGTGCCGGTGGTTTCAATATCAATGCCCATAACCGTGTCCACATCGCGGCCAGGCAGATACACGTCACGCCAATCGGGGCGTCCATAATTCGAAGCATACTGCGATGATTGCGACGTTTTCGACGAAGACGACGAAGACATGGGCCGCGAACCGGCCTCGCCGAAATCACGATGCACGTCACCAAAAAGCGTCACACTGCCGCCAGGCGACGTCACACCGCTCAAATTCGCACGCGCCATCGCATAACGACCAGCCCGCTCCTGACGACGCGCCTCCTTACGGCGCGCAGCACGCGCATCAGCGATTTTCGCACTGCGATCCTGAACATCAGACACGTCAACGCCATCGACACCGCGCAAAACCGGCACCGTAACGCGGCCACGGCGATCTTGGAACATCGTCCACCAGCGGCGCTCAACACCAATATGCAGCAGCAACGCAATCTCATCGTTCAAACGACGATTCGCATATGCCAGCGCACGCGGCAAACGATATGACACAATCAAACGGTCAAAATCAGTCATGAATGCGGAATTGCATTGCGCAAGAATCGCTTCAATGCGATCACGCGTCGCATAATCATGACGCAAAGCAGCCTTCGCATCATCGATATTCTGCGGGACATCACCAACGGAAACGCCGTCGCAGGCATCTTCGGAAACGCCATCAGAAATGCCATCGCTCTGCAAATACGCGCCTGCAAAACCAATGCCACGCTCCAAATCAAGACCTTCAACCCATTGCCAATCAATCGAAACGCCATCGGCGTCAACAGGCATCGACGCAGCCCATTGGGCGATATCTTCCTTCGCCTGAGAAAGCCAAGCGCGGTCGACCGGAAACGATGTATTGCTCATACTCGTTCATCGTAGTCGACCGCGCCCTACCAACAACGCATTCGAGCGAATGCGCCAATATGCGGGATGCTGCGAATTGTCGCAGATTGCTTTTGATTGACGATGATCGCTGCGAGATGTTTGCGTTTGTATGAAAAACGCGGAAACGTGGAAACATTCGCGCATTACATTTTTCGTATTACAGCATTACCGCGTCGCAGCATCTCGCATCACAGCATCACAGCATCACAATGTCACAGCATCACAGCTCAAAACCAAGCTCGCGTGCGGCATCCGTCGGAACAGGATCTTCACACCAGAAATCCTCAAGATTCTCATATGTGGTCAGACTGCGGATCTCCGCCTTATCGATATACAATTCGCCGCTCAAATGATCGGTTTCATGCTGGAAAATACGCGCGGGCCAGCCATGCAGACGCTCCTCATGATGGTTTCCGTCTTCATCCTGCCAGTGGGCGACAATGTCAAGCCAACGCTTGCGCACAGCCTGATAGCCGTCGAAGCTCAAGCAACCCTCGTAAAAACTGCGGGTTTCCTCGCCGACCGGCTCATAGCTCGGATTGATGATCACGTGGAACGGCAGCTCGCCGATCTCACGAGGATCATCCTCATCATCACGAATATGATCTTCCAACACAGCCAGCGAAAGGCCAAGGCCGATCTGCGTCGCCGCCAAGCCCACACCCGGCGCTTCCAACATGGTCACACGCATTGTTTCGATCAGCTTATCCAGCGTCTTACGGCTCAACTGGCCGTCATAACGCACCGTCTGCTGGCGCAGCACCGGCTCACCGGCCTGCACGATCGGCAGCAGCTGCTCCTTGCCTGCGGACTTGATCAGCTTTTCGACGTCGCGATTCAGCGCGATATCAACTTTGGCGTTCTTCGAAAACATTGGTTTCTCCTTCGAACATCACGAATGCATCAATGCTACAACGTGCTACAGTGCCAGTTCCTCCGCAACCACCGCGGCAAGACGCTCGCACACGGCATCCGCCTGCTCCTGCGTTTCCGCCTCAGCCATCACACGCACCAGCGGCTCAGTGCCGGACGGGCGCAACAGCACACGGCCAGTATCGCCAAGCATCTTCTCTTCACGCTCAACAGCGGCCTGCACTTTCGCATTCGTGGAAGCAGCCAACTTGTCAACATTCGGCACATTCACCAACTGCTGCGGCAACTGCGGGAAGTCCGCAGCCAATTGCTTCAGACTGCGTCCCGACTTCATCACTTCATTGCACAGCGTCAACGCGGTCAACGTGCCGTCACCAGTCGTGGCGAATTCGCGATTGATCACATGACCGGACTGCTCGCCGCCCAACGAATAATCACCACGCAGCATCTCTTCCAGCACATAACGATCGCCGACAGCGGTCTGCACGGTTTTGATGCCCATCGAACGAAGCGCCAGCTTCAAGCCAAGATTGCTCATCACGGTGACGACCAGCGTGTCATGATTGAGCTTGCCTTCGTTCTTCTTGGCACGGGCCAGAATGCCCATGATCTGGTCGCCGTTGACCATGTTGCCGTCCTCGTCCACGGCAAGGCAACGGTCGGCGTCGCCGTCGAAGGCCACGCCCAGCATCGCGTCGGAGGCCTTGACCATGGCCTGCAGCTGCTCGGGATGGGTGGACCCGGCGTTCTTGTTGATGTTGTAGCCGTCCGGGGAGGCGTTGATGACGATGACGTCGGCGCCGGCGCGACGCAGCGCCTCCGGAGCGACCACCGACGTGGCGCCGTTCGCGCAGTCGGCCACGATCTTCAGGCCCTTCAGCGGGGTCGGCTGGGTCTTGTCAAGTCCCATCGGCGCGATCGTCGACACCAGATGGTCGATGTACAGATTCGTCGCCGTCACCGTGTCATGGCTGACGCGGCCGACGCCGGCGCCGGTCGGGCGATCCCAATCCTGCCCCAGCACGGCTTCGATTTCGTCTTCCTTGACGTCGGGCAGCTTATAGCCGCCGCGGGCGAAGAATTTGATGCCGTTATCGGGCATCGGATTATGCGAGGCGGAAATCACCGCGCCCATTTCGACGTTCAGGACGGATGTCAGATAGGCGACGCCGGGAGTCGGGATGATGCCGGCATCGATGACGTCGAAGCCGCCTGCGGACATGCCGGCGGACAGCGCGGACGCCAGAAAGTCGCCGGAAACGCGGGTGTCCCTGCCGATCAGCGCACGGCGACGGCCACCCGGCTGATTGTCTTTCGTACCGGAATCCCCCAAGACGCGCACCGCGGCATCGCCCAAATCCAATGCCAGCTGCGCGGTCAAATCCCTGTTGGCCAATCCACGAACACCGTCGGTTCCGAACATACGCGGCATAATTCTCGTAATCCTTGCTATTGTGATTTGCTGTTTTCCTTCGAACCATCCTAGTCATGAAGCATCGGTTACGCATCACATCATGCAAGTTATCCCCATTTCCACCGATTCTCCTTCCGTGCTTTCCCCTCGCCCGCATGCAATATATCGTCAGTGGAAAAGGCATTCCCGGCGATGACGCCGGCACGGAAAAGGGACGGGAACGATGACCGGCACAGACAGGATAACAACACGCACCGCATCGGCTGTCGGCGCAACGCGATCAGCCATGCCGAGCCCACCGACCATCGCCGAATACACCTATGTACGAACGTTGGGCGAAGGTTCCACAGCCTACCTGCACCTTTACCGCCAACATGACCCGGTTCGCCCCGTCGCCATCAAAGTCAGCAAAGCCACGCTTGACACGCAGCATGCCGCACGCTTTCTCAGCGAAGCGGATTTCATGGCGCAGCTCAGCTCGCATCCCTATATTCTGCCGATCTACGATGCAGGCGTCACGTCCAACGGATTGGGCTACATCGCCTTCGAATACGCCCCAGGCGGCTCTTATAAGGAACTGCTGTCCAGACATACCTTCAACGCCGACCAGATGCTTGATCTCGGCATCATCCTGGCGAGCGCGCTCCACACGGCGCATCGCAGGGGCATCATTCACCGTGACATCAAGCCCGCCAATATTCTCATCACGTCGCAGGGCCTGCCGGCATTGTCCGATTTCGGTATCGCAGCCAATATCTATGACAGGTCATCAACCGGATATTCCCTGCCTTGGGCGCCGCCGGAAGTGCTGAACAATGCCGACGGCGGCAGCGAGGCATCCGACATCTATTCGTTGGGCGCGACCTTGTATGCGATGCTGGTGGGGACTTCGCCTTTCCAATACGGGTATCATCCCCATACGCAAAGCGAATTGGCGTCGCTGATCGCATGCGCGCCGCTGCCCGCCATCAAACGCCCCGATGTGCCGCGGGAAGTGGAGCTGGTGCTGCGCAAGGCCCTTGATAGGGATCCGGATAACCGTTACTATTCCGCGCTGGAATTCGCCCGGGCCATGCAGCAGGTGCAGCGGTCGCTGTATGGGCATGCCACTGCGGTCGCCGTCGAAGGAGCGCCGCAGTATCCGGCGAATCCGGTCAAACGTGCCGGGATGTCGGCGCCTTCGGCTTCAAGGCCCGCGGCCTCGCATCATTGGGGTAAGGCCATCGCCGCCGTATGCGGCATCGTGGCGGCGCTGACGGCGCCGGTGCTTGTCTTCGTATTCGCCGTCATACCGAACATGGATGCCACGATTACCGACGATCCGCGGCAGGTCGCCGATCCCGGCACCGAAGACGACGGCGTTGCCGCGGCGCAGGGCGACGATGTCATGCCGGGCGGTGATGTTCCTTCCCCGACCGACCTGCAGGGCGTATATGACGGATCCACCGTCACCTTCACCTGGACCAATCCCGACCAGCAGGAAGGCGATACGTATGCGTGGTCGATCATCACCGCAGACGGCGCGCGGCAAAGCGCCGACACCTTCATCGTAAGCGACGCCACGGTCTCCATACAGGATGTCGGCGAACCGCAGACGTGCATCCAGGTGAGCATCGTACGGGCCGACCGGAGCATGTCCCGCAGCGCCGCGGTCGCATGCGCGGTGCGGGGGAACTGAAGGAGGCAACGATATGGCGAAGTCATCCCGGTCATATGAACGCACGCAACGCATCGGCGCGATGCCGCGCCGGGCGGGCTCCCCCGGCAGACGATTCTGGCTGACGCCCGTCATTACGCTGCTGGCCATCGCCGCGATCATCGCCGGCGCGATCATCATCACATCGATCACGCAACGGCATGTCCAGCTGGATGACGGCACCGTCTGGGTCACTTCGCAGAACAACCGCAAGGCGGCGCGATTCAACGTGCGCAACCAGGAGGCCGACGCCGGCGTGGCGTCCTCCGCCGCACGTTTCGACATCGTGCAGCATGATGGCGACACCGTGCTGACCGAAGGCACGCAGGCCTCCAACATCGACGCCTCCACGCTGTCGGTTTCCGAAGACACCGCCATCGGCGACGATACGGACACGCAGACCGGCGGCGGCAGCATCGCGTTCCTTGATACCGACAGCGGCAACGTGTGGGCGGGCGAATCCGATGATGTCGAGGCCGTCAGCACCGGAGGCGCCCCGCAGATGGAGCTTGGCGCCGGCGGAAGAATCGCCGTCGCCGACGACGGTTCCGTATACGGGTACCGGCCGAAGGACGGCATGGTGCTGGTGCTGGATTCCCCGCAGGATGCCAAGCCCAGAGAATACGGCAGCATCACCGACGGGCAGAGCATGGACGCCGACTCGTTCACCGTCGTCGACGGCATACCGGTGATCGCAGCCGACGCGACCTTGGTATGGGACGGCGGTCAGGCAACGGTGGATATCACCGGCACCATGGCATTGCAGGCCCCCTCAACGGACGGCAGGCAAAACGGGTGGGTCGCCGCCGCCGGAGAGAGCGGCATCGCCATCGTCGACCTGACCAAGTCCAAGCCCGCCGCGGCATCGCTGCCGACCGGCGGCAAAGGCGAGGCCGCGCAACCGGTATCCACCAATGGCTGCGTCCATGCCGCGTGGAGCCAGAAGGCGAACAACTACATCAGGATATGTTCTCCGACCGCCACCGCCGACACCGTGGGATTCCAGACTCTGGACGCCGTGGACGCCACATCCGAACTGGTGTTCCGCACCAATCATCGTCTGGTGGTGCTGAACGACGCCATCAACGGCAATGTCTGGAATCCGGACAGTTCCACCGACGTCATCAAAATCCAATGGAACACCATCGAGACCGAGCAGAGCAGGCAGGAGAACAGCACCGACGATTCCGCCAACAACCGGCAGGAATTCTCCGCGACCTGCTCGTCCCAATCAGGACGGATCAAAGCCGTGGAAGACGGGTTCGGCGCGCGTGCGGGCTCGGAGCAGATACTCGACGTGCTGCGCAACGACGAACAGACCGACTGTTCGGTGCTGCGCATCACATCCGTAGGCGCGGTTTCCGGTGAAGACGTCTCCGTCGGGTCGATCTATGACGGACGCTACCTGCAATTGGACGCCTCCAATGCGGGAACCGGCACCATCGGATTCGACTATGAGATCAGCGACGGGCGTGGGCAGAGCTCGTCGGCGCATGTCACCGTCACATTGAATTCCGACACCGGCAATCAGGCGCCCGGGCAGAGCGACGTCCCTCCGGAGATCAGCGTCGAGCAGGGCGCCACATACACGGCCAACGCGTTGGGCAGCTTCGCCGATCCCGACGGAGATCCGATGACGCTGATATCGGCCGTGCCGACCAACAGCGACGAAGCGGTGGTGTCCACAAGAGCCGACGGGCAGCTGGTGTTCAATACCGGATCCGCCGCCTCCGGGCGCATCGGCGTGGAAATCACCGTATCCGACGGGCAGGCCACCGGCACCGGTCTGATCTACTTTTCCGTAAGACCCGCCAACACGCTGCCGGCCGATATCGACCCGGCGGCCACCACCACGCAGCCGGATACGGAGGCCTCGATCGATCTGAAGGATCACGTACACGGCACTTCGTCCGAATCATTGCGGCTTTCCGCGGTGGAGCCGCCCGACGGCACGACCGTCACGATGAACGCCGCCGATCTGACGCTCACGTTCAGCGCCGCCGAACCGGGAACCTATTACGTTCCATATACGGTCACACAAGGCACGATTCCGGCGACGGGACTGGTACGGGCCGAAGTGCAGCCCGTCGCCGGAGACGCGGCGAAGCCCATCGCCGCCAACGATGTGGCATTGCTGGGCGCCGACAACACCGCCATCGTGGAACCGCTCGCCAACGACGTCGACCCCATGGGCGGCGTGCTGTCGGTCACGTCCGTCACCGCCGACCCCTCATCCGGCATCAAAACAGGGCTGGTCGGCCATAAGCGCGTCTACCTGACCGCACGGCGGATCCCCACCCGGCCGGTGTCCATCACCTATACCGTCGCCAACGCGTCCGGCACGTCGACGGGAACGATCGTGCTGCAGCCCCCGGCGCCGGGCAGCGCGAATTCCACGCCCAAAGCGGGCAATATCAATGCCCAGGTGCGCACCGGCGGCATCGTCACCATCGATATCCTCGACCATGTCACCTATTCGGACGGCACCACCGTCAGCGTGCAAGACAATCTTCAGACCGACGAAGCGACCTTTGACGGACTCGCCTTCGTATCGGGCGATACGGTACGCTATCAAGCCGGCGATCAGCCCGGCGTCTACCCGATCACCTACACGGTGAAGGACACGCTCGGCAATTCCGCTTCCGGAACCATCACCATCACCGTGCATCAGGCCGATGCCGGAAACAAGGCCGCCCCCACCCCCAAAGACGCGCAGGCCCAAGTCGCCGCCGGGCAGAAAGTGCGCATTCCCATCACCTTGAACGGCATCGACGTGGACGGCGACGACGTGCAGCTGCTGGGATTGGGCAACAAGGCGCCCGCCTTGGGGCGCATCAGTGAGGTCGGCGCCGACTATATGATCTACGAAGCCTATCCGGATTCCTCCGGAACCGACACCTTCATGTATGCAGTGGAGGATTGGACCGGACAGAGGGCCCAGGCGCAGATACGCGTCGGCGTGTTCAAAAGCGCGTCCGCCTCCGGCGTGTACGCGCGGGATGATTCGATCACGTTAAGGCCCGGCACCGCAGCCTCCGTTCCCGTATCGCAGAACGACATTTCCGGAGACAACGCCGAGCTTACCGTGGATGACGCACTGGAAGCGCAAGGCATCGACGACGCGGCCGTCGAAAACAACCAGATCGTGTTCACCACACCCGATCAGGCAGGAACCGCCTACATCATCTATACGATCGAAGACGATGCGGGCCTGTCGGACACGGCCACGCTGACGGTCGACATCGACCCCAACGCCGAAATAGAGCCGCCGAACGCCTATGATCACCGCGTTCCCTCCGCCGCGACCATCGACAAGAAATCGGTGGACGTGGATGTTTCGCAATGGATATCCAACCCTTCGGGCACGACGGACGAGCTGAAGGTCGACGTGCACGGGTCCGCCGCCGATCATGCCCACGTCAAAGGCGGAGAGGATTCCACCATCATCACCGTCGAGCTCACCGACGAGGCGAGGTCCGTCCCCTACACGGTGGCCAACACGACGTACGGCATCACCTCCACCGCGTTCATCCAGGTGCCCGCATACGGCGTCTTCCCGCCGACGCTTCGCCCGAAGGCGCCGGAGCTACGGGTCAACGCACGTGAGACGATCACCATCAACATCGCGGATTACGTGCGCGTAGGCGCAGGCAAAACCGCCTATGTGGAGAGCAGGGAATCGGTCAGCGCCACCAAGGCCGCGGACGGCGACCTGTATGTGGACGACCAGACGCTGCAGTTCACCGCCCCCAGGGACTATTCCGGCCCGGCCTCCATCACCTTCACCGCGGTCGACGGCAAAGCCGGCGGTTCGGATGCCAGGATCATCAATTCCGCCGTCATCACCCTGCCGGTGACCGTTATCGGAAGCACCGTGCCCGCACCGACGTTCTCGTCATCGACCATCGACGTCGAAGCCGGCGCATCCGCGAAAACCATCGACCTGACAGTGCTCACCCACGCCCCGTCCGGTCTGCATGACGACGAAAAAGCCTATGCGTATGCCGGCGGCGCGTCTTCGGGCGGCATCAGCGCGAATCTGACGGCCTCAGGACGGTTGACGGTAAGCGCCGCATCCTCGACGACGCCAGGAACGACGTTGACCATCCCCGTCACCATCACCTACAGCCAGGGAACCGTCAACGCAGGCATTACGGTACGCGTCGTCGCCTCCACCAGGGCGCTGGCGCGTCTGAGCGCGAAAACGCTGCGGCTCAAGGCGGGGTCAACGCAAAGCGTCGACATGCTTGCCGACGCGTATAACCCGTTCCCCGAAACACCGCTGACCATGATCCGATGCAGGGCCGATGATTCGGCAAAACTGCAGGTCTCCTGCGGCAGCGGCGGTACGGTCTCCATTACGGCGGCCTCCGATATCGGCGCTTCGTCGAATACGATCCTCGTCACCGTGCAGGACGCCACACGTACCGGTGAACGTGAGGTCACCGGTCAGATCACCGTTTCCGTGGCGGACAAACCGGAGGCGCCACTGCTCTCCCCCGTCGCCGGCCGATCCGCCGACAGCGCCGTGACGTTGAATTGGACGCCCGGTTCGGCCAACGGCAGCCCGATCACCGATTATAAGGTGACATGGACCAGTGCGGACGGCGGCGAAAAATCCTGCGGCCCGGCCACCTCATGCCGGATCACCGGGCTGACGAACGGCAAAACCTACTCGTTCTCCGTCGCCGCAAAGAACGACGTCGGATGGTCGCCGTCCTCGAACATCGTGGAAGGCACGCCCGACAAGACGCCGGACGCTCCGAAGAGCATCACCGTCGAAGGCGGCTATCTGTCCGCCGCCGTCACATGGAACGCGTCCACCGGTGATTTCAGCGCCGTCGACGATTATGAGGTGACGCTTATCGTCAACGGCGCCGCCGTGGGGACGAAAACCACGGACGGCACCGCCACATCCGCGAAATTCGACATTCCCAACGCCATGATCGTCGACGGCACGCAGGCCACCGCAACGGTGAGGGCGCACAACGAGGTCGGCTGGGGTCCCGAGGCCGGCAGCACGCAAGCCGGCACACCTTGGGGAGACCCGGATACACCGACCATGAGCATCGCACAGGACGCCAACGACAGCACGCTGATCACAGGCACGATAACGCTCGGCGACCTGCATAACGCAGGCTGTTCCGCAATCAGCCTCGACCGGGGCCCTTCGATCGAATGCGGCACAGGAACGTTCAGCTTCAACATCGATAAGGACGAGCTGAATTCGGATGTCACCGTCACCGGAACGCTGACGCCGGCGAAAGGCCGATCCAGACCGGCGACGTTCAACGCCCGCGTACATACGGCCTATGCCATCCGACCGCCCGAACTCACCGTCACCGCGAATGCCGGGAGCGGCAAATGCACCGCTCGGTGGACGGCAAAAGGCCAATATGATTCCGTGACCGTCGATTTCGGCGGTGAACACGAATACTTCCGTGACGGCGGCGAGGTCTCCGTTCCGGTGGACGCGTGGCAGTCCTGTCCGACGGCCACGGCCCGTCAGACGCTTAACGGCGTGAGCGGCCCGGAAACGAAGGCAAGCGATCCAAGCGGTTGGATCAACAGGAAGGCGCCGACGATCGGCACAGGACCCGACGGCATAACACTGACGTGGGATTCCGAAGAACGCGATCGCATCAACGTCGGCGGGCTCAACGTCATCGACAACTACGGCAGGAACGACATCACCTCCTATGAGCTCGTCGTCGGAGACCGGCCGTTCGCCATCACCAAGGAAACCGATCATATAGACGCCTCGCAGATCGCCGAGGAAACCGCCGATTGGACGATAACCGTAACGATGGAAAGCAATGCGCACTACTCGGCGACGCAGAGCGGAACGGTCGACGGAACCCGTGTTCCGGCAACCGCCGCCGAAGCCCCCACCGATCCCGTGAATCCGGATACGCAGGCGGAGCCTTCCGCGTTCGTACCGCCGACGAGCATCACCGGCATCGACGCCTCGCCGGTGGCGCAGACGCCCGTCAATGCCGTCATGACAGGCATCCATCGCGCCGGCGTCAACAGACTCGCGACAACAAGCCACTTCATCAACCGGAGGAACAATCATGGATGATCACATCAGCGAAGAAACGCAGCTATCCGATGCCACGCGACCGTCGCAGACGGCGCATGCGAAACCGGCGATGAACGCATTCACGATGCCGACCCTGCCCGAACGCCCCGGCACCGCCGCGACGCGAACGGCATCGGAGGAGACCGCGTTGTCCGATGACGCCACGCGGCTGAGCCCGTCGTCGACGCCGCAGCCGGCGGCCACGGCATCCGGCGTCGACGACACGAAGCCCGGCTCCCGTCAGATGCCGCATCCGGATCTGCCGTCCCGCCCCGACATCACCGTCGACTCCGGCATGGGCGCCCAGACGCCGCCGGATGTCATGCGTTTCCAGCAGGCGTTCCAATCGTTGGTCGACAACGTCTCCCACGTCGTCGTAGGCAAGGAGACACCGATCCGCCAATGCGTCACCGCGCTGATGGCCGGCGGCCATGTTCTGCTTGAAGACGACCCCGGCACCGGCAAGACCCAACTGGCACGCGGGTTGGCGAATTCGATCGCGGCCAGTTTCAAACGCATCCAGTTCACTCCCGACCTGCTGCCTTCCGACGTGGTCGGCGTCACCTTCTACGACCGGAAAACCGGCGACTTCACCTTCCGTGAAGGCCCGATCTTCGCATCCATCGTACTGGCAGACGAAATCAACCGGGCGTCGCCGAAAACGCAGTCGGCGTTGCTGGAGGTCATGGAGGAGCAGAAGGTCACCGTGGACGGCGTCACCCATGATGTGCCGCAGCCATTCATCGTCATCGCCACGCAGAATCCGATCGAGCAGCTTGGCACCTACAAGCTGCCGGAAGCCCAGATGGACCGGTTCCTGATCAGAACCTCCATCGGATACCCCAGCCATGCCGCATCGCTGGACATCCTCAAACAAGTCGACATCACCGATCGGGCGGCCACCATCTCACCGGTGCTGAGCAGCGAGGACATCATCGAACTGCGTCGCATCGCCGAACAGGTCCATGTGGATGACGCGTTTTTCGAATACATCACGCGACTGGTCGAAGCCACCCGCCACAACGAGAGGATCGCCGTCGGCTCTTCGATGCGCGGCGCCTTGGCGCTGGCCCGATGCGCACGTATCTGGGCGGCGGCGGACGGGCGCGCCTACGTGGTGCCGGACGACGTCAAAGACAATGCGATGGCCGTGCTCGCGCACCGCATCACGCTGACCCCGGAAGCCACCTTCGCGGGAGCGACGGCCGATGGCGTCGTCGCGCGGATCCTCGACGATGTTCCGGTCCCGACACTCGGAGCCTGACGGAAAGCGATATCATGGCGAACCGACGAACCATCAGACGGTACCGGCATCCGCTGCGCATCCTCAGGGCGATACGCCGGCGGGCCATGCATCTGTTGACGGCGTACATCTCGCCGTTGGGCTGGGCCGTGTTCTGCGTCGCCATCATCTGCCCGATCGTATTCGCGGTGTCCGGATGGCATGAATTCCTGGCATTCGGCATCGTCGCGCTGGCGATGCTGCTTGCCGCGGTCGTTCTGTCGTTGGGCAACGCCGGCTTCAATGCCTCGCTTTCGCTGTCCCGCGACCGTGTGACGGTCGGCGAGACGATCGCCGTCGCCATCGACATCGACAATCCCGGCGCCGCTCCGACCACGAGCGCGCGAGGGGACCTGCCCATCGGCGAGACGCATGAGCGTTTCCCGATTCCGATGCTCGCCGCCCACCAGTCGAAACGCACCGATGTCGAATTCACCACGGTGGCGCGCGCCGTGCTGCCGGTGGGCCCGCTGACCATCCGCAAAGGAGACCCATTCGGGCTGGTTCGCCATGAAAAACGGCTTTCCGAACGCATCGACGTGTTCATCCATCCGCGAACAGTGCGTCTTGATACGTTGAATGCGGGTGTGCCACGCGATCTGGAAGGCCAGCCCAGCGGCGAAATCGTCGACGATGATTTGGACTTCCACGGCCTTCGTGAATATGAGCCCGGAGATGACGTGCGCAACGTGCATTGGCTTACTTCCGCGAAAACAGGCTCGCTGATGATCCGTCAATATGAGGCGACCCGGCGGACCGACACTTCCGTCGCCATCGATGTGAATCCGGACGATTATCTTTCGGCCGAGGAATTCGAATTGGCCGTTTCGATGCATGCCTCCATCGGCGTGCAATGCCTGATCCAGAACCGCCCTTTGTTCGCGCATGCCGGCTCGGCGCATCTGACGCCGCATTCCACGATGGAATTCCTGGATGCCTGCAGTGCGATCATGCCCGATATCGACGATGATCCGAATCTGGCCCACGGCACGTCGGTCCATTCGCCGGATGCCTCCTTCCGGTTCTTCACCGTCGGTTCGCTGAAAAGCCTGGAACAGATCAAGCGCATGGCGATGGCTTTGCCGGAATCCTCCACGCGCCTGGTGCTTCAGACCGATATGAGAGCCGATCGTGCGATTCGCCGTTTCGCTGATTTCACGTTGGCCACGGTCGGATCCCTTGACGATCTGCCGATGATCATGGGGGTGCTTGCATGAACGGCAACGATACGCATGGCGTTTCCTGCGATTTGGGCGACAAGCCGATCGCGGACGGCGGCTTCACCGGATCGTTCACCGGTACGGGCTCACTGACCGGCGACTCACTGACCGGCACAGGGTCATGGGCCGATTCCACGCATTCGGTGATCTGGATGACGCGCGACGGCACACGTCCCGAACGGTTCGCGTTCGACCGCAAGCCGTGGGAGCGTTGGATCGGCGGCCTTATCGTCATCGCCGTCCTCACGCTGCTTGCCGCATCGAATCTGTTCGACGTCTACGGTTCGACGCCTGGCTGGTGCGTCACCGCGCTTGCGGCCACGCTTCTGGGCGTTCTCATCGCGCTGGCGGGCCGCCTGCCTTCGCTGCGCCTGTGGTGGCAGCTGGTGTTTCTGGCGTCGGCGCAGTTCATCATCGGCCCGGTGATCGCGTTGCAGGACACGACGATGCTGCATGTCGTTCCCACGCCGGATACGCTGTCGCAGGGCTGGCAGTCGACGTTCGGATCGTTCAAATATCTGATTTCCATCGTGCCTCCGATCGGCACCGATGACGGCTCCCTGATGGCTCTGTGGACGATCGGGCTGTGGACCGCGTTCCTGGCCGGCATATTCGCAGTGGCCGACGACGCCAAGCTTTCGCCGGTCAGCATCATTCCCGAATTCGCGGCGATGGCCGTCTGCGCGCTGCTGGGCACCAGTACCGGATGGCATCGGATGATCGCAGGCACGTTCGCCGCCGTCATCGCCATCGTCTGGCTGTCTTGGCGCTGGCAGCTGATCGAGCTCAGACGGTGGATCAGTTCGACGCTTATCGTCGTCCTCGCCGTTGCCCTCGCCTTCGGCGGATGTCTGTTCATCGGGCAGAGCCGCACCACGCTGCGCAACCGATACGAGCCGCCGTTAAGCCCCTACGATTACGCCAGCCCGCTCAGCGGCATGCGTTCCTATCTGAAAGACCATAAGGACGACGTCGTGCTCACCGTCACGGGACTGCCCGCAGGCACGCCGGTGCGTCTTGCCGTCATGGACCGTTTCGACGGCAATGTGTGGAATCTTTCCGATTCCGCCGACGCCGACGATTCGTCAAACTACCGTAAGGTCGGCACGACGATCGGCAATTCGGCGCAAGGCGAGGAATTCACGGCGACCTTCACCGTGGGCGAAGGATTGACGGACGCATGGCTGCCTTTGGCCGGCGCCGCCACGTCGGTGTCATTCATCGAAGGTTTGTCCGGATCGTACTATTACAACACCGACACCGATTCGGCGATCTACCCGGCCGGCGCTTCGCGAGGATTGTCATATACCGAAACCGGCATCGTGCCGGATGCGCCCACCGATAAGGAGATCGGTGAAGCGCAGGCCGCCAGCATAATCCAGCCCACGGCGCAGGATGTTCCCGATTCGGTCAGCAAGCTGGCCACGGCCATTGCCGGAGGACAATCCAACGGAGGGCAGGCCGCTTTGGCCCTGGCCGAACGGCTGAAGGATTCCGGCTGGTTCTCGCATGGCCTGACCGGCGATTATCCGTCGTTGGCGGGGCACGGCAACTATCGCATCGACAATCTGCTCGCAGGCACCGCCATGGTGGGCGACAGCGAACAGTACGCGTCGGCGATGGCGTTGATGGCGCGCGAGCTTGGTCTTCCCAGCCGCGTCGTACTCGGATTCGTTCCCAAGAACGAAGACGGTGAGATCAGCGAGGAGCGCACCGAAGGCGAAGGCGACTCCGCCCATATCGAATTCACCGGCAACGACATCGAAGCCTGGGTGGAGATCAAGCTCGACGACTACGGATGGGTGTCGTTCCATCCGACGCCGAAGGAGACGAAAACACCCGACGACAATCAGAATCTCACCCCTCCAAACCCGCAGACCCTGGTACGCCAGCCTCCGGTGCCGTTGGAGGATCCGCTGCGTGACGAAACGCAGGCCACAGGCCAATCGTCGCTTTCCGGAGCGGATGCGGATGAGACCTCAACGAATCCGTTCTGGCGGCATGCGGCGCGCATCGCCCGCCAAGTGGCGATCTACGGCAGCCCGCTATGGCTGGTGCTGCTGATCTGCGGCACGATTCCGCTGATCAAGGCGATTCAGCTGGCATATCTGCGGCGTCACGGCGACGCGCGCACCCGCATCGCCGCCGGATGGCGAGCGGTCACATTACTGGCGGGCCAAAGCGGCGTCGACGCCTGCGAGCGCGGCACTCGCCGCGACCAGGCCCGTGCGATCGCGCGACAGCTTGATCTGGATGAGGCTTCGCTGATCGAGCTGGTGCGGCAGAGCGACTATGCCGCCTTCTCCGGCCAGCCCGTTGACGCACGGCAGGCGCAGCGATATTGGAAGGCGGTGGAGCGGGTTCGCGCCGCCATGATGTCGTCGCTGACCAGAACGCGCAGATGGCGTACCAGACTGAATCTGCACGGAGTGTTCCATCGGCAAGGCAGGGGGCTGCCGTCAAAGGCTCCCCGGACCGGCTCGAGGCCCCGGCCACCATTCGCATCGGCGACCGGTTCTTCGACTTCGAAGAGATGCGATCCTCGTACCGCCATGCCGGGGCGAGGCCGCCGACGCCCCGCAAAGGCGTAAATCCCCGTGCCGTTATGCCGCGATAGCAGCCGCCAAAGGCTGTGAATGGCGAACGGTACGGGGATTTACGTCTTTGCGAGGACGGACCCGCTACGTGCGGGCCCGTCCTATCGGGTCCTGCCGGAAGGCCTGTTCGAAAGCCCTCACAGAGCGATGTTGTAGTCGCGGACCTTCAGGATGCGATGCGTGGATTCGACGTTGCCGCGGATGATGCGGATCAGCGCGTTATCGGCATCGGTGTGGCCGGACAGCCAGGCGTCGCCGTATTCCGCCAGCTTGGCCGGGTCGGCATACACCGGATACAGGCCTTCAAGCAGGGCTTCGGCCATGTGGAAGGTCTTGTTCTTCCAGATCCAGTCGGCCACGTCGAAGTATTCCTTCGCATAAGCCTCGGCCAGCGTGCTGTTCGGAGTGGAGGCGAAGCCGAGAGCCACCGCTTCGAGCTGCATGTTGGTCAGCTCGTCGTTGTGCAGCGCCTGATCCCAGGCCCAGGCCTTCGCTTCGACGGTGGCGCGCATGGCGCGGGCGCCCATGGCGAATTCGCGGTTTTCGGTGGTGTCGCGCTTGGCCAGTTCGGCGTCGATCGCGGCTTCGTCCATGACGTTGACTGCGGCCAGAGCCTTGATGACGGTCCACTTGAAGTTGTTGTCGACTTCGAGACCGGACAGCACGACGGAACCGTCCAGCAGGCCCTTCGCATTGGCCGCGAACGCCTCGTCGCCTTCCACGCCGTAATCCAGATATGCGCACACCAGCTGGAACTGTTCGTCGGAGCCGGCTTCGGCGGCCTGTGCCAGCTTCCACAGTTCGGCGGCCACATGCTCGACGATCGCGTCGCGGTTCGCCGGATCGGTGTAGTGGCGGGCGGTGGTCTTGATCTGCGACAGCGCGTAGCGGAACGTGGTGGACTCGTGTTCGGTGGACAGGGCGGCCAGCGAGGTTTCGATGAAACGTTCGGCTGGCAGTTCGCCGTCACGGGTCATGTCCCAGAAGGCGAGCCAGATCACGGAGCGGGCCAGGGCGTCGTCGAAGCGATACAGGTTTTCGGCGGCGAAGGCCAGGCTCTTGTCGTCGAAGCGCAGCTTCGTGTAGGTCAGGTCGTCGTCGTTGACCAGGATCAGGGCCGGACGCGGCTTGCCGGCGGCGGCTTCGACCACGGTGGCTTCACCGTCGACGTCGAGCTCGATCTGGTCGGTGCGCACGATCCTGCCGGTTTCCGGATCCTCGTTGTAGAAGCCGACGGCCAGACGATGGGCGCGCAGCACCGGATGCTCGGCGGAAGCGGACTGCTTCAGGACCAGCGACGCGATGGTGCCGTCTTCGTTTTCCGTGACTTCGGTGGCGATCGTGTTGATGCCGGACTGTTCCAGCCACTGGGCGCTCCAGGCCTTCAGGTCGCGGCCGGAGGTGGCTTCCAGTTCGCTCAGCAGGTCGGCCAGGGTGGCGTTGGCATAGGCGTGCTTGTTCAGATAGTTGTGGATGCCTTCGAAGAACTTGTCGCGGCCCACATAGGCGACCAGCTGCTTCAGCACGGAAGCGCCCTTCGCGTAGGTGATGCCGTCGAAGTTCACGTAGGTGTCGTTCAGATCGTTGATCGGGGCGACGATCGGATGCGTGGTGCTCAGCTGGTCCTGATTCAGCGCCCAGCTCTTCTCGCCGGAGCTGAAGGTGGCCCAGGCGTCCTTCCATTCGGTGGCTTCCGCTGTGGCGAGCGTGGAGGTGAACTCGGCGAAGGATTCGTTGAGCCACAGGTCGTTCCACCACTTCATCGTCACATAGTCGCCGAACCACATGTGGGCCAGCTCGTGCAGCACGGTGACGACGCGGCGTTCGGCCAGGGCGTCGGTGACCTTCGAGTCGAACACGTACTGGTCGCGGATGGTGACCATGCCGATGTTCTCCATGGCGCCGGCGTTGTATTCCGGCACATAGATCTGGTCGTACTTGGCGTACGGGTACGGCACGCCCCAGGTCTTGGCGTAGAAGGCGAAGCCGGCCTTGGTGATGTCGAACAGGTAGTCGACGTCCTTCGCGAAGGCTTCGGCCAGCGACTGGCGGCAGTACTGGGCCATCGTAACGGTGCGGCCGTCTTCGTTGGCGTATTCGGTATGCCATTCGGCGTACGGGCCCGCGCAGATCGCAGTCAGATAGGAGCTCATCACCGGCGTGGTTTCGAACACCCACTGCTTGGTGGTTTCGGCTGCGTGATCGCCCATCGTGCCTTCGGCGGTGACGGTGTCGCGCTCTTCAACGGAAGCGGCCGGCATGTTGGACGTGACGATCCACGACTTCGCCGCCAGCACGGAGAAATCGAAGGTGGCCTTCAGATCGGGCTGATCGAACACGGCATAGACGCGGCGGGCGTCCGGCACTTCGAACTGGGAGTACATGTAGATGTTGCCGTCGGACGGGTCGACGCTGCGATGCAGGCCTTCACCCGTGTTGGAATAACGGCACAGGGCCTTGACGGTGACTTCGTTGTGCTCCTTGAGGCCGGCCAGCTCGATGCGATTGTCGACGTACACCGCGGCGGGGTCGAGGGATTCGCCGTTCAGCGTCACTTCGGAGATTTCGTCGGCGATGATATCAAGGAAGGTCGCGGCGCCCGGCGTGGCGTTGAAGGTGATCGTCGCTTCGGAACCGAAGTTCTTCGCTCCGACGGTCAGGTCGAGCGCGACCTTGTAGCTGATCGGGCCGGAAACGACGCCTGCTCGTTCCTGCGCCTCGATGCGGGTGAGATTTGCTCCTGGCATGTCTCTCCTTTTCTTGACAATGTGAGACGGCGCGAACGGTTGTGCCGTTCTACGCCGTCTCTTTATTTACTAAATCCATTGCGATGTCAACGCTGCGCCGTCGGCGTCGCGCCGTCATCGCCGGGAGGGCCTCAGCGACCCAGTCCCATCGATTCGTCCACATCCTGGGCGATGTCGGCCACGACGGGCACGATCATCGGCTTGCGATGCAGCTGTCGGGCGACCCAGCTGCCCAGCGTGCGACGCATGATCTGCTGCAGCTTATACGTGTCGCGGGTGCCGGTCATCATCGCGTCCTGCAGCTGTTCGACGATCTGATGGCGGACCTTGTCGAATTCGCTTTCGTCCTCCGCGACCGCGTTGAGGAAGATCTTCGGGCCGGACACCACGCTGGAGGTTCGCGTATCGACCACGACGAAGCTGGATACGAAGCCTTCAGTGCCGAGAATACGGCGCTTCTCCAGCTCCTCTTCGGTCAGTTCGCCGACGGAATCGCCGTCGACATAGACGTAGCCGCACTGCACCTGGCCGACGATGGCGGCACGGCCGTGATACAGGTCGATGACGTCGCCGTCTTCGGCCAGCACGACGTTCTGCGGATCGACGCCGGTCTTCACCGCGACCAGGCCGTTGGCGACCAGATGACGGTTTTCGCCGTGGATCGGCATCGCGCACTTCGGCTTGACGATGTTGTACAGATACAGCAGTTCGCCCTCGTTGCAGTGGCCGGACACGTGGACGGCGGCGTTCTCCTTGTTGATGACGCGCGCGCCCATCTGCACAAGCTTGTTGATGACCCTGTACACGCCGTGCTCGTTGCCGGGGATCAGCGAGCTGGCCAGGATCACGGTATCGAATTCGTTGATGGTGATATCGCGATGATTGCCATCGGCGATGCGGCCGAGGGCGGCCATCGGCTCGCCCTGCGAGCCGGTGCACATGTAGACCAGCTTGTCGTCCTGCACGTCGGCGGCCTGCTTCAGGTCGATGACCGTGCCTTCCGGAATATGCAGGAAGCCCAGGTCGGCGGCGATGGACATGTTGCGCACCATCGAACGGCCGACGAACACGACCTTGCGGCCGTACTTGTGGGCGGCGTCGACGACCTGCTGCACACGGTGGACGTGGCTGGAGAAGCTGGCGACGATGATCTTGCGGGTCGCTTCGGAGAACACACGGTCGAGCACCGGGCCGATCGTCGTTTCCGGCTTGACGAAGCCGGGGACCTCGGCATTGGTGGAATCGGCCATCAGCAGGTCGACGCCCTGCTCTCCGAGCTTGCCGAATTCGACCAGATCGGTGATGCGATGGTCCAACGGCAGCTGGTCAAGCTTGATGTCGCCGGTGTCGATCAGGCTGCCGGCCGGGGTCTTGACGAATACCGCCATCGCGTCCGGAATGGAATGGGTGACGTTGACGAATTCCAGATTGAACGGGCCGACCTTGAGCTTGTCGCGGCCGTGCACTTCCACAAGCGTCGGATTGATGCGATGCTCCTTGCACTTCGCTTCGGCGAAGGCCAGCGTCAGCTTGGAACCGATCAGCGGGATGTCCGGACGGAGCTTCAGCAGATACGGCACGCCGCCGATATGGTCTTCGTGACCGTGCGTCAGCACCAAGGCTTCGACCTGGTCAAGACGATCCTTGATGTAGTGGAAGTCGGGAAGGATCAGATCGACGCCCGGCTGCTCCTCTTCGGGGAACAGCACGCCGCAGTCGATGAGCAGAATATGGCCGTTGTATTCGACCACGTTCATGTTGCGGCCGATTTCACCGAGGCCGCCCAGCGGCACGATGCGCATCGAACCCTTACGGTACTTCGGCGGCGCGATCAGGCCGTCCGTGCCCTGCTGGACGGGTTCGGCCTTGCGCGGCGTCGCTTTGCGACGGGTCGCGGAACGTGTCGCATTGGTGCGCTTGCCGTTCTGGCCGGAGCGCTTGCGGGTGTTCGTTTTCTTGGTTTCTTGTTCTGTTGCCATTTCCTAGTTGGATTTCTTGTTATCGGTATCCGCGCCTCTGCGCGGACGAGGTATATGTAAAGAGCCGGTCCGGCCGATAACGGCATCAGACCGGCCGATCAGTCGACTGCGTTCTTCAGGCGAGCAGACCGGATTCGCGCATGCCCTTGGCCGCACGGTCGAATTCCACCGGACCGGGGCCGACGTTCGGCAGACGCATCGTGGTATCCGTCAGAACTCCACGGACCTTCAGCGAGGCCTTCGCCATGACGGCCTGGAAGCCGTTGCCGTTCAACGCTTCGACCAGCGGGGCCAGCCGTACGGCAAAGCGCTGCGCCTCATGGATGTCGCCACGGTCGAACGCATCGGCCAGATCGCGCATCGGGCCTGCGGCGGCATGGGCGATCACCGAGATGATGCCGACGGCACCGACGGAGAGGAACGGAAGGAACAGGCCGTCATCGCCGGAATACCAGGTCAGTCCGGTCTCCATACGCTTGCGCACCGCGCCCGCGATGTCGCCGGTGGCGTCCTTGACGGCCTTGACGTGGCTGAGTTCGGCAAGACGACGATAGGTCTCCAATTGAATGTGAACGCCGGTTCGTCCCGGAACGTCGTAGACGATGATCGGCTTGTCCGTCGATTCGTTGACCGCACGGTAATGACGGAAAACGCCTTCCTGGGACGGGCGGGAATAATACGGGGCGACCACCAGCACCGCATCCGCGCCGGCCCCCTGGGTCTGTTCGACCATGCGCACCGTATGGGCGGTGTCGTTGGAGCCGGCACCGGAGATGACCGGGACGTCCACGACTTCGCGCACGGCCCTGACCAGATCCACCTTTTCGTCCATATGCGTGGTCGGCGATTCGCCTGTGGTGCCATTGACCACCAGACCATCGGCGCCATCGGCCACAAGCTGCCTGGCCAGCTTCTGGGCGGCATCAAAATCAATGGACCCGTCCGCCTTCATCGGGGTCACCATTGCAGGAAGAATACGCCCGAACGGAGCCGGGTCAAGAAGATGCATTGTACCGTCGCTCATAGTGCCAACGGTACTTCGCGGCCGGGACTCCCCATCGATTCGCCGCAAATGGTTTCGGTGGACCTGCATGCCGCCATGCCCGTCCACCGAAAACCACGTTGGTCGAATCATATTCGACCAACGGCCGCTCACAGATCGAGGAACTTGTCCAATCCGACCGTCAGACCGGCGTATTCGCCGGAAGCGACCTTGCGTACGGCCAGCAGCACGCCTGGCATGAAGGAGATGCGGTCGAAGCTGTCCGCGCGGATCACCAGCTGTTCGCCGTCGTTGCCCAGCAGCACCTCTTCATGGGCGTTCAGGCCGCGCAGACGCACCGCATGCACATGCACGCCGTCGACGCTCTGCCCGCGGGATCCGCCATCGGTTTCGGTGGCGTCCGGCATGACGCCCAGGCCCGCGGCCTTGCGCGCCCGGGCGATGCCTTGCGCGGTGTGGATGGCGGTGCCGGAAGGAGCGTCCACCTTGTTCGGATGATGCATTTCGATGACTTCGGCGGATTCGAAGTACGGAGCCGCGACTTTTGCGAAATGATCGGCCAACACCGCGGAAATGGCGAAATTCGGCGCGATGAACACGGCCTGGTTCTCACGCGGGGCCTTCGCCAATGCGGCACGCACCCGGTCGAGTTTTTCGTCGGTCCAGCCGGTCGTGCCGACGACGACGTCAACGCCCTGCGCGACCAACGCCAGCACGTTGTCCAAAGCGACGGAGGGAACGGTGAACTCCACCGCGACATCAGTATTATCCGGCGTGATGCCGTCCAGATCGTCGCCGGCGTCCAACGACAACGCCATTTCGGCGTCGTCGGACGCATTCACGGCGTCCACTACATGCGAGCCCATACGGCCCTTGGCTCCGACCACGGAAACCCTGATCATTGTCACTCCTTTGCCGACCGCGCACCGGTTGAACGTCGATTGCGCAGCAACCGCACCATCAACCGTGCACTCGTCCGATAACTATCCAATAACTATTCGTCCCGGCCCACGTTACACGCGATTGCCGCGATGGGAGAGCATCCATCCCAACAATGCGATCGGCAGCGAACATCCCACGAACACCCAAGGCATCATCAGACCGGTTTGGGCAGAGGCATGATCCAATACCACGCCCGTCGTCAGCGAGCCGAACGAAGCGCCCATCGTGCCGGCCGTCGAAAGCCATGACAGGCCCTCCGTCAACGATTCCTTCGGCACGCTTTCCTTCACGATCAGATTGCCGGATGCGAATACCGGGGACACCGTCAGACCGGTGAAGATTTCAGCGATGCCCATCGCGATCAGACTGCCTGTCAACAGGTGGACGACGAAGAATCCCAACGTCATCAGGGCAAGGAAGGTCACCATATGACGCCATCTGGAGCCTGGCAATTCATGCGAGCCGAAGATCAGCGCGCCGATGCAGGAGCCGAGCGCGATCATCGCCAACTGCACGCCCAGCAGCTGTTCGATCCCCAGGCCTTTCATCACCGCCGTCATCGACACATCGAACGCGGTGAAGCTCATGTTGAACACGATGAACACCAGCATCAGCGGCAGGATGCCGGCATACGACAGCACGCCGCGGCCGCCCGTCCGGCCATCGCGCCCCCGCAGACGATTCAGGCTGAACCTATCCGCCGCCGCGCTTGCAGCGGCGCCCGCAACGGCGTTCGCGGCACGCACGTCGCCGTCATCGGGCGAAGCGGCATGCACTTCAATCGCACGCATCGCAGGCGGCTGCGTATCGCGCAGGGCGAAGAACACCGTGCCGCCGATCGCGCAGGCCATCGTCGGTACGAACAGCTGAGACACCGGATGCACCGACGTCGCCAGGAACGCGGCGAGAATGGGGCCGAAGATGAACACGATCTCATCGATCGCCGATTCGAACGCATACGCCGTGTTCAGCAGGGAAGCCGTCGACTCCCCCTGCAATACATACGCCCATCTGGTCCTGACCAGCGCGCCGAACGAGAACTGCGTCAGGCCCATCGCGATCGCCAGCACGAACAGCAGCGGAATCGGTACCTTCATCAATGCGGCGAACGCGAATGCCAGCATCGCCAGCACCTGCACGGCGAGCACCAGTTTGCCTACGCGACGCTGGCCGAACCGGTCGAACAGCTTCGCGTAGAACGGTGTGACGGCCGCGGTCGCCAGCACGTATGCGGCACTCATCGTACCCGCGATCGTCCAGTTGTCGTACATATGGTTCAACGCCAGCACGATGCCCAGGCTCATCATCGACATCGGCAGACGCGCCAGCGCGCCCGAAACGCTGAAGGCTTTCGCGCCGGGAATGCGGAACAGGCGTGCGTATGGGGAACCCTCATGCGAGGTCGTCGTCTTCTTCGCCCCGCTCATGCGCGCACGACCTCCCCACGGTAGATGAACATGTGCAGGGCGAACCCGCGGTCCTCCGCAGGCACATCATCGGCGTCGACCTGCAGTCGCTGCGCGATGCGTTCCATGCCCTGATGGTCGTAGAAGCTCACATCGCAGTCCGAATCGGTGTGCAGATAGAAGCGGTCCACCCCCTGGGAGGCGAAATACCCGTGCAGTTGATTCCACAGACCACGTCCCACGCCGTGGCCGCGCACGTCGGGATTCACCACGAACAATTCCAATTCGCCCTGCGTGGTTTCGTTGGCCGCGCTCTCCCGTTCCAGTTCCAGTTCGATGCCGAACGCGCGGTTGACCGCATGCAGCCTGCGGGACGCCGCTTCGTCGCCTTCCAGCTCCTGCACGGTCCGCCGCAACGCCTCCGAAGCCTGCGGCAGGCACGCCGGACGCCCGGCGACTCTGGCGAACGTGACGCCGGCCAGCACGTCGTCCGCGGTCATCGCGACATTGGCGAACGTCGTGTTCTCCAGATAGTGCAGCACAAAATACCGTGACACCAATACGGCATAACGACCGCCGGCGATCGCGCCCTCCTGCGGCCATGTGCGGTCGAACAGCTCGGTGACTGCATCCACGTCCTCCCAGCGAAGGGGACGATACGTCAAGGCATGCATAGGGGCATGCACGGTTTCGGTCATCTACATCAGCTCCTTGATGTTTCTGGTGTATCCGGCACGTGCGCCCGCCCACACAATGCGCCAAGGGTCGCGGTTCCCTCCGTCAACGATGACCGCGGTGCGTTCCTCCCACGGTGGACGAGCATGGGCCGCGCCATTTTCCGCGCAGCCCGTACGGAATCGTCAGTCGTTGTCGGATTGTTCCGGGATACCGGAGCTCAACTCGGCAAGGATCTCCTGTTCTGTTTTGTTCTCGGCCTTCACTTCACGCAAAGCCTCATTGTCTTCACTCAGATAGTAGAGCGCGGCATCGATGCTGTCCAGCGGCACACCCTCCATCTTCGCCAATAACAGCCGATACATGTCCAGCTGCACCAGCTTGTGTGCGATGTCGTCGGCCTTGCGCGGGCGTTTTCCCGTTTTCCAGTCGATGACGGTGTATGTCTTCGCGGCGTCCGCGGGATCGAGCCCTCCCCGGAACACCGCATCCAGCTTGCCCGTGACCACATGCAGTCCCGGCAGGTAGGCGACGATCTGCCGTTCCGCCCATGCCGGATCGCGACGGGACCACGGGGAGTCCGCCAAACGACGGCACCATTGCACGATGGCCCGCTCGGATTGCGGCAGCTCCTTGCCGGGCTCCCCGTCATTCCGCCGTTCGATCGAACCGGCCGGATCGGCGTACGAGTCCAGTTCGGCCAGCAGATCGGCACGGGATTCGAAGCTCTCGCCGTACCCGACGGCGTCCTGTGCGCCGTCCAAAGCCCGCCCGCCCATAATGAAGCGGGCCGCCCATGCGTGCAATCGCGTACCGGCCTGGGCCTGCACGGAGGAGACACGCGGCACCGGACGCACCAGACTCTGCCAGTATTCGCGCTCCCGCCGTTCATCAAGATTTCCGGCACGGGCCTGCAATGCGGTGACGCTTTGCACACGACCGCTTGCGATCCGCGTGCCGACGTCTCTTAGCAATGCGATGTCCGCATGTTCGTTCAGATCCCCTACGCCCATGCGTCCGGACCTGTCGTTGAGCACGCGTATCGCATGCGCGGTCAGGCCTTCCGGATGCCGCTGCGCGAATTCGCCGTCATCCTCCGCGCCAAGGGGCGCCTCATCCATCAAGGCGACGCTTCCGGCCAACGCCCGCCGGATATTCGCCTTCATTGCGCGGGGCCACAGCAGATTGTCGCCGTCTTTCGCCTCCTGCCTTGCGGCGTCGCCGTACAACGGGCCGGGTTGAAGCGCGTTGTCGATGACCGCCTCATGATATTCGCCCGCGGCGTCGCCGATGAAACATGCGATGGGCTGCGCTTTGGCCGTGGCCTCGTCGGGAGCATCCTCCAATGTCTGCGACGGATCCTCTTCCACGTCGACGATGGCGTCAGGACGTCTGCGGAACACATCCCACACTTCAGTGAAGAACACGGATGCCTCGTCGACGATCGGCTTTGGTTTCGGCTGGTCCTTCCGCTGCCCGCAGGCCGCGAATGTGAGCAGCGCATCATGCTTCGCACGAGTCAGCGCCACGTAGGCCAGACGGCGTTCGTCGGCATGCAGGCGACGGCCGTACTCCTCCTTCTGCGTCAGGAAATCGGCGTTTCCATGATCGATGCCGGCTTTGGCGTCGAAGCCTCGGATCTCGCCGTTGCATTCGTCTTCCAGCATGGCGCAGTCCATGCCGTCGAAGGCGCGCAGCGGATCCTGCGCGAGGGACGCGTCATGCGGGAATCGCGGCAGTATGGAGGCGTCGGCGCGGACCGGCACCGGCACCGCACAGGCGTCCTCCAGCCAGGTGCGCGCTTTTTCCGCATATTCCGGCGGCGTCCACACACCATACGGGGCGTCCTGCATCGGGGCGCTCATCTCCCCGCTCCCCTGAGCCGTCACGGTGAGGTTATCGCCTTGATTGCTGGGGAACGAGCCTTTCTTCATACCGACCACGGCGACGGCGTCCCATTCCAGGCCTTTGGCCTGATGCACGGTCATCAGCACGACGTCGGCATGGTTCTGCGCGCCTGCGGCGGGCTCCGCGGGACTCTGCTTCATAGCGTCCATCCAGGCGATGAATCCGCGCAATGTGCCGATTCGTCCCGGAGGCAATTCCGACGTGTACGAATCGGACAGTTCTTCGATCGACGTCAATGCCGCGCGCACGGACCCCACGGTCCCGTTCGACGTGCCCTCAGCGGCCTGTGCGATATGATGCGCGACGACCATGTCGATATCCAAATCCAGCGCTTCTATGCAGGCATGCACCGCGTCACGCACCGGCGCGTTCGCATGCGTCCGCACACGGGACAGCATTCGCGCGCACAAGGCGATGGCCCGCCGGCCATCCGCGCTGAACCGCGTTTCCCGTTCCAGCAACGTCTCGATATCGTCATCGAACATCAGGTCCAACAGAAACACGCCGGTATTGGTCCGGTCACGATGCTCGCGCACCGCTTTCGACAATTCGTCGCCGGAAAGCCCGTCCTGGACAAGACCCGCCTGGACAAGGGCATGGTATTGCCGTTCCTCGTTCATGCGTTCCGACATCCGCGCCAGCACGCGCAGGTCATGCGGCTGCACCGCATAGCGGGGAGAGGCCAGGAGGCGCATCAACGAAGCGGAATCCGTGTGGTCGGCGATCACATGCATGACCGCGAACAGATCGACGATTTCCGGCAGGTCGAACAACGCCGAATATCCGACGATCTGGCAGGTCAGGCCCGCCTCTTCGCAGGCGTCACGGTATGCGCCCATATTCGTTTTGGAACGGAACAGCACCGCCACATGCGGCGCCGTACGGTCGACGCCGTCCGCGTCCTTCCCGCCGTACCGTTTGACCGCCTGCTGCACGAACCGTACGACGCCGTCGACCTCCTGCTCGGCCCAACGGTATCCGGCCAGCATCAGCGTGCCCCGGTCGGCGGTGTCCAATGGGCGCAGCGGTTTGACGCCGACCTCACGCTGCAGAGCGTTGCTGCGACGCTTCGGCTGGGTGCGCAGCGGAATCGTCAGATCGTTGGCCGCTTCCAGCACGATGGAGGGATTGCGTCTGGTCTGCGTCAGCGAGCGCGGATCCTCGCTGATATGGAAGGCGTTTTGGAATTGTTTGAATGCGCCGGGGCTGGCTCCGCGCCATGCGTAGATGGATTGGAAGGGGTCTCCCACCGCGTTCACCGCCGAGGATGCGCCTTGGTCGGGGTGGAACAGCGCTGCGATCAGCGAGGCCTGCGTGGTTGAGGTGTCCTGGTATTCGTCGAGGAACACGTGGGTGAAGCGGCGTCGGTATTGGGCGCCGATCGAGGGGAACCGGGTGACCAGTTGGAATGCCGCGACGGTGAAGTCGGAGAATTCGGCCATGTTGGCGTCGCGTTTCGCCTGCTGGTAGCGCTGGGCGACCTGCAGCAGCACGTTGCGCCGGTATGCGACGTCGCGAAGATGGCGGGCGTAGGCGACGCGGCGTATATCGCGGTTGCGGTTCATTTCGGCCAGCTTGTTTCCGTAAGTTTCGTCGGTGTCTTTTTTGTACCGCCGAGGTATCGAACAGGCGGTGTCGGTCGGCAGCTTGTCGGGCAACGTGATGCCGTCGGTCAGCGCGTCGATGTGGGCGATGAATGCGTCGTCCCATGCGCGCACCCGCGCCGCGGCCGTTGCGAAGTCCGGGCATTGCCCGCTGATCATGGCGGCGTTGCATGCGTCGGTGAGGGCCAGGGTGTCGTTGACCAGCGTGGGGAACTCGGCGTCCGTACCCAGTTGCGAAACAATGTCGTTCATGCAGGTGCCGATGGTGTCGGCGGCCAGTTGGCGGGCGCCCGCATCCGTCAACGGCTGCGTGGACTGGTCCATGCCGACCAGCAGGCCGTATTGGCGCACGATCGACTGGAAGAAGGCGTCATAGGTGTATACGGATGGCTTGAGGAACGCCGCGTCCGGATCCGTCGCCATGCGATGCGACGAAACCGCGGCCGTCACTTTCGCCGCAAGCTGGGCGGCGGCTTTTTTGGTGAAGGTCAGGCCGAGGATCCGCTGCGCCGGCACGCCGTGTTCGATCAGTTCAACGATGCGCCGGGTCATCGTATAGGTTTTGCCCGATCCCGCGCCCGCCACGACAAGCACGTCGTCGTCGGCGCCGGCGTTGATGACGGCCGCCTGCTCGGCGGTGTCGGTGGGGCGTGGCTGCGTGGAATGCGATGCTGTTGCGCTCATCGTGCCGCCTCCATGATGGTAATGCTGTTGTCCGGCCATGCCGGGCAGATTCGTTTGAACTGGCAGTATTCGCATGCGTTGCCGTCTCGTTTGGCGCGCTGCGATATCGACCGTCTTGCGCCGGCGGCGAATACCACGCGCGCCAGCATGGTCAGCGCCCACATGGCGGGCTCATGCTGCAGATGCAGGATGCGCCCCCATAGATCCTCTTCGATGCCGTCCGGCGCGTCCTGCGGCAGAATCGGGAAATCGCATAGGACGCTCATCTTGTCGGCATGCGATCGCGACAGATACACATTGTTCAGCTTCCCGCCGTCGAACAGCGCGGGCTGGAACGCGCCCTCGGCACCGTGGAATTCCGCCGGATACGCTTTTGCGCATACGTCGTACAGCACGGCCTGGCTGACTTGCGGCGCCGAGGAGAATCCGCGGTCGCGCTCCGCGTCGGAATGCAGCGCCTTATCGCCGAACTGCTGCGCGATCTGATAGCACACCAACTGCAGGTCGCTGAATATGCCTTTGCTTGAATGCGCTTTCCCGCCTGTTTTGTAATCCAGCAGGCGCGTCATGATCCGGCCGTCCTGCATACGGCGATGCTCCAATCTGTCGATGCGCCCGGAAAGCGCGATCGTCATCTTCGGATCCGCCCCTTGCGGCATGCCGCCGACCAACGCCGTCATCAGACCGAACAGCGTATCCGTGTCCATCGCACAGTCGGGGAAGGTGTTGTTCCACAGATATCGAATGTCATCGCAGGTGAAACGCGAGGAAAACGCCACTTCGCACTGCGCGTCGACCCATGATCCGACAGGGATCCCTTTCGATTTGGATTGCGCATAGCCGGGCAGCGTCGAATCGACGAAATACTGGGCGATGTGTCGCGCGACGGTCGTGACGCGCGCCGTAACCTGCCGTTGCAGGTAGGCCGCATCGGCATCGCGAGGCTCATGTTCGGCGCCCGCCTTCTTCTGATACAGATCCAGCATGCGGTCGGCTATCGATTCGACCCTCTGCATACGGCCTTCGGCGTCTTCCGCGAATACGCCGACGCCGTATTCGTCATGGCCCGGATCGTCCAAGCCTTCCACAGAAGCCGCTTCGGCCATCGCATGGACCCACGTACCGAAAGAGGCGCGTATGGAGCCCTTCTGCGGTCCGCCGTACCGGTTTTCCAACGTCCATCGCAACGGGCACTGCCAAATGCGGTCGATCTGCGAGGGGGAAAGGAAGACGGTCAATGATTGCCCGCCATCATCCGCGACATCGATCGCGGCGTCGTCGCAGGCATCGTTTTCGGCGATATTCTCGGTATCGTTTTCGGCATCGTTTTCGGCATCATCGGCGGCGTTGCTTTCAACATCGTTGGCGACCTTGTCGATGCCGACGGCGTCACCTGCAATATTCCGCGAAGAAGACGGCCCGCAGAACGTCCAATTCCGCGGATCGGCGGCTTCACAGCCATCCTGCCGCAACAGGCGCAGCGCGCGTACCGCGTCCTCGATATTTCGGGATTGCGCCTGGGACTGCATTTGCGACTGCGCGTCATCATCTGACGTCGCACAGGACGAGGCCAAAACGGAACGGGCCACCGACACCAGGCCGCGCCGTCCAACGTTCAATCCGTCGTATTCGCCGTCGCCGACCGGCGTGTATCGCACATCCGTCAGCTCTTCCGTACGCGGCGCCATCTCCGGAATCAGACCGTACAGCAGGTCGGACGGCGACATGTCGTCGTTGTGCACGGCGCTTAACGTCACCTGCTCGCCGGCGCGCGTCAACGCCACCAGGAAGCTTTTCTTCTCCGCATACAGCGTCCGCTTCATTCTGGCGTCGGCGTCCATGCCCGACTCGCCGCCGATCCGGCCGTACATCGCCAGATCGGCCAGATCCTCGGCGCCGAACAGCGTGTCGCGCTCCTTGAGATTCGGCCACACGCCCTCCTGCAATGAGGGCAGCCACACCAGAGGCCATGTCTGCCCCGCCACTCCGGCAGGCGTGGCCACCGTCACCGCATGCTCCACCGGCCCGACATGCGCCAACGAATCCGCTTCGACCTGCATGCCCTGCACCTGAACGACCAGCGCACCGATGCCTCCGGCAAAAGTCTGCGCGAACTGGAACAGGCGCATCAACGCATCAAGCCGGTCATTGGCGGCCTCGCCATCCGGCCCGACCGACAGCGCCGCCTGCTGCCAGTCATGTTCCAGACCGCAGGCCTGCCAGGCCTCCCACAACACGTATTGCGCCGTGTTGCGTTCATCCTGCCATGTCGACGCGGCTTGCATACGGCCGATGCCTGCGGCCGTATCGTCGATCACGCGAACGCAACGCTCCAAAGCGTCCAGATCGTTGCTTGTGCCACTGCCGACGGCGATGGCGCGCATCTCATCAAGCACGAGCCGCTGATCGGCGTCGTCGGCGAAGGCCAGCAACGCCCACACCGACAGGTCGTCGAACGTCGACCAGTCGCGTTGCGGCGCCGTAACGAGGGAATCGTCGACGACGATGCCACCGGAAGCGCCATCGGCCGTCTCTCCGCCACGGGACCGCAGCGTGTCGGACAGGCGATGCCAGGCGTCGACGATCGCCTGCAATCCGTCCGGCGGAACGGTGTCCGGTGCGGAATCCGACTGCGGATCCGTTTGTGGATCCGTTTGTGGATCCGACTGTGTGTCCGTTTGCACAGCCGGCGTCATGGCATACAGGTCCGTCAGCGAAGTCAGCGTATCGACGATCGAGTCGAGACGCTGCGTGTGGACCGGCCGAGTGGCGCCGGAACGCGTGGTCACGTCCATCAGCGGACTCGCCAGCAGTCTGCGCATCGTGGAGGCGGCCCAAAGCAACGGATCGTCCATGGCCCGCAAATCCTGCATCCCGATGCCGCTTCCTACGTCATGCCTTCTGTCGGCAAGCTGCGCCAATGCGAACAGCCCCTGTACGGCCGGCTCGTCCTTCAACGGGCGGCTCACCGATGTGAAACGCACAGGAACGTCCGCGTCGCGCAATGCGCGGCCGACGGCCTGCACCGTCGCATTGTCGTGCGCGATGACCGCCATGTCGTTGAAATCGCGTTCGTCGATCAGATGCGATTTTTTGATCTGCCATACGACATCGTTGATTTCGTCATCCGGCGACTGCATGATGCGTACATGCACCGTCGAATCGGCCAATCGCGGATCCGCCCGATCCAGCGAAAGCACGGGGAACGCGCCGGGATACTGCGGCATTTTGCCGGGACGGTCGGGAACGGCGGCCATCGAGTCCTGATTGCTGAGGATGCCCAGCGATACGCGGGCGGCCAGTGTGTCCAGCATGGCGGGAGCGTCCGTGTCGCCCGCATGCGGGGTCAGCAAGGCGGGCGGCAACATCAGGCGTTTCGCATGGAAACGGCCCAAGGACGCAGGAATCAGGGTGTCGGGCTCGTGTTCCGTATCCGCATCCGATGCTGCGGACGCGGATATGCGCACGTCCAGGAATTCGGGATACGAACCGCGGAACACCTGAACGGCCTCATCGTTGTTGCCGACCAATATCAGACGGCATCCTCGATCATGCAGCTCCTGCACCATCGCGACGGCGGCCAACGTCGTGTCCTGCCAGTCGTCGATCACCAGCATGCTCGGCACCATGCCGGCCAGAGCCCGCCCGGTTTCGGAGCATAGCGCCTCACGGGCCTCCACGAACAGGCGCGCATTGTCCAATCGGTATTCATTCGGGTATGCCTCGCCGATACGCGCGGCATATTCGCGCCATAGCGCGAAGGCGAGCCGCCATTGCGCCTCCAGACGTTCCCGCACAACCTGTTCCACGGATTGTTTCACAAGCAATTCCATGACCTGCGGCTCATCGGCGTCGGTCAGCCCCAGTTCATTCATGCGCGAGAGCATGTCACGCAGCTGGGCGATGAATGCGTCATTGATGTGATTGGCGAACGTCGTCGCACTGTCCGAAGCGCCCTCACCGGACGGGACTTCGGCAACGGCATTCATGCCCGTGAGCACATTCGCCCATAAACGCTCACGCATGAAATATCGTTGCAGCAGACGGCACGTATCGCATAGATCGCCGGCGACGGCATGCTCGACGTGAGAGGAAAGCACATCACGCAGCAGCGCATCCTGCTCCGCGCCGTTGAGCAGTTTCGCCGGTTGCGCCCCCTCATGCCCACGGATGGCCGCGATGATGCGAAACGCGACGGCGCTTAATGTGGTGACGGGACGGGCCTGCGACATCACCGACATCTCCCGGACCACCCTTCGATTCAGCCGGTCGGCGATCACGCGATTGGACACCGTCATCACAGTGGAGTTCTGGCCGAATTCGCGCATCCCCTGAAGCATCGACTGCAATGCGAATTCGGTTTTGCCGGCACGCGGGGCGCCGGCGACCGCCAGCACCCGCGTCGGGTCGCCCGTCGAGGTGCGCAAGGTCCCGTCGATCAACGCCTGTACATCATCTTCGAACATATGTTCAGTTTAATGCATGCGTTGCATCTGAACGAGGCCGTGCATGCGCCCGCATATGGTACGGCCCGGATCTGCGGCATGTCGCGCAGGTCCGGGCCGTTACGGTTCAGCGAATCAGATCACGGATTACAGTTCTTCGCCGAGGTCCATCTGACCGCCGCTGTCATCCAGGAAATCGTCCGGGTTGAAGTCGTCGCCGAGCTTCAGGTCACCGAAGTCGATGCTGGAGAAGTCCACGTCGCTCAGGTCGGCGTCGGAGAAGTCCGTGCTCACGTCGCCACCCAGACCGAAGTTCGGGTAGATCGTGTCGCGGATCGCCTTGTCCGGCTCCACAACGGCGTTGCGGTAGCGGGCCAGACCGGTACCTGCCGGGATGAGCTTACCGATGATGACGTTCTCCTTGAGGCCCTTAAGGTCGTCGACCTTCTGGCTCAGGGCGGCTTCGGTGAGCACGCGGGTGGTCTCCTGGAAGGAGGCTGCGGACAGCCAGGAGTCGGTGGCCAGCGAAGCCTTGGTGATGCCCATCAGCTCCGGACGGCCTGCGGCCGGCTTGCCGCCGTTCTTCACGGCTTCCATGTTGGCTTCCTTGAAGCGGGCCTGATCGACGAGCTCGCCCGGCAGCAGCTTGGTGTCGCCGGAGTCGATCACGGTGATACGACGCAGCATCTGGTGCACGATGACCTCGATGTGCTTGTCGTGGATGTCGACGCCCTGGGAGCGGTACACGGTGTGCACTTCCTCCACGATGTTCACCTGTGCGGCACGCGGGCCGAGGATGCGAAGGATCTTCTTCGGATCGACGGAGCCTTCGATCAGCTGGGTGCCGGCCTTGACATGATCGCCATCCTTGACCAGCATCGGAGCGCGGCGGGTCACCGGATAGGTGATCGGCTCGACGCTCTCGTCGTCCGGCTTCAGCGTGACCTGACGGCCGCGCTCGGTGTCTTCGACCTTCACCACGCCCGGGAATTCGGCGATCGGCGCCTCGCCCTTCGGGGTACGGGCTTCGAAAAGCTCGGTCACACGCGGAAGACCCTGCGTGATATCGGAAGCCGAAGCGACGCCGCCGGAGTGGAAGGAACGCAGCGTCAGCTGGGTACCCGGTTCGCCGATGGACTGTGCCGCGACGATGCCGACGGCTTCGCCGACGTCCACCAGCTTGTTGGTGGCCAGCGACCAGCCGTAGCACTTGGCGCACACGCCGCGCTTGGATTCGCAGGTCAGCACGGAACGGGCCTTGACTTCCTCGACGCCGTGGGCGACGAGGTCGTTCAGCACATCCATGCTCAGCGCATCGCCGGCCTTGTACAGCACGGTGGCGCCGTCGGCCGGGTCGATCACGTCGGAGGCGAGCAGACGGGAGTACGGGCCGCCGTCGGCTGCCTTGACCAGCACGAGGTTGCCGTTGTCGTCGCGTTCGCCGACCTTCATGGTCAGACCGCGCTTGGTGCCGCAGTCCTCTTCGCGCACGATGACGTCCTGGGAGACGTCGACCAGACGACGGGTCAGGTAACCGGATTCCGCAGTACGCAGTGCGGTATCGGCCAGACCCTTACGTGCGCCATGCTGGGAGATGAAGTATTCCAGCACGGTCAGGCCGTCACGGTAGTTGGACTTGACCGGTCGGGGGATGATCTCGCCCTTCGGGTTGGCCACGAGGCCTCGCATGCCGGCGATCTGGCGGATCTGCATCCAGTTGCCTCGCGCACCGGACTGGACCATGATGTTCACGTTGTTGTCGTCATGGAAGTTGTCACGCATGGCGTCTGCGACCTTGTCGGTGCATTCGGTCCACAGGTTGATCAGTTCCTGACGGCGCTCCTCGTCGGTCAACAGACCCATGTCGTACTGGGAGTTGACCTTCTCGGCCTGAGACTCGTAATCCTTGACGATATCGTCACGATCCTGCGGAGCGACGATGTCGGAGAACGACATCGTGACGCCGGACCACGGCGCGCGGGTGAAGCCCAGATCCTTCAGCGCGTCCAGAGTGGCCGCGACCTGCTGGGTCGAGTAACGCGTCGCGATGTCGTCGACGATCTTCGACAGCTTGCCCTTCGGAGCCTGTTCGTTGACGAACGGGTAGTCGACCGGCAGCGTGCTGTTGAACAGGATACGGCCGTAGGAGGTGGCGAACAGGACGGAGCCGTCCGCGAAACGCTCTTCCTTGACCACGTCCGGGCTGCCCGGTTCGGGGTCGACGACCTTGACTTCGCCCGGCTCCCAGTTCTTCGGCAGCACGAAGTCTTCGGGCAGACGGATCAGCACCTTGGACTGCATGTCGATCTCGTGGCGGTCGAGAGCCATTTCGGCCTCTTCCAGCGAGGAGAACACACGGCCCTGGCCCTTGGCGCCCTCCACCACGGTGGACAGCCAGTACAGGCCCAGGATCATATCCTGGCTCGGCATGGTGACGGTATGGCCGTCGGCCGGCTTCAGGATATTGTCGGACGCCATCATCAGCGTACGGGCCTCAGCCTGCGCTTCGGCACTCAGCGGCAGATGCACTGCCATCTGGTCGCCGTCGAAGTCGGCGTTGAAGGCGGCGCAGGCGAGCGGCGGCAGGTGGATGGCCTTGCCTTCGACCAGGATCGGTTCGAAGGCCTGGATGCCCAGACGGTGCAGCGTAGGCGCACGGTTGAGCAGCACCGGATGTTCGGCGATGACCTCTTCGAGCACGCCCCACACTTCGGAGTCGCCGCGGTCGACCAGACGCTTGGCGCTCTTCATGTTCTGCGCGAGGTTCAGATCGACCAGACGCTTGATGACGAACGGCTTGAACAGTTCCAAAGCCATCGGCTTCGGCAGGCCGCACTGGTGCATGCGCAGGGACGGGCCGACGACGATGACGGAACGGCCGGAGTAGTCCACGCGCTTACCCAGCAGGTTCTGACGGAAACGGCCCTGCTTGCCCTTGAGCATGTCGGAAAGCGACTTGAGCGGACGGTTGGAGGCGCCGGTGACCGGGCGTCCACGACGGCCGTTGTCGAACAGGGAGTCGACGGCTTCCTGCAGCATGCGCTTTTCGTTGTTCAGCATGATCTCCGGAGCGCCGAGCTCGATCAGTCGCTTGAGTCGGTTGTTGCGGTTGATCACGCGACGATACAGGTCGTTCAGATCGGAGGTGGCGAAACGGCCGCCGTCGAGCTGGACCATCGGGCGCAGGTCCGGCGGGATGACCGGGATCACGTCGAGCACCATGGCTTCCGGCTTATTGCCGGTGGTCAGGAATGCGTTGACGACCTTGAGTCGCTTCAGAGCACGTGCCTTGCGCTGTCCGGAACCGGTGTCGATCTCTTCGCGGAGCTGTTCGGAGGCGGCTTCCAGATCGAAGTCCTGCAGGCGCTTCTTGATCGCTTCGGCGCCCATGCAGCCTTCGAAGTAATCGCCGTAGCGGTCCTCCATTTCACGCCACAGGTCGACGTCGCCTTCCATGTCGCCCGGCTTCAGGGACTTGAAGCGGTCGAACACCGCGCTCAGTCGCTGGATCTGCTCGTCATAGCGCTGGCGGATGGCCGCCATATCGCGCTCGGCGCCGTTGCGCAGCTTGGCGCGTGCGGAGCCCTTGGCCTCGCCTTCGGCTTCGAGCTGGGCCAGGTCGGATTCGACCTTCTTGGCGCGTTCCTCGATGTCGATGTTGCGGCGCTTCTCCAGGTTCGCGATCTCGTTGTCGAATTCCTCCTGCAGGTCCGGCAGATCCTGATGGCGCTGCTCCTCATCCACCTTCGTCACCATGTAGGCGGCGAAATAGATGACCTTTTCCAGATCCTTCGGAGCGATGTCGAGCAGGTAGCCCAAGCGGCTCGGAACACCCTTGAAGAACCAGATGTGGGTGACCGGCGCGGCCAGCTCGATGTGGCCCATGCGCTCACGGCGCACGCGGCTCTTGGTGACTTCCACGCCGCATCGTTCGCACACGATGCCCTTGAAGCGGACGCGCTTGTACTTACCGCAGGCGCACTCCCAGTCGCGGGTCGGGCCGAAGATCTGTTCGCCGAACAGACCGTCCTTTTCCGGCTTGAGGGTACGGTAGTTGATTGTTTCGGGCTTCTTGACCTCGCCGTGGCTCCAGTTACGGATGTCGTCGGCGGTGGCCAGGCCAATCCTCAGTTTGTCAAATGCGTTGACGTCCAGCACTCTAATGTCCTGTCTTTATCTGTTGGTTGCTCACGTTTCGGGGACCGTACGGAGGCGGCATCCGGCGGGCTTTCCTTGCCTTGCGCCGAACGCCGCTCCGTGACGGCCGTCGGTCACTGGAACTCGGGCATCTCCATGGCCTGGTCGGCCTTGGCGGCCGAATCCGGGCGTGCTCCGATGTTGAAGCCCAGATCGTCGGAGGCTCCGGACGGATCGTCGTCCTCGTCCTTCATGTCGATGGCCACGCCTTCGGCGTTGAGCACTTCGACGTTCAGGGACAGGGACTGCATTTCCTTAAGCAGCACCTTGAACGATTCAGGGATGCCTGCCGGCGGCAGGTTGTCGCCCTTGACGATGGCGCCGTAGACGCGCACGCGGCCGTCGACGTCATCGGACTTGGTGGTCATCATTTCATGCAGCGTGTAGGCGGCGCCGTAGGCCTCGAGGGCCCACACTTCCATTTCGCCGAAGCGCTGGCCACCGAACTGGGCTTTGCCGCCCAGCGGCTGCTGGGTGATCATGGAGTACGGGCCGGTGGAGCGGGCGTGGATCTTGTCGTCGACAAGGTGATGCAGCTTCAGCATGTACATGTAGCCGACGGAGATTTTGCCGAACGGTTCGCCGGTACGGCCGTCGAACAGCAGGGCCTTGCCGTCCTCGCCGACAAGCTTGTTGCCGTCACGGTCGGCCAGCGTGGCGGACAGCAGACCCTTGAGGGTGTCCTGACGAACGCCGTCGAAGACCGGGGTGGCCACCGGCGTGCAGGGAGCACCCTTTTCGGCGCCGGCCGGCACGTACTTCTTCCAAGCGGCTTCCAGATCCGGGTCGAGGGTGATGTCCCAGCCGGCGTGGGCGATCCAGCCGAGGTGCATTTCCAGCACCTGGCCCAGGTTCATTCGGGAAGGCACGCCCAACGGGTTCAGCATGATGTCGACCGGGGTGCCGTCCTCGAGGAACGGCATGTCCTCTTCCGGCAGAATGCGGGAGATGACGCCCTTGTTGCCGTGGCGGCCTGCGAGCTTATCGCCCTGGGTGATCTTACGGTGCTGGGCGATGTAGACGCGGATCATCTGGTTGACGCCGTTCGGCAGCTCGTCGCCGTCCTCCTCGGCATCCTCGCGGGTGGTTTCCTTCACCGCGATGACGGTACCGGTCTCGCCGTGGGGCACGCGCAGCGAGGTGTCGCGCACTTCGCGGCTCTTCTCGCCGAAGATGGCGCGCAGCAGGCGCTCTTCCGGAGTCAGTTCGGTTTCGCCCTTCGGGGTGACCTTACCGACCAGGATGTCGCCGGCTTCCACTTCGGCGCCGATGCGGATGATGCCGCGCTCGTCGAGGTTGGCGACCGCGTCTTCGCCGACGTTCGGCAGATCGCGGGTGATCTCTTCGGCGCCCAGCTTGGTTTCACGGGCGTCGATCTCGTACTCTTCGATGTGGATCGAGGAAAGCGTGTCGTCCTGGACGATGCGCTGGGAGATGATGATGGCGTCTTCGTAGTTGTAGCCGTTCCACGGCATGAAGGCGACCAGCAGGTTCTTGCCCAACGCCATTTCGCCCTGATCGGTGGCCGGGCCGTCGGCCAGCACGGTGCCGGCTTCGACGCGTTCGCCGTCGCGGATCAGCGGGACCTGGTTGTAGCAGGTGGTCTGGTTGGAGCGCTGGAACTTGGACAGCTTGTAGCTGGAGGTGGTTCCGTCGTCGTTCATCACGCGGATCATGTCGGCGGACACATAGGTCACGACGCCCGGCTTCTCGGCCAGGATCACGTCGCCGGAATCGACGGCGGCACGCCATTCGGCACCGGTGCCGACGAGCGGACGCTCCGACTTGATCAGCGGAACGGCCTGACGCTGCATGTTGGTGCCCATCAATGCGCGGTGGCCTTCGTCGTGCTCCAGGAACGGGATCAGGGAGGCACCGACCGACACCATCTGGCGCGGGGAGACGTCCATGTAGTCCACGGAGCTGACCGGAACGTCGACCGCCTCTTCCTCGCCGACTCGGGCCAGCGCCTGGGCGTCGACGAAATCACCGTTCTCGTCCAGGTTCTGGTTGGCCTGGGCGATGACGTGCTCGGCGTCCTGATCCGCGGTCATGTACACGACTTCGTCGGTGACGTGGCCGTTGACGACCTTACGGTACGGCGTTTCGATGAAGCCGAACGGGTTGATGCGGCCGAAGGTCGCAAGGGAACCGATCAGACCGATGTTCGGGCCTTCAGGGGATTCGATCGGGCACATACGGCCGAAGTGGGACGGGTGCACGTCTCGCACTTCCATGGAGGCGCGGTCGCGGCTCAGACCGCCCGGGCCCAGAGCGGAGAGACGACGCTTGTTCGTCACGCCGGCGAGCGGGTTGTTCTGATCCATGAACTGGCTCAGCTGGGAGGTGCCGAAGAACTCCTTGATGGTGGCGTTCACCGGGCGGATGTTGATCAGCGACTGCGGGGTGATGGCCTCGGCGTCCTGCGTAGTCATGCGTTCGCGTACGACGCGTTCCATACGGCTCAGGCCGGTGCGCAGCTGGTTTTGGATCAGCTCGCCGACCTGACGGATACGACGGTTGCCGAAGTGGTCGATATCATCCACGTCCACGCGCAGGTCGATGTCCTGACCGTTGCGCTTGCCCGGGAAGGTGGCGTCGCCGGCATGCAGCGTGACCAGATACTTGATCGTCGCGATGATGTCTTCGCGGGTCAGGCTGCGGTCGTTGATGTCGCTTTCGAGACCAAGCTTGCGGTTGATCTTGTAGCGGCCGACGCGGGCCAGATCGTAACGCTTGGTGTTGAAGTAGAAGGAGTCGAGCAGGTTGCGGCCGGCTTCCGGGGTCGCGGTGTCGGCCGGGCGGATCTTGCGGTACAGATCGGTCAGAGCCTCTTCCTGCGTTTCGACGCTTTCCTTCGCCAGGGCGTCGAGCACCAGCGGGTAGCCCTTGAACGCCTCGGCGATCTCCTGCTTGGTCATGCCGATGGCCATCAGGAACACGATGGCGGACTGCTTGCGCTTGCGGTCGACGCGCACGCCGAGCACGTCACGCTTGTCGATTTCGAATTCCAGCCATGCGCCACGGCTCGGAATGATCTTCGCGCCGAAGACCTCCTTGTCGGAGGTGCGGTCCGGGGTGCGGTCGAAGTAGACGCCCGGAGAACGCACGAGCTGGGAGACGATGACTCGTTCGGTACCGCCGATGATGAAGGTGCCGTGCGGGGTCTGCAGCGGGAAATCGCCCATGAACACGGTCTGGGACTTGATTTCGCCGGTGTCGCCGTTTTCGAATTCGGCGTTCACGTACAGCGGCGCGGAGTAGGTGTAATCCTTCTCCTTGCATTCCTGCACGGTGTGACGCGGCTCCTCGAAATACGGATCCGAGAAGGTCAGGCTCATGGTCTGCGCGAAATTCTCGATCGGGGAGATCTCCTGGAAAACCTCATCCAGGCCGGAGGTGTGCGGCACGGTGTTGGTGCCGTTCTCCAGGTCTTCCTCAACGCGCTTCTTCCAACGCTCGTTGCCGATCAGCCAATCAAAGCTGTCGGTCTGCACACCCAACAAATAGGGCACATCGATGGGCTCGCGGATGGAGCCAAAGTTCACACGGTCCGACGCCTTGTGCAGGTCAATATCATGCTGGTCGGCGCGTGCGATGATGGTGGTGGTGTTCGTCGTAGCCTCAGCCAATGGACGTTCCTTATCGCTCGCTATATCGTTCGATTCCCATAAGAAGCGCCGTCAACGGCCACCATATGCCTGTACGCGGGCGCCTCTTCCTTGTCAGCATGCCCGCCATATGACATGCATATACGCAAAAAATAAGAATATCAAGAGCTCCGGATATACGACACTCCCGAATTCAACGGCGACGGACCATGTCCTTTGCGTCATTCCAAAGCCGGAATCCGAGGCAATATTCTGGGGCAATATTCCGAGGCAAAATTCCAAGACAGACCCCAAGGCAGGCCAAGATAATCAACCGCATCAATCCGTTCCGTTCACGAAATAATGCGCCAGCTGCACGGATTCCAATCCCGGAGCACGATGCACACGCCTCCTGTCGGCCAGGTATTCGATCGGCACGCAGGCCAACGGGCGGACAGGCACATCCAACGCTTTGGAAAAGGACTTCGCCACGTCCACAGCAAGCAGATCACGGTTCTCCGGCGTGGAAAGTCGGACGTTCGTAACCTCCAGAACATCCCAGCCCCGAGCTCGAAGCCATCCTCGCTTCTCTTTATCCCGCTCCCCCTGATCCGCATCGGTCATATGGAAACGGCCGTCATATTCTACAATGGTCATAAGCTCCGGATACGCCATGTCCACCGACCACGGAGCTTCACGCTCCGAAGCGATCGCGACATTCACCTGCGCGGACCCCAACCCGCGGCAGGCCAAAGCGATACGCTGCCGCGTCTCAAACGACGAATCCGTATTCTCTCGCATCAAAGGAACGGCTTTTGCCAAACGCTTATGGCCGGCGAATCCTTGATAGGTTTTCAGGAACGCCGTCACACGGGCCTTCGTGGTCTGCTTCTGAACGCCACGGCGCATCATGCAATCGCCAAGCACGACGAGATCGAGCAAAGGGGTCACCGCGGCCATTTGCGCAAGCGCAAGCTCGGGGGAGACAACCTCGAATGCAGCGGATGCGGCCACGGAGCATGATTCCAACATCCCGGGAGAGCATTCATGGACGACGACCCCCCTGAGCCTGTGCCGTTGACCGCTCTCCCCGACCGAAACATGGATTGTCCTCGCATCGAAACCGCCAAGATACCGTTGCGGCAATTCCACGCCAAGTATACGCAAAGCCGAGGTGTGGCTGGCGACAAGCGGCAACGAAGTCCGAACCGCCAGCGCGCAGAGACGCTCATATTCCTTCAGATATCGTTCGGAAGCCTCCCTCTCGACCAGAAACCTCGACGGTTCGCGCCCGGAACGACCGTATTCTCGTATCGCACTCATTCCTCCACGGTAGCCAGGAAGATCGTATGGCGCCAGCCTTGTCGCTTCAGCGTTGGATATGTGGATAAGCGTCGGATGCGGCACCCGGACGGAAGGTCCAGCCCCGCCGCTCGGGCCACGCATTCCAAGGGCCCACGATTCAAGCAGCTGGCCGGCAGCCGGTAGACCGTTGCCTGCATCATGCCGACGTCATGACAACGCCGTATCCATGAAAAAACGGCAAGATCACAAGCCCATCTGACGATTGCGTGCAGGTGCTTCACCAACATGCCATTGCCGTCCAAAAAAGAATGGCGGAAATCCGCCATTCTTAAATTCGCGAATCGCCTTCCATACGCGATTTCCCGAGCACAGGTACACGCAATCGTCAGATATACGCTCAAACAAGCCGTTTTCAGACTCACCCCGATCATCGGGGTGCTCTCCGAAGCGCACCCGCGCATCGCAGGTCCGGATCACTCCACCATAATCGTCACCGGATCGCTTTTCACCTTCGGCGCATCCTTAAGGCTCAACTGCGCCACATACGTGCCGCGATCGACACGGGGCAGTTCGGAATCGTCCACGCATTCGTTTCCCGTACGGTCGGCATTCCAGGTGATGGTCTGACTATCCTTGTCGCCCTTCGCCATCAGCAACGGACGCGCCGTCGCCGGGCATACATCGGAACGCCATATCACGTCCGATCCGGAGGTGATGGTCAGCACGCGATTGTCAACGGCGGCGTTCACCAGGCAGCTTCCATTGCCTTCATGCGCGATCGTCGCGGTGAAATCCAAAGATCCGCCCACGGCGACGCTTTGCGACGCAGCGGTCAGCGACAGGGTCACCGAATCGGCGCCACAATCCGCAGTGGGCTTGACTGCCAGCGGATCGGAAACGCCTTCACGTTCCAACGCAACGGATGCATGCGTCGTCAAAGCCGCAATCGCCGCAATTCCCCGACCGATGCTGTACACGCAGAAAACAGTCAGCGAAAGCACCAGCACCGCGGCGACGCCGACGACGATGCGGCGACGCCGATATATCGCCCGCTGCCTTTTGCTGCGCGTCGAAGGTCGCCTACTGCCGTTGCCCGCCATCATTCCTCCGATTTCATTGCCGTGATCGTGCACGAACTCGCCTTACATCATGATAAGGCGAAGCGGCAATCATGAATATCGAAGTACGCCGGAATCGGCGCAAATCGATTTTGTCCGCCGGCTCATCGATGGATTCCAAAATTTCCCGGACGATTATCGAAACCTGATATTCAACCGATGATCAGGCCGGCAATCGTACTGCGCCGCCGTCGAGCAGCTCGATCAGCCCGTCCTCGTCCAAAGAGGCGACGCAGGCGTCCAGTTGAATGTGGTCGGACCATAACGACCGCACCTGTTCGCGCGTCAGCGTCGTGCTTCCGTCCGGCAACGCGCGCAACGCCTGCAGGACAAGGCCTCGCACCTGCCTGTCGGTCCCTTGGAAGCGTTGGCGTGGACGAGTGCGCCTCTCCCCCAATCCGGGCCGGCCCTCGGCAAGGAACGCGCATTCGCCGGACAGTGGGCATGCCTCGCACATCGGCGACTTCGCCGTGCAGACGACGGCGCCCAATTCCATCACCGACTGATTCCAGGTCACGGAATCGTCGCCGGAAGGCAGCACGCGCCTGGCCAGATCGCGTTCGACTGCGGAGGCGGCGCCGCCCAATGACTCCTTGCCTAAAAACACACGAGACAGCACTCGTCGGATGTTGGTGTCGATGACGGCGATGCGCTGCCCGTAGGCGAAACTCAGCACAGCGCTTGCCGTGTAGTCGCCGATGCCGGGCAGTGCGATCAGCTCGTCGTACGTGCGCGGCAGCACGTTGTCGTATTCGTTCGCCACGCATGCGGCGCATTCACGCAATCGCAGCGCCCGCCGCGGGTAGCCCAGCCGTCCCCACGCGGTGATCACGTCCGCGGTGGGCGCCTTCGCCAACGACGCCGCATCCGGCCAGCGTTCGATCCAGTCCAGCCAGTAGGGCACGACACGGCTCATCTGCGTCTGCTGGCTCATCACTTCGGAGACCAGCACGCCCCACGCGTCGGTGCGGCCGAAGCGCCACGGCAGGTCGCGGGCGTTGGCATGCCACCATTCGAAAAGCGGGGCGACGGTTTGCGCGGCATTGTGGGCGGCGGTTCGCGTGGCGTTGTGCGCGACGGCTTGGGCGGCGTTCTGCATGGCGTTCTGCATGGCGTTTTGTTTGGCGTTCTGTGTGGCGTTCTGGGTGACGGTTTGCGCGCAGCAGGCGTTGTGAGTGTCGTTCATCGTTCATATTCTTAGCAGCTATGACGAACGAACAGACGAATGCGCGGGCGAACGCCGCGGCCGCGGGCGAAAATCCGGAATCCCGCGTGGAGAAGATGTTTGAATACGGCTACCGCAAATCGAATTACGGGCCGGACGAATTGGTGACGGACGCGCACGGCAATCCGATCTCCGTGGTCGACGCGATGCTTTCGGCGAAGGACGCCGCGAAGGCGGAAACGTCGACGCCGCACCTGTGCTACTACTCCCCCCGCATTCCGGGCAACACCGGCTCGGCCATCCGCCTGTGCGCGGTGACGGGCACGATCCTGCATCTGGTGGAGCCGCTGGGATTCAATCTGCGTGATACGAAACTGCGCCGCGCCGGCCTGGACTACCATGACATGGCGCATGTGGTGCTGCATCCGAATTTCGAGGATCTGGTCGAATCGATGCCGGATTCGCGCATCATCGCGTTCACCGCGCATGCGACGAAGCTGTATACCGAAATCGAATACAAACCGACCGACATTCTGCTGTTCGGCCCGGAGCCGGGCGACATTCCCGATCCGATGGACATCATAGCCGGCCCGCATGTGGCCGAACAGGTGAGGCTGCCCATGCGTCCGAGCCTGAGGAGCCTGAATCTGACGAACTGCGCGTCCATTGCCATCTATGAGGCGTGGCGTCAGCTGAATTTCGCCGGCGGCAAGTGATTGTTCGCACGGCGATATACGGGCGATACGCAAGCGACGCGCAACCGATATGCAAGCGAAGCGCAAACCATATGCGGGCGATATCGCAGAAAAGCCGAAAGGCCTGGAATAAGCGGCGACACGCGGGGCCGGCTTATGAAAAATCGAAAAACATGTTAGGTTGACCTCTGTTTTCGAAAACCGCATGACCTAGGTCGTTTTACCCAAGGTCATGCGGTTTTTTTGTTGCATGGAGGAGAGCAATACAGAGTGACGACACAATCACCCGCACAATCACATCAGATATCCGAAAATCAAATTCCGAACAATCAGATTCCGAACAATCGGTTCCGACATCCGCATAAGGTGATGCTCGGCCTGTATATCGGCGCGTTTCTCGGCATGTTGTCCGAAACTTCGATGAATATCGCGCTTCCCGCATTGATGGACGAATTTTCCGTCACGTCCGGCACCGCCCAGTGGATGGTCGTCGGCTACATGCTCGCCATCGGCGTCGTACTGCCGTGTGTGGGCTTTCTGCTCAAATGGATCGACGCCAAGCATCTCGTTCTTGCGGCGCTGGCCTGCTTCCTGGTCGGTTCCGTTGTTTCCGCCGTTGCGCCGGTCTTCCCGCTGGTGCTCGCGGGGCGCATCATTCAGGGCGTCGGCACCGGCATCGTGCTGCCGTCGATGTATGTGGCCATCATGCGCGTGTTCCCGCCTCACATGCTGGGCGCGGCCAATGGCGTTGCCGGTCTGGTCATTATGTTCGCGCCGGTGATCGGTCCGACCCTGTCCGGCATGCTGATCGGCGCGTTCTCATGGCGCGCCATTTTCGCGCTGTTCGCCGTTGTCGCGATGATTGCGACCGTCTGCACGGCCGCCTTCTTCGTCACGCCGATCGAACAAACCCGCCCTGCAGTGGACGTACCATCCGTGCTGGCATCGGTCATCGGTTTCGGCTGCCTGGTCGGCGGCGTCAGCATGATCGCCGACATGGGCTTCTCGCCGCTGGTGGTCGGCCTGCTGGCCGTCGGCATTGCGGTGATTGCGTTCTACACCTACCGTCAGCTGCATATTCCCAATCCGGTGCTGGAATTGCGTGCGCTAGGCATCGCCGCGTTCCGTACGCCCGCGATCATGGTGACCTGCTCGTTCGCCTGCACGCTGGCGATGATGTATCTGGTGCCGCAGGAACTGCAGCGCGGTCTGGGCTTCGAATCGACGCTGGCCGGCATGCTGATGCTGCCCGCAGGCATCGTGAATGCGGTGTGCTCGTTTGTCGCCGGCCGCCTGTTCGACCGTCATGGCGCGGTCGGCCTGGTGCGCATCGGCGGCGTGGTGGCCATCATCGGCTCCGTCATGTTCCTGATGATCGGCGTCGGCACGTCGCCCCTGTTCTTCATCGCCGCCCATGTGGTGTTCATGATCGGCATTCCGCTCATGCAGCAATCGGCGCAGTCCGCCGCGTTGAAAGGCCTGCCGCGTGAGATGGCCGCGGACGGCAGCACGATCCTCAACACGATGCAGCAGGTGATCGGCGCCGTCGGCACCGCCGTCGCCACCTGCCTGCTTGGTTTGGGCCAGGCGTCGGACGATGCCGCGCAGGGTTTTGTGAACGGTTCCCGCTATGGTTACGCGTTCGGATTGGTGCTGGTGGCGCTGGTGCTGATCGGCTCGTTCATGATGAAGGGATCGAAGGAACCGACGGTCTCTGCGCAAGCGCATGGCGAGCGCTGATATTCGATGATTTGCTGATTCCTCCGCCGGATAACGGCAATCATCGGATCAATGAAATATCCGCCGAGCATGAAGGGACGGCGCAAGATTTTTCCTCGCGCCGCCCCTTCATGTTCGGCAGGACTGCGGTTATTCGGCAGGATTTCGCCCGATATTCGTCGAGACGAAGTCCTGGACCGTCAGTTCTTGAAGCTGTGGATCGGCGCGGGGATGCGGCCGCCGCGCGTCACGAACGCCTCGCAGCTGGTCTGGTTGACCGGCATGATCGGCGCGTAGCCCATCAGGCCGCCGAAATTGGCCATTTCGCCCACGCCTTTGCCGGCGACCGGGATGATGCGCACGGCGGTGGTCTTCTGATTGACCATGCCGATGGCGGCTTCGTCGGCGATGATGCCGGAAATCGTCGATGCCGTCGTATCGCCCGGAATGGCGATCATGTCAAGACCGACCGAGCACACGCAGGTCATCGCCTCGAGCTTTTCGATGGTCAGGCAGCCGGAAGCGGCCGAATCGATCATGTTCTTGTCTTCGGAGACCGGGATGAACGCGCCCGAAAGGCCGCCCACATAGGACGACGCCATGATGCCGCCCTTCTTCACCTGATCGTTCAGCATCGCCAGCGCGGCCGTAGTGCCGGGGGCGCCGACCTGTTCCAGGCCGATCTTCTCCAGCACTTCGCCGACGGAATCGCCGACGGCGGGGGTCGGAGCCAGCGACAGGTCGATGATGCCGAACGGGATTCCCAGACGACGGGAGGCTTCCTGCGCGACCAGCTGGCCGACGCGCGTGATCTTGAACGCGGTGCGTTTGATCGTTTCGCACAGGAATTCGAAATCCTTGCCCTTCGCTTCGTCGAGCGCCCGGGAGACGACGCCCGGTCCGGAAACGCCGACGTTGATGACGGCATCGCCTTCGGTGACGCCGTGGAAGCCGCCGGCCATGAACGGGTTGTCGTCCGGCGCGTTGCAGAAGGCCACGAATTTCACGCAGCCGTAGGAATCATTGTCGGCGGTGCGCGCCGCGATATCCTTGATGATGTGTCCGAGCAGCTCGACCGAATTCATGTCGATGCCGGTTTTCGTCGAACCGACGTTCACCGACGAGCATACGATATCGGTCTCGCTCAACGCCTGCGGCAGCGAGCGGATCAGCAGCTCCTCGGCGGGCGTCATCGCCTTCGACACCAGCGCCGAATAGCCGCCGATCAGATCGACGCCGACCTCTTTCGCGGCCTTGTCAAGCGAATGTGCGATCTTGACGAAATCCTCGCTGGTCTTGCAGGAGCTGGCGCCGACCAGCGAAATCGGCGTCACCGTGATGCGCTTGTTGACGATCGGAATGCCGTAATCGCGTTCGATCGCCTCGCCCGTGGACACCAGATCCTTGGCATACGTGGTGATTTTCCGGTAAATGTTGTCGCAAACCGTGTCGACGTTGTCGTCTGCGCAATCCAACAACGAAATGCCCATCGTGATGGTGCGCACATCGAGCTTCTCCTGCTCGATCATTTGATTGGTCTCGTGGACCTCCATGATATTCAGCATGCGTATTCCTTGATCGTCGCGATGAATATTGCAATGAATACTGCCGTCGGCGCTGTGATGGACATTCGAACATCCTTGAATGCCTTTTCGAATGTTCTCAGCAAACCCTTCGGCAATTTTTCAGCGGATCCTCCGGCAGATGCCGTGATGAATATTGTGATGGGAATTCACGCGATCACACGCGATGCATCTTCGTGAAGATTTCCTCACGCTGGCAGCGGATGCGCACGCCGATGCCTTCGCCGAGCTTGTCAAGCTCCTCCACGAGGCGGCCGAATTCGTTGTCGGCGGCGGTGACGTCGACGATCATCATCATGTTGAAATAGCCGTCGATGATGGTCTGCGAAATGTCGAGAACGTTGACCTTGTGGTCGGCGAGATACGTGCACACGCGTGCGATGATGCCAACGGTGTCCTGTCCGACGACGGTGATGATTGCCTTGTCCATGAGCCTCCCTGTTCCTGCGAAATGCCGGTTGGATGAATGCCTTCCAGTATAGAGAATGCCGTCGCCGTCAAAACTGAGCCGTTGACAAGCCCCTTCGCGAAAGGCCGGCTTTCTCTTCTTTGACGGTTTTGACCGGGACACGCCGAGGACGGCGGTCAAAAGCGTCAGGACTTGGGACGCATACGGAAAGAGCCGCCCCTTTGATTGACGGTTTTGACCGCAACACGCCGACAGCTGCGATCAAAAGTGTCAAAGGCATGACGCCGGCAAAGCCTCCCATGAAAGGCCGGCCTCCCCACTTGACGGTTTTGACCGCAACACGCCGAGGACGGCGGCCAAAAGCGTCAGGACTTGGGACGCATACGGAAAGAGCCGCCCCTTTGATTGACGGTTTTGACCGGGACACGCCGGGGTGGGCGGTCAAAAGCGTCAGTCAGGAGGGCGGCTGCTGAGTAAGCCGGCGTTGGCCAGGGACGCTTGCGGCGTCAGACCGGGGACGCCTGGGGCGCTTAGGCTTCACGCGAGGCGGCGGCTGCGGCGTAGGCCGGCAGCGCGCGCGGGGCGTTGAAACCGCGGGCTTCGAATTCGTCGGCGATCTTCTGGGCGATGGCGTGGCCTTCGCCCTTGTCGACGAGCGCGATGATGGAGCCGCCGAAGCCGCCGCCGGTCATGCGGGCGCCGTATGCGCCGGATTCGCGGGCGACGTTCACGGCGACGTCGAGCTCATCGACGGTGACTTCATAGTCGTCGCGCAGCGAATCGTGGGATGCGTTGAACAGGCGTCCCGCTTCGGCGATGTCGCCGCTGGCGAAGGCTTCGACGAATCGGTCGACGCGGGCGATTTCGGTGACGACGTGACGCACGCGCTTCTTCATGGTCTCGTCGTCGAGCTTGGCGAGCACGTCGGCGAGCGCCGCCGCCGGATCGTCGGCTGAGGCGACCGCTTCGGCGGTGACGCGCAGGTTGTCGACTCCGAGAATATGCGCGGCCTCCTCGCAGGTGGCGCGGCGCTGGGCGTACTGGCCGTCGTTGAGCTGGTGCGGCGCCTGGGTGTCGAGCACGAGCAGTTCGAGGCCGTACTTGTCGAGGTCGAAGGCTTCCGGGGAGACGCTTTCGAGGGCGGTCAGGCCCGGACGGCAGTCGAGGCGGATGGCGTGGCCCATGGAGCAGCGCATGGAGGCGTTCTGGTCGAGACCGCCGGTGGAGGCGCCGGCCATGTCGTTTTCGGAGCGGATGGCCATGTCGATCAGGGTGACGCGGCCTGCGTCGGTCGCACCATAGCCGAGGCCATACACGTCGTCCAGGGCGAGCGCGGTGGAGCAGGTCATGGCGGCCGAGGAGCTCAGACCGGAGCCGAGCGGCACGCAGGAGGCGAAGGCGGCGTCAAAGCCTTGCACGGCGTCGAAGCCGGCTTCGCGCATGGCCCATGCGACGCCGACCGGGTATGCGGCCCAGCCGTCGACGCCGCCGGCCTGCAATCCGGCGAGATCCGCTTCGGCGACCTTGTCGGGAGCCACGTCGGAGACGACGTGCACGGTGGTGTCTTCGCGCGGGGCTAGCGCGATGAAGGTCCGATGCGGCAGCGCGATCGGCAGGCACAGGCCGGCGTTGTAGTCGGTGTGTTCGCCGATCAGGTTGACGCGGCCGGGGGCGGCCCATACGCCGGCCGGTTCCTTGCCGTAGGTGGCGCGGAACAGGTCGGCGGCGATGCGTACGCCGTCTTCGTGGGACAGCGGTTCAATGAATTCAACTGTGGTCATAGACGATCCTTTTTGAAAATGCCGAATGCCGTTTGGCGGCCAGAATCGGCGGCCAGAATCGGCAGTCGGAATTGACAGCCATAATTGACGGCCGGAATTGGCGATCAGGCTCGCATTCAGGCTTCCGCGATGTCGACGGCGCCGAGCTCGTGGAAACGCTTGGCGATGAGTTCCGGCGTGGTGTCGGAGATCCATGCGGCCATGCCCGATTCGGAGCCCGCCAGATACTTGATCTTGTTGGCGGCGCGGCGGAAGGAGAAGAACTGCAGGTTGAGGCGGTAGTTCTCGCGGCGCTTGTCGTGGATCGGGGCCTGATGCCATGCGGCGATGTACGGCAGGTCCATGCCCTTGCCGTCGCCGGTGTCGAAGAAGGCGTTGCCGCGCTTGAGCAGCGTGGAGTACATCTGCGCCAAATCCCAACGTTCGTCGTCGTCGAGTTCGTCCAGGGTCAGCACGTCGCGCACCGGCGCCACATGCACCTCCAAAGGCCAGCGGGCTGCGGCCGGCACGTAGGCCACCCAGGAGTGGTTGCGCATGACGATGCGTTCTTCGGCTTCGATTTCGGCGTTCATGATGTCCTTGAGCAGGTTGCCGCCGGTCTTCTCATGGTAGGCCTCGGTGTGCTGCAGTTCGGCTTCCATCTTCGGCGCGATGAACGGGTAGCAGTAGACCTGTCCGTGCGGATGGGCCAGGGAGACGCCGATTTCGGCGCCGTGGTTTTCGAACGGGAAGATCTGTTCGATGCCTTCCATCTTGGAGATTTCGGCGGTGCGGAACGCCCATGCCTCGACGACGGTGCGCAGACGGGAGACCGGCAGGTCGGCCGGCAGGCCGTCTTCGTCGGGGTCGAAGCAGATGACTTCGCAGCGGCCCGCGGCGAGCTTCTTTTCCCACAACGGGTTGCCGTTCACGTATTCAACGGCTTCGGAACGGCCCGGAACGCGCACCATGGAGGGGAAACGGTTTTCGAAGACGACGACGTTGTAGTCGGTGTCCGGTACTTCGCCATCCTGATACGGGTCGCCCGGCTTGCGCGCGGCCAGCGGATTGCCCTTGGCGGTGGCGCCGGGGCCTGCGGTGATCGGGCGGTTCATACGCGCGGTCGCCATCGGAATCCAGTCGCCGGTCAGCGGATCGCGACGCATTTCGGGGGCGGCGTACGGCACTTCCTCGCCGGCGGCGTTCAGCTGATTGGCGAAGCGATACGCCAGCTGGCGCGGATCGTTCAATTCGCGGGTTTTCGCGCCGGATACGTATTCCGGATCGTCGTCCAGATAGAAGAAGTCACGTCCGTCGGCCAGCGTGGTCGGCGTGATGCGGATATGCTCCTTCGCATATGCTCCCGGAGTGTAATTGGCGAATTCACTCATTGTCAGGATCACTCACTTTCCTCATTTGATTCGCTCTGGCGCGCCAGAACGAGTTCTTTGACCAGATTCCTGGTTTCCGTCGCCGATTCGGGGTCGAGCCCGTCATCGGTGATGACCGTATCCACCTGATCGAAGCGTGCGAACAGCGACAACGACGTGCAGCTCCATTTGGTGTGATCGGTCAAGATGATGGTGCGATCGGCGATGTCCATCATCGCCATATCGGTTGCGGCCTCCAGCGAATTGGGCATGAGGAAGCCGCGGGGAACGGACACGGAATGCGTACCCAGAAAGACGGTGTTGACGCGAAGGGATGCGACGACCTTGTCCGCGATGGGGCCGACCAGCGAATTGGATCGCGTGATGACGCCGCCCGTCACGATGACTTCGACGTCTTTCGATTCCAATGCCTGCACCAATTCCGCCACCGGGATGGAGTTGGTGAGGATGGTGATGCCGGAGGATTGCTGCGATTCGAGCAGATGCTGCGCGAACACATACGCCGTCGTGCCACCGCCGATGGCGATGACGTCGCCCGGCGCGACATATTTGATCGCTTCGCGCGCAATGGAATCCTTCAGTCCGATGTCCATCTGCGACTTTACAGAGAACAACGGCTCGCTCAGCAATGTGCTGGTGCTGACGGCACCGCCGTGAACACGCTTAAGCAGACCTTTATCGGCCAGATCGGCGATATCGCGTCGGATGGTCATGGCAGAGACGCCCAATTCCTTGGACAGCGCAGTGATGCGCACCGCTCCTCGCGTGCGCAGCCTGCTCAAAATCAGATGCTGACGTTGTGACGATATCATTCGAACATTATCGCACACATTTGCTCAAAATAAAAACTGATTTGAGCGTTTCCTACGGATTTCCTATTCCTACGTTACCCGAAACCACAAAACCGCAGGATTTCAGCGAAGACAAGAGGACCACGGGCGCGCAACGCGCACGAGAGGGGGAAAAAGAGGAAAAAAGAGGAGATCGTCGGATTGATGACATGCTGCAGGCCGCGGACACGCAACACGCGCAAGAGAAGAGACAAACGACATCACGTTCGGCATGGCAATCGGCACCGGACGTGCGACCCCCATGAAGGAAGCGGCAACACATGCGAAGAAGGCAGCAACATGCACGACACAGGCAGCGCCCACACGGAAAGAACAACAGAAGACAGCAACATGCACGACACAGGCAACGACCGCACAGGAAACAACAGAAGACAGCAACACACAGCAGAAGACAGCGGCATACGTGGCAGAGACAGTGACATGCACACAGTGACATGCACGGCGAAGACAGCGGGCAAGCGACGGCCGCGGCGATATGCGCGCAACCAGGGCGGCGAGGTGAGACAATGGGAGGCATGACTTATGTGAGCGAGAATTTCTGGCATGACGCCGTGAACAAGGCCACCACCGACCTGTTCACTTTCGGATACAAGCACATCATCAAACCGAATTTCGTGTTCAATCATCGCCCTGACGAGGCGCATGACCAGATGATTGAATTCTGCCGCGTCACCAAGAACATCCCGCCGCTGATGTGGCTGTGCCGCGAAATGCTCGACTACACCGATCCGATCCTGGAGACGAATGCGATGGGCATCGACTTCGCCAATCCGTTCGGCCTCTCCGCCGGCCTCGACAAGAACTGCGAGATGCCGGTGCTGCTCGACAACGCCGGCTTCGGCTTTGAAACGGTGGGCTCCACCACGGCCCGCCCCTGCCCCGGCAACGCGAAACCCTGGTTCCACCGCCTGCCCGAATACGATTCGATGATGGTGCACGTCGGCCTCGCCAACGAGGGCTCGGACAAGGTGATCGCACGCGCCGAGCAGGCGTGGACGCATGCGAGGACCATGCAGATTTCGGTCTCCATCGCCCGCACGAACGACGCTCTGACCGGCGACATCGACGAAGGCATCGAGGATTACTGCATTTCGATGCGCCGCGCCGCCGGCCGCACCGCCATGGTCGAGGTCAACATCTCCTGCCCGAACACGATGGCAGGCGAGCCGTTCAACGAGGATCCGGACGCGCTTGACCGCCTGTTCACGCAATTGGACAAGATCGAACGTCCGCAGCCGACGCTGGTGAAGATGCCGCTGAACAAGTCGTGGTCCGAATACAGGGATCTGCTGGACGTGCTGGCCGGACACAATGTGCAGGGCCTGAGCATCGCGAATCTGCAGAAGGACCGCACCGGCCTCGACATCCCGCGCGGCTGGGAGGGCGGCCTTTCGGGCGGCCCGACGTATCGCGCCAGCAACGAGATGATCCGCCGCGTATACCGCGAATACGGCGACCGCTTCACGATCGCCGGCATCGGCGGCGTTTTCACTCCGCGGCAGGCGTATGAGAAGATTCGCTGCGGATCGAGCCTGGTGATGTTCATCAGTTCGCTGATGTACCGCGGCCCGCAGCAGATCACGGTATTGAAGCGGGGACTGGCCGACCTGCTGCGCCGCGACGGTTTCGAACATGTCGCCGACGCCGTCGGAGTCGACGCCTGACGGAATAGCGATACGAGGATTACGAAAAGGCCGACCCCATGTTGGGGCCGGCCTTGTGATTGATACGGCCACTTTTCGCCATATCAGACACCGCTGCCGATTCAATGTCGGATTGGTTTGACGCCGGATTGATTCGATACCGGATTGAGCCGCTACCGGATTGAGCCGCTATCAGAATGCCCCGCGCACGTATTGCGGCAGGTACGGCGCGTCCTCGACGGCGACGCCGAGCTTGTCGGCGGCGCGCAGCGGCCAGTACGGGTCGCGCAGGGCGGCGCGGCCGATCTGCACGGCGTCCGCCTGACCATTGCGGATGATTTTCTCGGCCTGCTTGGGCTTGGTGATCAGGCCGACCGCGGTTACCGGGATTTCGGCGCGTTCGCGGATCGCCTCGGCGAACGGCACCTGATATTTCGGCTTTGCGGGAATCGTCACATCGGGCAGAATGCCGCCGGTGGAGACATCGATCAGGTCGACGCCGTGATGCTTCAGCACGCAAGCCAGATCGACGCTCTGATCGAGGTCCCAGCCGCCGGCCGCCCAATCGGTGGCCGAAATGCGCACCAGCACCGGCACGTCGGACGGAATCACGGAGCGTATCGCGTCGACGACCTCCACCAGTATGCGGATGCGGCCTTCGAAGCTGCCGCCGTATTCGTCTTCACGCTCGTTGACCAGCGGATCGAGGAATTGCGACAGCAGGTAGCCGTGCGCCGCATGGATTTCGATCGCCTCGAAGCCGACGTTCACGGCACGCCATGCGGCGTCGCGGAATTGGGAGACGATCTGCCCGATCTCATCGACGGTCAACATGCGCGGCATGGCCATATGGCCATACGGCTTAGGGCTTGGTGCAACCGTGGGCCAGCCGCCCTGGTCGACCGGCACGCTCTGACTATTGGGAACATTCATCGAGAAGCATCCGCCGGAGCCTTTGCGGCCGGCATGATTAAGCTGCACGGCCATTCTCGCGCCGGCGGTCTTCGCGTCGTTGACGATCCAACGCCACGCATCCATCTGGTCGTCGTCCCACAGGCCGAGATCGCATGGTGAAATGCGGCCTTGCGGGCTTACCGCGGTCGATTCGACGATGATCAGGCCGAATCCGCCGGCGGCGCGTGACACATAATGCTGATAGTGGAACGGCGTGGGGCGCCCGTCCCGCGCGAATGCCGAATAGGTGTCCATCGGCGGCAGCCAGATACGATTGCGCACCGTCATATTGCGCAATGTCAACGGTTCGAACAGCCGGGAAACGGCATTGGTGGTCTTGCTCTCGCCCATATGCGAATCCTCTCCGATCTCGATGCGGGACACATCATGCGGTTTTACGCGCTGCTTGTATTCTACGCAGAACGCCCGTCCATTGGACGGGCGTTCATGCATTGTTCACACAAAACAAAACCGATGCAAGGCGACCCACCGCTGCAGCCGCCATCGCAAAGGCGGGCAGTCGCAGCAGGCAGTCGCAGCAGACGGCATGCCTTACGGCTTGTGCGCCGTTTCAGGCCGTCATTGACCTGTCACAGGCCTATCACCGGCCTGTCACTGGCCTGTCGCGCCATCGGCGTTGCCTGTGCCGTTCGAATCGGGCGTTCCGGTATTCGTCGAATTATTCGAATTCGTATTGCCATTGGATTGGGTTGAATTATTCGAGTTATTCGAATTCCGCGACGAAGTGCCGCCGGAGCCCGTCTTCGACCCATCGATCCTGGTGACGGTGCCGCTGGATGCGGTGTACTTGCTGGAAGGCTGTCCGTAGTTGTTGTCGATCGGCAGCTGCTTTTTGGCGGCGTAGGCGTTCATGAAATTACGCCATGCCGGCGCGGCGATCGTGCTGCCGTCCCAGTAGGAGTGGTATTCGCCGTTGATCGCGATGTTGGCGATCGGATTGCCGACCGGGTTCTGCACGTCGCCGACCAGAACGAAGGTGGCGATTGCGTTCGGAATGAAACCGCCGGTGGTCACCAGCTGGTCTTCATGCGTACCGGTTTTGGCGAAGGTCTTGCGGCCGCCGTCGAGCTGGGCCGTGCCGCCCGCGCCGTCGGGACGGACCACGCCCTGATTCAGCGTGTAGGCAAGCGTTTGGATGATCTCCGGATCGATGGCCTGATGGCAATTGGCCGACGGCACTTCCAGATCATTGCCGTTCTTATCGGTCACCTGAGTCATGGCGACCGGATCGCATTGCACGCCGTTGGACGCGTACACCGCGAAGATGCTGGCCATGGTCAGCGGGGAGACGTTGACGTTGCCCACCAGCATGGCGGGCACGAAGGAGGACGGGGACTGGTCCAGCGTCGCTCCCGTGTAGGCGTCGTGATATCCGAGCTTCGTGGCGGTGTCGGCGATCGCGCACAATCCGATGATGGCGCCCATCGACGCCTGCGTGGTGTTGTGGGAGCGGACCAGACCGAGGAACGGGCTTTCCGGATTGACCGTGCCGTTGGTCAACGCGTTGGTGACGTTCCACACCTCGGTGCCGCCGGTATACCTGTCGCAGCTGAATTCGCTGGTCGGGTAGCGTGTGGTGGTCTGCAGATTCTCGTTGATGGAATGCCCGGCCTCCATCCATGAAATCAGATTGACCGGCTTCCATGAGGAGCCGATGGAGAAGCCCTGGCCGCCGCCGTCCACATAGTCCACGGCATAATTCATCGAATCAAGCGTCTGATCGGTTTTCGCCGCATCGGTCACATCGTAGGTACGGTTGATGCCGAAGCCAAGCACCTTTCCGGTGCCGGGCTCGACGGATGCCATGACGATTTCCATGCCGCTGGGGTCGGTGGGCGGGATGGTGTTGCGCGCGGTCTCATTGAGCAGCGTGTTGGCGTCGATATCAAGCGTGGTGACGATCTTCAGGCCGCCTTCCCTCAGCAAGGCGTTGCGTTCTTCCGCGGTATCGCCGAATTCTTCGGAATTCTGAATCTTGTGCACCACATAGTCGCAGAAATAGCCGGCATCATATTCGGCGGCCATGCAGCCGCTGGCCACCGATTGAACGTTCAGCGTATCCACCAGCGGCGTATTGACCGCATCCTGATATTCCTGTTCGGTTTCGATATAGCCCTGCTCATACATCAATTGCAATACGATATTGCGCTGCTTTTCGGCCTCGGGCTGATTCGCCTCAACGGAAGGATCGAAATTTTCCGGATTCTTCGTGATGGCCGCGATCGTGGCCGCCTGCACCACGTTCAATTCGGATGCGGGAACATTGAAATACCGTTCCGCCGCGGCTTCCACGCCGTACAGGTTATTGCGGCCGAACTGTGCGATATTCAGGTATCCCTGCAGGATTTCGGGCTTGGAATACACCTTTTCCATCTGCACCGCGATCAGCATTTCCCTGATCTTACGGGCGATGGTGTCTTCGGAGGCATGGTATTGGGCGATCGGATCGTTGTCTTCCTCGGCCTGCATGATCAGCACGTTCTTCACATACTGCTGGGTCAGGGAAGAGCCGCCCTGCTGGTCTTCCTTCATCATGTACGTCATGATGAACGCGCGCATCACGCCCTGCACGTCCACGCCGGAATGCTGCCAGAAACGCTTGTCCTCTCGCGCGACGACGGCCTGCTGCATCGGTTCGGAAATATCCTTCAGCGGCACCACGGTGCGATTCTGTTCATAGAATTCCGCGATGACGGTCGTGCCGTCGCTTGCATACATCGTTGATTTCTGCGGCAGGCTGGTGACGTCGAAATCGATGCCTTCGACCTGCAACGATGGAAGCACCGCCTGAGCGACGTTATTGACGCCGACTATGGCCGGCAGCAGGAAGAAGCTGCTTACGACGCCGCCTCCGACGCACAACGTCAGGTAGGCTACCGTCAGCGCAAGCACGCGTCGGACCGTCATCTTCTTCTTCCGGCTCGCGGGATCCCCGGGCAAAGAACTGTTAGGCATGATGTTGTTGGGCATGAGGTCATTCTATGGTGGCGGGTCTACTTCACCGCGATTCGAGGCCAACCATCACGATTTCACCTCATAGACGATCCATATCTTGAAAAGCGCTGGAAAGCCGCCGAAAACATTCATCGCGTCAGCGGCGAGAACGTCGAATCAGCATGCCCGGCTGGTAGATGATGATGGAACGGCCTTCGCGTGCGATCCATCCTCGATTGGCGAACTCCATCAGCGCCTTGTTCACCGTTTCACGGGAGGACCCGACCAGTTGCGCCATTTCCTCCTGCGTCAGGTCATGCGGCACCTTCAGGCCCGCCTCCACAGGCTCGCCGAATCTGGTGGCCAGATTCAGCAGGGTTTTGGCCAATCGCGCCGGAACATCCATGAACACCATGTCGGAGATGCGCTCGTTATTGTCGCGCATGCGATGCGCCAACACCTGAAGCATGTCCACGGCCACACGCGGGTATCTGTCGAGCCATGCGAAAAGCGCGTCATGCTCCAGCCACACCACGCGCGTGCCGTTGGTCATCGCGATGGCGCTGGCCGTACGGGGACCGCCGTGCGGGTCGAATACCGGAATCTCGCCGAGCAGTTCGCCGTGCGCATGGATACTGAGCAGCTGTATGCGCCGGTCACGCGATTCACGAATCAGCTTGACCTTACCCTCTTCCAGCACATACATGCGATGGTCGGTGTCCCCCTCACGGAAGATCGCCTCGCCCTTCTCATACACGGCATGCTGCAGAAAAGGCAGAAGTTCCTTCGCCTGGTCGGGAGACACCTGCTTGAACAACGCGGTCTGAAGCAGCGTATTGTCCTCATCGTAAAACGCATTCGGCGTATTCGAGCCCATCACACCTCCAAGACTCACATCACGTTCAATCGCAGTCGAATCGTCCTCGATCACCGCGTCATATTGTAACGCGTTTTGCCGCCTCCAATAAATGATCGACGACTTCTTCGCGACTCATCGCGATCTGACGGTTCAGCGAATCGACGTATTTGCGCACGGATTTGACGGCCTTATCGGACATTTTCTCGTCGGAAATCCTCAGAATGCGTTCCATCATCCGAGGATTGGCCTCATAGGAAACCGTCGTATGATGCAACACCGATCCCGGTCCCCTGTCGACGGACGCGAAGCGGCGCTGTGCGGAACCCGCGATCTTCCCCTGCGATGAAACGATATCGTTCATGCCGCTGAAATACACGTCCGCGCCCAGCTCGCGCAAGGCTTCGACCATCCAAAAATCACACAGCCGGTATGTGGCCTCAACGCTCAATCCGTCAACGAACGAGTACGGGGCGGTGATCGAATAGGTGATGACGTTGCCCGGCTGCACATATATGGCGCCGCCGCCGGTGCAACGGCGGACGATTTCGAAACCGGCGCGACGGGCGTTCTCCGTATTCACCTCGTTGTCGACGGTCTGGAACCGGCCGATCGCCACCGCGTCGGAAGACCACTCCCATATGCGCAGCGTCGCAGGCCTTGCCCCTGCGGCGACCTCCTTCGCCCACAGCTCGTCGACGTCCATCTGTTCCTGCGCGGCACGCGGATGGTCATGCATGATGGTCCAATCCTGCGCATGCCAACGCCGAAGATACTCCTCGCGTTCGGCGTCGGTGATCAGATTCTGGCGCGTCGGCTTGCAGGTCCGTGGCGTCGCCTCATCATCGGCAACGCCGTTGCGGGAATTCCACGCACGCTTCCAGGCTGTTGCGATCGCGGCCGCGTCGGTGCCGATGAAACGCACATCAGGATGTCCCTCCATCGCCATCGCGATGGTGTCTTCATACCGTTCGCTACGAATCCGGCGCGCCAGCAGCTGATCGATCTGGCTGATCACCGCGCGGCATTCGGTTTCGGCTCCTTCAACGAAGAAATCGCCGTCCAGCTTGCCGCTCACGACATGACCGTCATCGTCGAACAGCAGCGTGACGCCGACGAGCTTGCCGCCGGGGATCTTGCATTCTCCGCGCGCCCGGTCCGGCTTGGCGTTCGCCGCCTGGCCCGGCGCCAGGTTCGACGTCTGATCCTGCGGATGATTCATCGTCTCGCTCATCAATCGACGAGCTCCACGCCGTGCGCGTCCTGATGCCAGCTGCTGTACTGATTGGAGCACAGGATCAGGATGCCTTCGATGAATCCCCATATCATGGCGATCAGGGGGCCAAGCCCGAACAGAATCCAGCCGATCAGGGTCAGCAGCAGCTGCGCCACCGCTTTGCCCGTGTATCCCAGATAGAAATTGTGGACGCCGAATCCGCCGAGGACAATGCCGAGAAGTCCCGCAACCAGCTTCTTGCGCGGCACATAGCCATACGGCACGCCCTGCGGCGACTGGCCATACTGCGGCTGCCCATACGGTTGGCCGTACTGCTGGCCGTAATTCGGCTGGCCGTAGTTCGGCTGGCCATACTGGCCCTGTTGTTGGCCATACTGCTGGCCATACTGCGCGTACTGCGTTGAATCGTACGGCTGCTGATATTGGTATCGGTTCTGCGGCTGGCTTTGCGGCTGCCCGAACATGTATTGGGGAGCCTGCCGCTGAGACGCCTGCTCTTGGGGCGTGCCCTGCTGCGTATAAGGAGTCTGCCGATATGCGGACTGCGCATCCGGCTGCGACTGCAGGGACGGCCATTGTCCCTGCTGGTCAGCGGACCATTGCGTGTTATCGTTCTTTTCTTCCATGAGTCCAAGATAGCGTATTGCGCGTCTGAAACACGACGGATGCGCGCGAACACGCACCGTACCGACCCAAAACCGTAAAGACCACGGAGTTTTACGGTTTTGGGGCATCCGGCCGCAAGGCCGCAAACGCGGTTTTCTGCAGGCCGGATACGGACGGCGGCTCGGACGTCACATGCGGGCGAGGACGTCGCGGCCGACTTCGTCGGTGCTGCGTCTGGTCGCGCCCAGTTCTTCGATGTCGGCCTCCACCGCGGCGTCGATGCGGGCGGCGGCCTCGTCGAATCCGAGGTGACGCAGCAGCATGGCGGCCGACAGGATCGCGGCGGTCGGATTGGCGACGCCCTGGCCTGCGATATCGGGCGCGGATCCGTGGATCGGCTCGAACATCGACGGGTATTCGTTGGATGCGTTGATGCAGCCGGATGCGGAGTATCCGACGCCGCCGACGACCGCGCCCGCTTCGTCGGTGAGGATGTCGCCGAACAGGTTGTCCGTCAGGATCACGTCGAAACGGGACGGGTCGGAGACCATGTAGATCGTGGCCGCGTCGATATGGCAGTAGTCGTGGGAGACTTCCGGATATTCCTTGCCGACCTTGTCGACCAGACGCTGCCACATGTCGCCGGCGTTGACGAGCACGTTCTTCTTATGCACCAGCGTGACGTGCCTGCGACGCTTCATGGCCAGTTCGAAGGCGTAGCGGACGACGCGTTCCACGCCATAGGCGGTGTTGATGGACACTTCGGTGGCGACTTCGGCCGGAGTGTCGCGGCGGACGGCGCCGCCCGCACCGCAGTACAGGCCTTCCGTGCCTTCGCGCACGACGACGAAGTCGATCTCACCCGGATCGGCGAGCGGCGATTCGACGCCCTTATACAGCTTGGAGGGACGCAGGTTCACATACTGGTCCAGATCGAAACGAAGCTTCAGCAGCAGGCCGCGTTCCAGAATGCCGGCCTTGATGCGCGGATCGCCGACGGCGCCCAGCAGGATCGCGTCGGTCTTCTTGATGCGTTCCTCTTCGTCTTCCGGCAGGATCGCCCCGTCGCGCAGATAACGCTCCGCACCCAGGTCGAACGGCTCGTATTCGAACTCGGCCACGCCTTCGGCGGCCTTTTCCAAAGCCTTCTGGGCCCACGGGGTGACTTCCTTGCCGATGCCATCGCCTGGAATGACCGCGATGGTGTACTTCTTCGTTGTTTCGCTCATAGCGGCGAGACTACTCGCGCCCGACTGAAGCGAGCGCGAGGCTTTCACCAGATGGACATGCGTTTCACATGGTGGACAGCTCGCGGCGTCAGACGCCCGCCACCCCCATGACGTTCAGACACCATGCGTTCTCGTAGGAGATTTCCTCCCACTGCTTGTAGCGCCCGGAGGTGCCGCCATGGCCTGCTTCGACTTCGATCTTCGCCACCGCGTCCACGCCGGCGGCCTGCAGTCGGGCCAGCCATTTCATCGGTTCGACGTACAGCACGCGGGTGTCGTTCATCGACGTGGTGATGAAGATCTTCGGGAACACCGCGACGCGTTCGTCGTCGGCGGTTTCCGGCGCGTTCTCATACGGCGTATACGATTTCATATACGCGTACACGTCGGCGTCATGCAGCGGGTCGCCCCATTCGTCCCATTCGGTGACGGTCAACGGCAATGACGGATCCAGGATCGACGTCAACGCGTCGACGAACGGCACGTCCGCCTCGACGCCCGCATAGCATTCCGGCGCCATATTGGCGATCGCGCCCATCAGCAGGCCTCCGGCGGAGCCTCCGTCGGCGACCGTCCGCGCGGGATCGGCCAGACCGGCATGCTGCAACGCTTTGGTGGCGTCCACGAAATCCTCGAAGGAATGCTTCTTGTTCAGACGGCGCCCCTGCTCATACCAGGCGCGCCCCATTTCGCCGCCGCCGCGGATGTGCGGCACCGCATAGAGCACGCCGCGGTCGAGCATACTCAGTCTCGCCACGGAGAAGCCCGGATCGGAACTGATCTCGTAGGCGCCGTATCCGGTGATGAACATCGCGCAATCGCAGGTCGGCACATCGCGACGCCATACCAGCGACACCGGAATGCGTTCGCCGTCGCGCGCGGCGATCCATACGCGGCGTTCCATGTAATCGCGCGGGTCGAATCCGCCCAAAACCTTGGCGCGCTTCAGCAGGCGGTCCTCGCCGGTTGCCGGATCGTATTCATGCAGTTCGCCGGGCCTCGTGTAGCTGGAGAAGGAGTAGCGCATACGCGGCGCATCATAGGAGGGGTTTCCTCCCGTGCCGATCGTGTACAGTCGCCGCGTCTCCCCCGGCAAGGCGTCGGCGGTGGCGCCGTCCGACATGTCGACCGATGCGATGCCGGATGCGGCATGCGGGCCCGCGGTATCGTCATCGGTCGTCCAATTCGATGCGCCAGCATTATCGGAGGTGACGTTATCGGAGACGGCATTATCGAAAGCCGCATTACCGGAGGCATCATCGTCGGAGGCATCATCGATATCCGGCACATCCCAATCATCCTCCAATGACGGCGGCGTCAATTCGACGAAACGCCATGGCCGGGAGGCCAGAAAATCTTCGGCGGCGTCCTTTTTCGTCATCACCGCAAGATGATTCATGCCGTCGGCGCGATACGACAGGGCCACATAATGACGGTGCAATGCGATGCCCTCGATGCCGAGACCGTGCGCACCCTGCAAAATGGCGGGATTCGCGGCATTGAAATAGGCCGTGCCGACAGGAAGCAGCGATGCGCCCGGCATGACGCGGTCGCCTTCCTCACAGCCATACGGCGAGCCGGAGGCGACGCATACGCCTTCGCCAAGCCGATACGGCGGCTCATGCATCCGCATATCGATCACGTTGATTTCGAAATTCGGATTGTATGCGTTGTGGTACACGACGGCCAGCGGAATGTCCCCGCCGTTCTCGCCGGCGCCTTCGAAACAGGCGAAGCTCACATCATATTCCACATCGGGCTCGCGCCTGATGAACGGCTTGAAATCGCCTTCCGGCGTTGCCGCAGGCAGCATCAGCACTTCCGTCGACGTTTTCGAACCGGTGCCGATCACGATGTTGCGCTCGTCGAACGACAGGCCCACGCCGACCCAGAAGCGCTCATCCTGTTCGCAGAACACTTCGATATCCGACTCGACCGGCGTGCCGACCCTGTGCCGGCGCACCGCGTACGGACGCCACGCATCGTCCAGCACCGAATAGAACACCCACTGCGCATCCGGCGTGAAACATGCCCCCGCGATGCCCTCAAGCGTTTCCGGCAGCTCCTCGCCGGTTTCAAGGTTGCGGATACGGAAATCGTAGCGTTCGTCGCCGCTGTAGTCCACGCCGTACAGCAGCCAGCGGCCGTCCTTGCTGATATCCATGCCGCCGATGCGGAAGAATTCATGGCCTTCCGCCTCGCTGTTCGCATCGAATACGACCTGCTCGCCCGGCATCGCGCCCGGAGCGTCCATCGCGTCGACCGCGGGCGGATCCCAATCGTCCTCGCCGCGGATCGGCAGACGGCATTGCGCCGCATACTGGCGGCCCTGCCGGGTGCGCGTGAAATACCAGTAGCCGTCCATGCGCGTCGGCACCGACATGTCGGTCTCCTGCACATGCGACTTCAACTCGTCGAACAACGTCTGGCGCAACCCCGCCAAATGCGCCATGCGCGACTCGCAGTACGCGTTCTGCGCCGCCACGAAACCGCGCACATCCGCGGAATCCTTATCGCGCAGCCACTCGTACCGGTCGACGAACACGTCGCCATGAAAACGCCGTTCCTTCGGCACACGCTTGGCAACCGGCGTCTCCGCCTTTTCACTCACTGTCATGCACGCGATTATATTGCCAGGCGAAAACTATAATTCCTCAGTAATGTCGTGCCCTGAAACGCGGAAGCATTCACCAACAAGCGCTTGAGTGATCTGCGGCACATCCGTCCATGGCGCATAATTCGATCTCCGCGTTACCGCTGGATGCCGTTCCCGTAATCGCCGTTGCCCAGCATCACGCATATGCCTGTCGGCATTCCTTACCGCCTTCGCATATCTGCCTTGAATTTTCTCGGTAATCAAATGCTTGTTCTTATGGCCTCTGACGTTCCCCAACAATCCCCGCTCTCTGGCATATCGCTGGCATTCCGCGGTCTCTTTATACGATTCAGGACAACTTACATCATGGTCGATTATCCACACTTCAAAACAGGGATTGGAGATAATAAGGCGTACCTTGCCGGCAGTGGCGTCGACTTCGGATTGCGCCAATTGGATTTTCTCTCCGAAATCATCGACATCGGTTACAGCCCAAACCACTTCGAACGGCTCGTATTGTTCCTTTCTGGCATCCTTGGCGTCACGCCGAGACAAAGCAACCGCGTCTTCCGCCAATGTCAGCGGGTCGACGCCTTCCGACTCAAGCCGTATGTCACGACGCACCTCCCAGCCAACGCCTTGATTGGAGCAGCGGTTTCCGATCACGGATCTGACGTATTCGAAATATTCCATTTCGGTGACTTCTCCGCCGCAAAGAATCAAAAACCGCTTTCCACGGCGAGAGCTTTTCTTCGAACGACCATGCGCCGGTGGACGGACCATTGCAATCACCTGTCTTTCGTCGCCTGTGCGGATTGCGAGCAGATCCGAGCGACGGTTTCATGCAGAGACGGACGAGGCACCGGTGCATAGATGTTGTGCTGATAGTTTTTCCCGAAATTCACATTACGGTTTTCCCACTCGGTCAACGGATGCAATGACGACTCTCCGTACTGGTTTTTGGAAACCAGCCAAATCTGATCGCGATCCAGCGGCCGATCCTCCACACCGGAATGGCTGATCAGACTGAGGTCGTGCGTGGTGAAAATCAACTGCGACTGATACGGGTTCGTATGCGGGTCGCGATACAGTTCCACAATTTCAGACACCAATTCCGCGCTCAGACTGGTATCGATTTCATCAATCAGCAGAACGGAATGCTCAGTCAAAGATTGGATGACCCACAGCAACAGCAGCAAGGCGTTACGAGTACCCTCCGACTCCCACTGCTCCGAAAATTTTCGAGTCACGCCGCGCCCGTCATGTGAGAACAGTATGTGAGGCACGCTGAAACGCAGTGCGTCGCCTGCTTCCGCCCCGTTTTCCGATTGCCCTTCAGGACCTTCACCGTTAAGGGCGTTCAACGCCGCAGCAAGCGATGCAAGCTGCTGCGAGCGTTCGGAGGGCACGTCCTGCTCTCTGAAATCCACTCCGGAGATGCCTAAATCCGCATATCTGACCAATTCGGCGATCTGCCCGGCCAATTCCGTATCCTGCTGCAACAGGTGAGTCATCGCCGCGAAGTATTCGTCGAAATTCACCGTGCCACGACGTTTGATGACACGAGTGATTTCCCCATAAGCAGGCAGTACCGCTTCTACGCCGGAGGCCGCTGCCGCAGACAGCAGCAGAGCATTGTCACGGGTTATGCGTTCGACTATTTTTCCCGTCGATCCCATAACCGTTCCAAATTTGACGGGTTTTCCCGCTTCGCGTTCGAATACCACGCTTTTACGATTCGTATCGGATCGGAATAGCCATAGGACTTCTTCCACGACCTGCGTGCGCGTCAATGTGAACCAATACTGGTAACGGTTACCGTCCGGAGCGATGAATTCCGAAAACAACGTGGAAGGTTTGCCTTCCGATTCATTATCCAGCAAGAACGGAATCGAACCCGTTGCGGAAGAGGAATCCCCCGCACGGAAGCTGTTGTCCACAAAATTTGCGAAAAATCTTATGCACCGCAGAAAATTCGTTTTCCCTGATGCATTGCCTCCATACAATGCCGCCAGCGTAGACACTTTGGGATGTTCCCATGTATTTTCATCCGATACATGACCGAGTCGCCGCATTGAGAACTGCTGCGCATCTCGAAAACTCAGCAGGTTTTCCACTGTGAAATCCAACAACATATGCCGCTGCCTCTCTGCTGACGACAACTTCGTCAGCATCGATAATACATTACAGAAAATAAGAAATTGTAATCTTCAAAGGATATTTTGCAATTATTATACAAAATTCCATATGAAATCTTATATCCCCGATTTTCCACAAGCGTTAACGGATGAGGTGGGACAGGTAGGGGAGCATCGTCTTCATCAGGTTGGAACCGGTGGTGCCGGTGAAGACGGGGACGTCGGTGACCGGCGTGGGCTGGGTTGCGGTGCGGCCGCCCATCACACCCAAGCCGCCCGACGCCTCACGCGGCGACAATTGCCGGATGCCGATCGCCAGCACTCGGCCCGGATAACGGCGGGCGATCGTCGCATACGTGGTCGGATCCTTCTGGCCGTCGTCGCCGATCAGGATGAATTTCATATCGGGGAAATCGGCCATCAGCTGTTCGACGTATTCCAGCTTGTGCTGCACGCCGGACGGAACGAAGGTTTTCGGGCGCGGATCAAGGTCGCGCAGCAGCAGCGGCCCTTCCGGATAGCCGTGGTAGGTGATGAAATGCCGGATGGAGCTCTCCACGTTCCACGGCGACGTCGACAGGTAGAAGAACGGGGCGTCCGGAAACATATCCTGCAATTTCGAAAACAGCACGCTCATGCCCGGCACGGGAGCGCGCTTCTTCGGATCGAGCAGCAGCAGATTGTAGGCGGCCTTCCAGAATGTGGGCGCCTGCGTGACCATGATGGTGTCGTCCACATCGGAGATGATGCCGACGCGGCTGCTTTTCGGAATGGTGAACAGATTCGCCGTAATCGGGCGACGATGCTTGACGTAATAGCCGACGCGATGGATGCCCGGTTCCAGATGGTGTTCGGCGACGAGATCGAGATATCCGGCGGAATCGGAAACCGCATATCTGCTGTTGCGCACCTGCGAAGGGTCGACTTTGTCGTAGGCCTCCAGCTCCCCCACCTGCACGGTCTGCAGCGGCGTGCCGTCGATGGCGATGCGCACGCGCACACGCGGCGAGGGCACCGCGAGCATGCCGTAGATGCCGCGACGCCACTGCGCGGGCATCTGCTTCACGGGACCGTAGACGGTGCGGCAGATCAAACGCGAATAGTCCTCATTGCCATACCCCACATAGGGTTCGACCTGGGAGAACCAGCCCAGCCGATGCGCCAGATCCGTGGAAAGGCGCACCCACAGGCCGAACGTGCGCGTGATGACGCGACGCGTCAGACGCACCATCAGGGGCTTGCGCTCGATGCGCTCATGGCGGGACGCGGAATCGAACGTCGTGACAGCGGGATGCGCCGGAATCGGAACGGTCGGCATATCAGCCGTCGTGGTGTTCATTCGTTCAACTGGGTTGCTCATACCCCAACTATAGAAGCACCATGCAACCCAGTTGCGTTAACGCCTGTAGGCGAAACGCCGATCATGCACGCCGCCCGCGGCACGGCAGGCGGCATTGTGGGCGGCGCCGCGGGCGACGGCGCTTGCGGCACCGACGGAAACCTCATCTTTGGCCATCTGCACACAGCTTCGCGCTGCAGACGGCGGCGCTTGCGGCGTCGCAGGGCGATACCGCAGGCGGCGTAATCGACGTCAGCCGACGTCCCCGGCGCGTCACTGCGCGATCTTGGCGTATTCTTCGGCGCTGAGCAGTTCCGGCTCGTCGTCGTCAAGTTCGATCTTGAGGATCCATCCTTCGCCGTACGGATCGTTGTTCACGACGCTCGGATCGTCGGCGGCCTCACGATTCACGTAGCGAATCGTGCCGGACACCGGGCTGACCAGCGGGGAGACCGCCTTGGAGGATTCCAGTTCCATGATTTCGTCGCCGGCCTGCACATGCGTGTCGGCTTCCGGCATGTCCAGGTAGACGAGATCGCCCAGCTGACCGGCCGCATATTCGGTGATGCCGATGACGGCCGGGGAGACGGAGGCGTCCACCCATACATGCTCTTCGGAATATTCCAGATGTTCGGGGACGGACAGGTTCATATTGTCATTTGCTTCGCTCATGAAACCAGTGTACGGCATGACGGGCAAAGCCGGGTGCGACGTGACGGGGCGGGACTGGGCGGGAACGGCTTACGGCAGCTCGTGCCCCAGCCACTCCTCGATCATGTAGCGCGCGATCGTCGCCTTGCCCGGCGCCTGCATACGCCCCGCCGTCAATTCGGCCATATACTCGTCGCGTGTGGCCCATCGGGCGCTCAACGTCTCCGAACCGTCGACGCGGATATCGTTGTCCAGCGCGTGCGCCTTGAACGCGATCATCAGAGACGCGGGGAACGGCCACGGCTGCGAACCGAGATATTTCATCTCGCCCAGCGTGATGCCGACTTCCTCCTTGGCTTCCCTTCGGGCCGCATGTTCCAGGTTTTCGCCGGCTTCCACGAATCCCGCGGACACCGAATACAGCCCCGGATCGTTCCATGCGCTGTTGTGTTGCAGCAGAATGCGGTCCTGCGAGTCCACGATCACGGTGATGACGGCCGGTTCGATGCGCGGGAACAGCAGGCGATGCCCGTCGTCCGACGACGTGCAACGCTGCGCCCATCCGCTCATCGCAGCCTCCACGGGAGCGCCGCAGGTCGGGCAGCAACGCTGCCTGGTGTGCCAGATGCTCAGCGAAATGGCGGTGGTGGCCTGCCCTGTTTCGCGGGCGGAGGCATGCGGCGCGAACACGCGCAGGTCGACCCAGTCGAAGCGGCGAATGGCGGATTGCAGCAACGTCGGCTTCGTTCTTGTGCGGTTCATGGTCAGTCCGGTGCTTTCGTCGAAGGCGTCGTCCGCGCCTTCGCCCGCGGCGTCCGGCACCGCGCCGACCGCTTCGCTTTCGTTTTCCACGCGCGTGATGTCGACTGCTATGACATGCTCGTCGCGCCCGCCGCCGTAGGAGCCCAGGAACATGGCGACCGCTTCCGGGTGCGCGCGCAGCGATTCCAGCACGTATGCGCCCGGCAGCGTGGCAAGCCGCATCGTAACGTTGGCGAAGCCGACATTGCCCTGCCCATGCGGCACCGCGACCTTGCCTCCGCGCGTCAGGATCACTTTCGTCTGCGGTTCCTGCAGCAGCGACGGGACCAGTGCCGGATCGGCGCGCCGTTCCGACTCGTAATCGATGTCACCCTGGGCCAGCGGCAGGAACGGCAGCGCCTGCGTTAGCGATAGTGGCGAGAAAAATCCCATATTCATGCCTCCTCATGGAACGCCGACCGAACATCGGCTTCACAACATACGCATTTTGCGATTGCGTGTACGTCTCCTCCGCACCGGCCGTTTTCGCGGATCACGCGCGTCTCACGGATTGCCTACGCATTCGCGGAAAATCATTGGAATTCCAACGTTTCTGAAGCTTTCCGCATCACGGACAGCAGCGCCTCGGCAACCCGATCGGGATGCTCGTACGCACTGAAGTGCCCACAATCGTCAATTACCGTTTTTTCGACGCCGGTTTTGACCATCCGCTCAGCGAGCGCACTCATTGCGGCCGGCGGGCTGGAAGGGTCGAGGTCGCCGCAGATCACCGCCGCGGGCGCGGTGATCAATGGCAGCTGGTCGTTGAGGTCGGGTCTGCCTGCGGCCATGCGTTCACGCCACGCGATGCCTTCGGCCGGCTGTTCGTTGATCCACGTTGTGAATTGGTCGATGTACCGCTGCGATTGCTTGACCGTGGAATCGGTATCGGGATTGGCCTGGGCGAAATGCATGACGGGTTCACGGCTTCCGGTGCTTTCGCAGATTTCCGCGATGCGCACGCGATTGGCGCGCGCCTGCGGCGAGTCGGCGTCGCCTTTGGTGTCGCACAAGGCGATGCCGGCGATGGCTTCTGGGTGCAGCCGCTGAACGTCGAGCACCAGATAGCCGCCCATCGAAAGGCCCGCCCATACGGCTTTCTCATACCCATGCCGTCGGAGCAGCTCAACGTATGCGTCGGCCATGCGGTCGAGGCCGTATTCGTAGACGCCGTCTTCGCTCATTCCGCCGCTTGCCTCCTCGCCTGGGATCGGCCCTTCGCCGGCTCCGGGCATGTCAGGCGCCCAAATCGGGAACGGCTTCATGCCTGCGGCGTCGCTCAGACCGATGATTCCCCGCGCGCAGCGATCCCACATCCTGTGGTCCACCGGGAACCCATGCACAAGAATCAACGGCATGCCCTCGCCGTCGCGATATACATTGTTATGCAACTCAATCGTCATATTGCAATCCTATTTTCTACGATTTTCAAAAATCTTATATTTTCGCAATCGTCGAATTCAGAGTTTACCCATTCTGTTTTGATATCCGAGTCCCGTTAGGCACCGCATATCAGCATCGCCTGCCGTACGATGGCGTCCTCGCCGTTGCTCATCTGGTTGAGGAAGGTTTCGAAAAGCTTGTCATCCGGCGAGATCCATTCGACGTCCAAGGTTTCGTCCTGCGGCTTGCAGTCGCCTGCGATGGGCACGACATAGCACAGCGCGATCGCATGCTGACGCGGGTCGAAATAACGGCACAGGCCCGGCGTCGGGAAATATTCGGCGACGGTGAATGGCTGCAATACCGCCGGCAGCTGCGGCAAAGCGATATCGCCCAGATCCTTTGCGACATTGCGGGCGATGGCTTCGCGGATCGATTCATGGTACAGAACACGGCCCGCGATCAGCGTGCGTTCGATCGAGCCGTCGTCGGAGGCGCGCAGAAGCGAGCCGACCTGAACGACGCGACCCAATTCGTCGGCGCGCACCGGCACGACGCAGACGTATGCGATGGGCATGCGATGGCGCATATCGTTGATTTCGCCGCTGCTGAGCCATCCGGGAGGGTTGCCGTGGCCGGAGCCCCTGATGAAGTCTTCGGGCGTGATGTCGTCGAATTCGCCACGCTTACGGCCGGCGTCAAAATCGTCGTCGTCGGGCACTTCATCATGTAACAGTCGCATGCATTCCATTATCACCGTTCATCGCTGAACCTTCCGTATACGCCGCTGAAACACTCCGCAAATTCGTCTGTTGGCTGATTGTTCGACGTGTCGGGAATGTCGGGGGCCGCTTCGTGGTTGTATCGGTCATAGCAGCCATGCCCGGTTCTTTTCGCAGCGACCGACTGCGGGCTTCCACAAGAAGCGCAAGCGGTACAGCGGATGGACACACCCAATGACGGGCGCGGATAACGCGGAAAAACAGACGGACGACCCCTTGCGCGACTTCGATTGCGTAAATGATATAAGGAGTATTTATGGCAACGCATGCAGTGACTTCCAAGGATTTCGAACAGGTCATCACCGGCAACGATCTGGTGTTCGTGGACTTCTGGGCGACGTGGTGCGGCCCGTGCCGCGCGTTCGGCCCGACCTTCGAGCAGGCCAGCGAGAAGAATCCGGACGTGTATTTCGCCAAGGTCGACATCGACCAGAATCAGGATCTGGCTGCGGCCGCCCACGTGCAGGCCGTGCCGACTCTGATGGTGGTCAAGCAGGGCAATGTGATCTTCCAGCAGGCCGGCGCCCTGCGCGCCTCCGACCTGGACGACCTGATCGCCCAGGCCAAGGCGCTCGACCTGAGCAAGGTCGAAGGCGCGAAAGCGGAATAAGTTTCCGCTCAATCAAACGCCAGACGCAAGCGGCAAGGCGGCGGTTCCCACAAGGGGATCGCCGCCTTGCCGCTTGTTTGCCGCTTGCTTGCCGCTTACGGGGGTGAGCGAAAGACCGCCGTCTGGTATAGACTGAGCAGCGTATGTGCGTTCCGGCGGAACTTTGGGAAGTGCACATCGCAAGACGAGACAAAGCGGCCATTGACGCATCCGGCCGCAGCAGAACGCCCATCTTGCCGAATCCGCCGAGGAACTGTAGTCGTCCCGAGGAGCATAATGGCTAGCCATCGCAGGAAGCGCAGCATATTGCGAACCCTGTCCATGCCGACCAAGCGTCAATGGACCATGATCGGAGCATCCGTCGCACTGGTCGGACTGCTCGCCACCGGCGGCGTGCTGTCCCAGAACATGTATGGCACCGTCAAAGCCGACGAACAGCCGCAGGCAACAACATATTCCGCCACAGACCCCGACGCGTCCCAGGCGGCTTCCCGTGGCAACGCCCGCGACGCTTTGTCCGGCGACACCTCGTATGTCACCGTCAAGATCAACGGCAAATCGCGCGTGATCCTCGGCACCGGTTTCACGACGGTGAAGTCCGTGCTTGATGCCGGCGAGATCACGCTTGAACCGAACGACACGGTCTCCCCCGCGCTGGACGAGAAGGTCACCGAGAAAACCGTCATCACCATCGAACGCGCCGGCGCCGAATTGGAAACCTCCGAACAGCCGATCGCCTTCAACACGGTGAAGAAGGAGACCGACGAGCTGCCCGCCGGCACCGAAAAGGTGGAATCCGAAGGCGAGGAAGGCGTGATGGAGACCACGAGCCTGGTCACGCGCTCCGGAGACACCGTGATCTCCTCCAACGTGTTCGCGTCATATGTGAAGAAGGCCCCGGTCGACCGCGTGATCCTCGTAGGCACCGGCTCCACAAGCAGCTCCAGCACTTCAAGCAGCTCAAACGGCTCCAGCCTCGGCACCACCATTCCGGCGAGCGAAATGCAGTCCTGGGCGCATGACTATCTGATTTCCAACGGCTACAGCGAAGCCGATTTCTCTGCCGCCGTGTACATCATCAATCATGAGTCCGGCTGGAATCCGACCGCCACGAATCCTTCCTCCGGCGCATACGGATTGGCGCAGGCGCTGCCCGGCAGCAAGATGGCTTCCGCCGGCGCGGATTGGGCCACGAACTACCAGACGCAGTTCAAGTGGTTCGTCGGCTACTGCAACGGCCGTTACGGATCCCTGCAAGGCGCCTATAATTTCTGGATCGCCAACGGCTGGTATTAAACAAAGCCGATTAAATAAACCCAAACCTCATATCATTACAAAACCGCCCGATGCTGTGGAAGCATCAGGCGGTTTTATTTTGGCTTACGGATTTACCATATGAAGCACCGTATGCATATGGGGAAGATCAGGCCTTCTTGCGGCCGCGCTTCTTCATGGTGCCGGCAGTGGCATTGTCGGCGTTGAAGACGACGACCTTTTCGTCACGGTATACGGTGCCGGTGATCGACTGGAAGGCGATTTCGGTTTCGCCGGCCTGCGGGAACGTGAAGAATTCCTGCACTGCGGCCAGCACGGTCGGCTCCTTGACGCTGACGGACGCGGTCTGCTTGCCTTCCGGCTTGCTGAATTTGATGGCGTTGCCGTCACGACCGGTGCATGCCTGCACGGCGATTTGACGGGTCTTCTCATTGACGAGCATCTTCACATATGCCGGGTAGCCGAGGGCCGCTGCGGTGGCTTTATTGAAACGAATGACTGATTCGGTGATGGTGACGACGACCTTGCCGATCGGGGCGACGGTTTTGATTTCTTCAAATCCCTGCAGTACGGACATGAGATGCTCCTTTGTTATCAAAATTATAAGACGTATACTAATATTTTTAATTAATTCAAAATATTATACATAGAATTTACTCCGAATTTTATGCACCGTCTTTATTTTAAAATCTTGTTGCTTACACGAAAAAATCAGGTCTCACATCCGGCACCGCATTTACACCACTGTCACGCGCAACAACTACAATGAGGGCGTTCAGCCTTCCGGAAGAGGAAGACGCGAATCGGATTCCGCAGAATTGGGTCTGCCTACTTTGAACGAGGAGGAAAAAGCGATGAAGAATGCGCTCAAAAGAATCATGGCTGCGCTCGCCAGTGTCGTGGCTATGCTTGGCTTCGCTGTTGCAGCTAATACCGCAATGGCCGACGAAGCCAACACGTATCGTCCCACCATCAACACGAATGGCATCACATACAACGCACAGACCGGCACCTTGTCCGTACCTGTAAGCGCCGACAAAGCTGTGGAAGCCGGCTACAAGCATGTCTCCGTCCACTACAATTCCCAGCAGATCGCCGATGTCGTGCTGGCAGCCAATATGGATACGTTCAAGTATCTGGGCACTGTCGACTCCGATAATTTCACACTCGATCTGAAGCTGACGGATCAAGCCAAGGCCGAGGCGTCCTCCGTGCAGATTCAGGTATTTATGTCCAAGACGGAAGTGAGCAGCTATGACGAGCTGTCCTCTTCCGACTATGTCTCCGTGCTCGCCGTTGACGCTAACGGCAACGAGAGCTCGTACCTGACTTATAGCGTTCCTGCGACCGGCGCCGTTTCCAGCTCTCAGACGACCGCTGACACCGGCGCGTCAGTGGCACCGTATGCCGTAGCCGTGTTGCTTTTTGTAATCGCAGGTATTGCAGTATTCGTTGTTCGCCGCAACGCCCATAACCGTTGAACCGACAGACGCCAGACACAAGGGCGTTGATGTTATCGATATGAATAAGGACCTCGGGATTAATACTGAGGTCCTTTTTTACGCATTGATATGAGGGGGAAATCAATGCAAATACTGCTGGTCTGCCACGGCAACATCTGCCGTTCCGCATATGGCGAATATATTCTTCGAGAAGATCTACGACAAATGCACGTCACAGGCGTCACAGTGTTCAGCCGCGGATTGCTGTCTTTACGGAATGCGCCCATGTCGCAGCGGTATGCGTCACGCCTTGCGACCAATGGAATCGACTCCTCCAGACATCGTTCACGCCCCGTCACCGACGAGTCGATACGACATGCCGACCTTATTCTTACTTTCACGCAGTCGCAATCAGATGAAATCATCGATCGTGATATCAACGCGTTCGGCAAAGTATTCGTGATTGACGACTTCGCCAATCTTTGCAACGCGTATGTTCACGGTATGGGATCAGACAGCCCGTCGAATCCGGAGGACCGTCTACACTACATCATAGATTCAGAACCCTTCATACGACCTTCCATGCCAATATTCCATGATATTGAAGACCCGTACCGATGCGAAGATGCGGTATATGACGCCGTCGCCCATGATATAGAACGTTGTTCCCATGCCATCGCCGCCGCCTTATCTGGCATTCGATGAGGTATGATGCGTCAATATCCGACATCGCTGAGTGCTGATCAACCCCATGACATCCGGGATTACGTTATGTACGCCGCTCTCGCTCTACTGCCTGTGGACGGCCTGACGTTTGGTTTTCAGATGCCGTACTGGTCGCCTCTTTCTCCGTTGCTGTTCTTGGCATACGCGTGCCTGCATTGGAAACAATCGTGTAAGGCTTTGCGCATCTTTCCTTCCACCCTCCCTTTTCTATTCGCAATGTTTTGCGTCAGCGTATTGGATTGGACAGCGTTGGGCAGCAATGCGACGTACCTTGTACGAACGGCAATAGCCCTTCTCTGCGCCGCCGCAACGCCGTGTGCCTTTTACGTAGCCTTTACGATAGGACGTTTGCACACAGGCACAGCAATAAAAATCATCGTCGTCGCCTACTGGATAGCGTTCGCCGTTGGCGTGTTCACTTGGCTAGGGCAGCCAAATCATCTGCATTTCTCATGGTCGTACCAGACGTTGTCGGACTGGTATCTACGCCAGTATTTCATATCGCGCCCGCAGTTTCTGTTCGCGGAACCCAGTTACATCGGAATGCATGTTTTCGGCGTTCTGCTTCCTGCATATTGGCTTTCCCGAGACAAACGCCTGATCGTTTTGATCGTCACATTCGCGGCGAGCTCGATTCTTATGGGTGCAGGTGTCCGTATTCTGCTGGATACCGCCGTCGCGGCAACGCTGTGTGCGATCGTGTTTGTTCCCTGGCGGCGGATCATGCGTTCCCGAAAAGTGCTGTTCGGCACGATTTCGGCGGCTCTCGCGCTGTGTGTGGGAGGCACGCTGATGATTGCCGCGAACCCCCGCATGCAATCGCTCATACAGCATGGCTTATTGGCGGGCGATTCTTCGATGTCGGCACGCGTGTTCCGTTCCCTGGCCCCATTGATAGCGCTGTTTCAGGATGGATGGCGTGCCGTTCTGGGATTCGGCGCGGGCAATCTCGGCACAGCCATCGCCGCAGGATATGACCGAGCATTGGAACTCTACACGGATTGGGGCGGTACCATGACCTCGGAAATAGCGGAACTACAGGATCCGTTCGGAGCGACCCTCAACCGGGCCGGCAATGTGTTTACGATGAACGCGTATGTTTCGTTCGCGACAGAATTCGGTCTACCGATGCTGCTGGCCGGCATAGTATTGGTGCTTCGACATATTTCCAAGCATCATGCGTGGAACAAGACCACGATCTGCTGGCTGATACTGCTGACCTACCTGTATCTCCAGTTCGAAGCGTACGCGTTCTATGCGCTACCGTTGTTCATCTGGGCGACGGCATGGAAGGAACAAGCGAAACGCTCACCGATGAGATGAACGTCTCTCGATCCCGTATTTCCACAATGAACCTAATGCAACATTCATCAGTCCAATAACAAACCATGGCAGCTAGAGATCGAGCACGAATAGAGTTCGGGGACAACACCGGTGAGCAGAATGAAATCACCACTGTCGTGTACCTGCATGAATCTAGCTTCGTCATAGAATTCGAAGACCTCGAAATGACTAAAGAAACGAACCAAGATGAGGCTTTCGTAATAGCCTGACCTGTTTATGCGGCCGTATGTGCTTGATAGTCTGTATCGCCACGAAATGCCGACCTCCATACTACCGTTCAACTTACCGCCCACGCTCTGTTCCCAAGAATCCGTCTAAAAATAGAAACGCGGCTATCGATTCCGGTCTGGCATATTCCTCAAAGCAGAGAATGATTGCTTTTTCACCGTTCCCGACATTGGTTAGCGCATCCAACAAGCATGACCGACCCGGAATCACTTTTACTCCCTGCAACTTTGATGACGCTAAGCGATTCTTTCAAAACAACATATATTTCTTTAAAATTTATAGACCGGTAAATGGTGTAGGAGTGATGCCGTATACCTGAAACCATCAACAGTACCATCGAACTGATTTGCGATACCAATCCAACCGGCTGCCGGCGCAAACCGTGCTCACTACTCAATCAGAATTAGGCGAATCAGTCATATCATTTCCTCACTGGGAAAATGATTACCTCAGAGAATACTTAGGGCAGAGTCGTTTAGTTCATTTTTGCATAAGCGTCCCCTCGGGGAAAAGGATGTCTTCAGGAAGTACGCGATCTCCTATGCCGAAGACTCTCCAACCCTGCTCCTGAGAAAAAGTCAAAGTAACCACTGCCGCTGCATGAAGTGTCAGTCCTCTACCTTCAGCCTTCTTGCCTTGAAGTGACTCATCAGCGACAAGTAAAATGCTCGCAACGTAGGGAGCTGGGAAACGAACATTGGAGGTCGGGACACAGTTCCCATAATCGTGCTTGAGCTCATCCCAATCCACCGTTTTCCAGCCAAGCGCCTGTGGAGAAATCAACTCCTGCATGGTTTCTCCATGTGGATCTTTGTTAAGCGTGCTGAGAAACATCAGGCAAACAGCCATAGGATTGAACGGAGTAAAGTCCGCTTCTTTTACAGGTAACTCGTCTAACTCGTCATCTTGCTGATCTACCCAATGAGGTTTTTCTTTACTGCAGTCTCTTAATTTCCCGTCAATATTACGCTCCCATACCCTCCCATTGGGGTCGACAAAGGTGCAAGCAACTTGCGGCGTATCTATATGTCGGTAACCAAGCATCGGAATCGTGATATCGAATTGCAGCTCTCGATGAGCTGGAAGAACCGGTATTAGGTCAGGTGCAGAGAGTGGCCCAAGCCAGTGCTTTCCATTGTCAAGCGTCGTATTCACCTCAACGTCATAAACTGGTTCGTCGCTCTCGTTATTTATATGGATAATGGCTATGCGAACATACGCGGTGCCATTAGCGTTTGGTTCGTTATCTTCAGAAATCCAAGAGGATACTACTTTGGCCACTGACCGTCGTCTTTCTCTGACCTCTTGAATATTTAGGCCAAATAGCGCAACAATGGTAGCGCCAATGGTGCCAATCGCTTCTAGGCAAGTCCAAAATCCCCATTTCCAATCGATAGAAATTGAAAATTGTTTGACAGAGACGATTCCGACGAGCATGAGCGTTGCAAACGTAAGAATCCCAATGAGTATCAGACATGCGGTTATAACAATTAGTCTATAACGATTCTTGTCTTTCATGGTAGCGCTCCGGAATCTTGCGCACATTCGGTTGCGCTCCGCAGTCGGCGACAGTCTCAAATCGTTGATCTCACAGTATCTGCGCTTTAAATGATCATTTCCATATAGGGAGTGTGTCGGGAATCTCATCCAGATTTCCGACACACTCCCTATACGTATTATTTAACGAATCTTCTCACAAGATATTTCACTGCCGCTGCTCTACCTTTTTCTACAATTAAAGGACGAAAAGAAGGGCATCCGCCAACGATGCGATCCATTTTCGTCTGAAGTCCCGGCCAGGAGCTTTTAACTTTGCCCGATTGCAAAAAGCGGACAACTTCAGCAGATAATCCTTGCTTGATAGTCATTAAACTTGATTGCTTAATTCCTGTAACAGCAAGCACCTTCGAATTATCGATTATACAATCGAGCATCCAATCTGATACACTCCACCGACGAGTTCTAACGAACGTCACAACTCATGGCACGGCAGAAAAGCCAGACACGGCGTACGTGTTCGACCGGAAGAGCTATGACAAACTCGCCGACATGAGGAAAACAAGCGAGACGAACACCCCGAACTGCTCGAAGATGGCGAGCTGGCCTGAAGATCGATCAACAATGAAGATGTTACAGTCATTATTAGAACTCGCTCTAGGCAATCGTCCAGAAGACCAACGACACTTCGATAAAGATCCGCACTCACCGAACGCGCAACGAGGTTTGGCTGGAGATGAGATTCAACGGCTATCATCGAAGACCGACCGTATGGAAGCCGGCGTTACACTTACAGATTGAATCCGGCGGCATAATAATCAGGGAATGGGTATAGTAACATCGATTTGAAACGGCGTCTGGAATTCGTGCATTCCCGCTACGGATGATTCCAAATATAAATGTGAAGGTCTCTGGACGCCATTTCAATCGGTAATCGATGAGAGAAGAGCTAAGGGAATTTCATGTCAACTCATACCCCCCCCCCGACACCAAGCCGCTCAGAAACAACGTAATTCGAATGTGGAGATACTACGCATCATCGCTATGTATCTTATTATCTGGACACACTTAGGTCCCGGCGATGCAATCTATTCAACGCAATATCCTCTTCTTGCAAAATTGCTGCCGTATGGCGGTGGCGGAATCGGAGATGTTCTTTTCTTCAGCATTTCAGCATGGTTCCTGTGCACAAGTCGGACACCGGATTTACGTTCAACACTCCGACGCATTTGGAAGCTTGAGAAGCAACTGCTGTTCTACTCATTAGGAATGTTCCTCATCTGTTCAGCGGTCTGGTGGTTTACCGATTATCCGATGCTGCGTTCCCTGTTTGATTGGATACATTTGGGCGTGGTATCCGCTGCCCCTACATTATTCGGACTGTGGTGGTACCCCACTGCCTACATTATGTTTCTGCTGCTGCTCCCCTTGTTAAATTCCGGATTGCAGAACCTTGGAAAGCGTTTTCACGCAGTTCTCGCTCTCGCAATGCTTGCATTATTTGGCGTGATTCCGTATTTCAACAATAATATGTGCCTCGGCGTTTTTCTGTTCGTATACCAATACATTCTGATTTCCTATGTTCGCTGGTATCTGCCTCGTATCGAGCGCTCAACACAATGGGCATGGGGCTTATTCCTGGGAGGTATGCTGCTTATCGTTGCAAGTTTTGCCACGCAGCAGATTCTTCCGTCATTTGATTACGGAAGTAAGCCATGGAATATTCCAGCCATGTCTGCGGCGTTTGGGCTGTTGCTGATTGCCAATCAAGCACGCGCACATTATTGGCATGGTATTAATGCCATTGCGGCTTCCACGCTTTCAGTGTATTTAGTGCATTTGTACTGGCCTGTCACCATGTGGCTACAGTTCGTGATGGGAACCGTGTTCCGACTTATGAACCCAGCCGATCCATGGATCACGTTCATGATTCATGCGATCATGCTCGCGCTGATTTTCGCGGCAGTAATCATCATTGATCTGATTCGACGCAAAATCTTCTCACTGATTGACCGGCATGATCCAATCCAACGAAAGCTTGCCGCACAACGATAGCAGAACAAAAAATGGGCTGTTCGAAGGAGATTTCGAACAGCCCACGATTTTTATATACTCCTTTTCCTGCCGAGCAGTTCCGGCAGAAATCTGTTCACCAACGACGCAACAATCGAGCAGACAATCAGATTAACCACCAGAGACGCGACCACCCACAGCATGCGGCCCACGGAAGTCGGAACATCCAGTCCGGACAGAACCCACGGAATAAGCACCGGATAGATAAGACCGTTCACGCAGTAGATGACCAGCGTATTCCTGCCAAGATACGACAAGGGGCGACGAATGACGGCGTCCAAAGGCTTCACACGTTCAATGGTGCGGCACAAAGCGCATATCATCCAGATTCCGCTCACCGCACCGACAATAAAACACGCATAGTTCCCATACCTGTTCAGATACGCGTTCACCGCTTCGCCACCGCCGCATAGGTATACATTCAAAAACGCCGATGTTACGAACAGAACTGCGGATGGAAGAATCATAACGGGTTTCAGCATCCTGCCGACGGCATCATCACCCAACCGTTTTGCAATCATGCCAAGAAGGAAGAAACAGAACAGGGACATGGCGACATCGCCAGACCATGGCAAGGCTTTGTGGATCAACACACTGTAGCCATATCCGATGAGAGAGGTCAATACTGCAAGCCCCGCCAACATCGCTATGTCATGATCACGGGAACCGATGACGCGCAACACCACGTATGCGCCGATCTCCATCACGAACAGGCAAGCCAGAAACCAAGGGATTTCAGCGAGCCCTCCACCGCGCAGATTTACGGCAAGACCAAGCAGCCAACGCACTGCGTTATTGGGCAAATCAGTGTACATAGCAGGAGAAAAATTCAACACCCACTGCAACGGCAACGCGAGAAAACCAAAAGCAAGTCCAGGAATCACCAACGTTCGCACACGACTCCACAGGAAAGGAACGAAACCAGCATACTTTTTTATCGAAAACACATACCCGGACAACGCGAAGAACAGCATCATGTCGAACGCGCCAATGCCATATCCCAAACCTTCAATGAGATGTCCCTCGGTATGCAACAGCAATACGCCGAGAATGGCGATTCCCTTAGCATAATCAACCCATACGATACGTCGGCTCATTTTTAATCGCCTCTCAATCGATCCTAAATCTGGCGTTTCATCAACCCGTTACATTATCAAAACGTACACCGGCCAGACCGATTCTCGCCCTGATTCTGGAAACGGTGGCATACGATAGATCCAGGAATCTGCACAAATTCAATTTTTGGATACCGTCCGATTCCTTACGTTCTCGTTTAGCATCCAAATGCAGGAAAACATGATATGCCGAGGCCATGTCCGATAGAACGCACAGGTGACTTTTCAAACCATCGGACGCACCCCGATCACGCTTCTCTCATGCTTGACGCGAAACAAAAACACACAAGAATCAGATATTCCCTATCAACAAAATAGTCGGCAGTTAAACAGGCAGGAGACAAGCTTGCTTTTTTTGTCTGGCAAAGCCACAATCACTGAAACGACAGCGCAACACATTACACCAAATAAGAAGGCTTCCGTATAGCTAAACCGATTGTCTAATAGGCTCACGTCTCTGTCACCGCAAATGACATACACAAAAGCCAGAATAATATACATACACACAAGATAAAAAGACCGCAATTACAGAACATAAAGTCTGAGAAAACGAGAGAATGGGTGATCTCACGAGAGAGACAGCGAACATGAAAATCACCGAAGCCGGAATCGCTCTGCAGAGCGATGCGGCAAACACACTGATAAATGGATTCGAAAATTGCGCAACAAAACCGAAACTGCAAATACCGCTACAATTCCCGCAGAAAAATTAATCTTTTAAACAGCTAAAATAATAAGTTTGGTATTTATCCACAATCAACATATCAACAAAGAGATAAAGCAAAGCTTGAAAGAGCAGTCTCGGAGAGGCGAAAATCACTTTATACGACGTAACGTTTTTCAATAAGAGTCGGAAAATCCGATACAACTGTTATAGACCGCAAGAACTCAATACATCATTCAGCAACGAACATTATCGAGCCGACGATCAACAACTGCTTCCTACTGAAACCACGGGACGGCAGAGGATGAATGACGAATAGCCTATGACCATCGCGAGTAAAACCATAACTGCCGCTCACCGACAGATACAATCTTATATATACCAAGGAATTGCGCTCCAATCCAAATGTTCTTCCATACCAAACATATATTTGGAATACGGCAAGTGTATATGCCAGTCCAAGCAATACAAAGCCGCAAAACAGAAGTCGCTGATTTTCAAATGCGGAATATTTTGGTTTTCAAGTCGTCATTAGCACGATAAAAGCAAAACCTGAGACAATGAAAAAACAGGAATCGCTAAACCAGTAACGGTGCCTGCAGCTTTCAACGCAATCCCATGGTCCTGAAATATAGCCGCTAGCACGGACGTATGGCTTGCGACCGCAATAAGCACGGCGATGAATTTTAATACATCAATATCCACAAAGCATTCTTTGACACGAGAAACCTTTATTAAGACCTCCTCTTTAGGTACTGCCGACAAGATAGCACAGCCATCGCACAAAGCAATATCCAGTAATTTGCAAAAATTTATCAACTCACACATCCCCGTATCGGTTCAAGCAATCACAACATGAAAAATGTTCCGTGAACTTTAAAAGGATGAATGGAAAGAAATTTAAAAACTGGGTTTGCGTAACGATATCAACAGATTAATCCGCAGCACCGATTCAGCTGACTACCAATATCACCGCTCCGATATTCAGCCGCAAGCACCAGAAACAACGAAACAGTAGCGCATCAGAGCAATAAATACAGAAGGCAATGTTGCATATGTAAGATCAATCCCGAAGTTTAGAACTCATCAGCATAAAGAGGTATTCTACCAGTGGAAGAGAAGTACGGTAGCCCCAGCCTTACAGCCGGATTAATGACTGGTTCCACGGACAGGGACAGAAGGGAAAGGTAATGTGGTGAAATCATTCATCCCCCGACACAGTGCAGGCATGGCAAGTTCTAATGAACGCCGCCTAGCAATAGGAAAACAAGCCTTCGTCCTAACCAACGCAGCGATTCTGCTCATGATTCTGGCATTTCTAGACCCTCTCAGCCCATTTGCTCCTGCACACCTGCAGAACACCACACACGACGACTCCGATATCTTCCTGCTCGCAGGTAAGGTATGGGCCGAAGGAGGCATACCCTACCTGGACTACTGGGATCACAAAGGACCGCTGATTTTCTTCACAAACATGATCGGCTGGCTAATAACTGAGACCATCAACGGAGCGTTCTTCGTCGATGCCGCGCTCCTGCTGATCACAATGCTTTTCACCTGGTGGACCATCAAAATTCTGTTCCCCCAAGAACATCGGATTCTTCGCTCGCTGACCTTATGGGCCGTCATGGTTTTCACCATTTCGCTCATGTACCCATACTTCGACATGACCGAGACCGTATGTCTACCATTCCAGGCATGCGCGCTGTGGATCATCATTAAAAACGTAAAAGACTGCGAAGAATCGAACACACTCAAGATCTGGAAGTCAACCGCCTACCTGCAGGGTTTCGGATTCGCGGCCATGTTCCTGACTCGAGTGACGAACGCGATCACCATCTGCGCGTTCACCTTAGTACTCATCGCCATGCTCATCGTGCACAAGCAGTGGAAGAGCCTGGCCGTGAACGCCGGCATGTTCATCGCAGGCTTCCTTACCCTGTTCGCACCTTTCGCAGCCTATTTCACGATGCATAGCGCATTCGGCGAATTCATGTACGGAACATTAACCTACAACTTGAGCTATGCAGAGGATACTGGACGAACTCTGGCCTCATTATCCTTTTCCGATGTTCCTTCCCTCGTTCGTATATATATATCATACCCGTTGCCGCACTCTTGTGTCCGATACTTCACTATGTTAAAACGCACCACTTCAATCCTTTGGCAGCAGGATTGTTCCTTTCCGGCATCACGGCGACGATGCTCTCGGCGAACTCGGAATTGTACGTACATTACGCAGGGTCATACATCGTCTTGATTCCACTTATCATCGATCTGGCTCAAACATTCATACGGCGACAACGCGTTATCGCCATCATACTTTGTCTGGGAATTCTAATGATGGCTACATTCACCGCAGTGAACTATCACCGCCATTACAGCGACTTAGTTTTGAACAGTGCAACAATAGGTAAGTACGCAAAACTCTCCGATGGGTCGTTAGCGTTGTACAACATCAACACCGGAATGTACTTGCGCTATGACCTGACACCGGTATACCCGTATGCAAGTCTGCAGGACTGGCAGGCGTCTCATAGCGAAGAGCAGAAACATCGTGTGTTGAAAACATATGAGACAGCAGAAGCCGAATACATCATCCTTCCGAAGTCATCAGAAGCGCCCACGATCCAGCCCGTGTTGGACGAAAAGTACCGTCTCGTTGAGACCGTCGACGAGGAGAACAACGGCACGCTCTACGTGTACCAGCGTCTCGACTCAGTGAAAGAAGGCAACCAATGACCTTAATCAGCGCGGTCGTGCCCTGCTACAACGAACAGGAAAGCTTGCCCCTTTTCCTCAAGGAATTCGACCGGGTCGTCACGTTCATGAAAGGACGGCACCAGGGCCTGGAGTTCGAACTCGTGCTCGTCAACGACGGCTCCACCGACAATACGCTCCGGCTCATGCACGAGGCCGGGGACAGGAGTGGCTACTCGTTCAGGGTGCGCTGGCTGTCGTTCTCCCGCAACTTCGGCAAGGAGGCGGCCCTCTACGCCGGACTCGAGAAAGCCAAGGGCGACTTCGTGGCCACGATGGACGCGGACATGCAGGACCCACCCTCGCTCCTGCCGGACATGTACGACATCCTCCTGACCGGCGAGTACGACAACGTCGCCACCAGGAGGAAGGACCGCAGGGGCGAACCGCCCGTGCGGTCCTGGTTCGCGCGCCGCTTCTACGCGCTCATCAACCGCATCTCGAAGACGGACATCATGGACGGCGCCCGGGACTTCCGTCTCATGTCACGGCCCATGGTCGACGCGATCCTGTCCATGAAGGAGGTCAACCGGTTCTCCAAGGGCATCTACGGATGGGTCGGCTTCCGCACCAAATGGATCTCCTACGAGAACGTCGACAGGGTCGCCGGCAGCACGAAATGGAACTTCCTGAAACTGTTCGCGTACGCGCTCGACGGGATCGTCGCGTTCTCCACCGCGCCCCTCGTGATCGCGTCCATCGCGGGGCTGTTGTTCTGCCTGCTCGCGTTCCTGCTCGTCGTCGTGATCGCGGTGCGCACGCTCGCGTTCGGCGACCCGGTCGCGGGCTGGACCTCGACGATCTGCGTAATCATGCTCATCGGCGGCATCCAGCTCATGTGCGTCGGCATCCTCGGCCAGTACCTCGCCAAGACCTATCTCGAGACCAAACAGCGCCCCATCTACATCATTCAGGAAGAAAGCAAGGACTAACCGAGCTGAAACGGCCGCACGAAGCGAAACGACATCCAAAGGGAAAACAAGGACTGACACCAGGATGCTGCGTTCGCATTCTGTCTGCCATAAATCACATTTTCTGATGGGCCGCGTTCGATTGTTGCGCTAATCATCCGCCTGCACCCATCGCTGTCGGCACATCAGGCTTCTTCTACGCCTCGACGCCGGAGAAGAATGCACAAAAACTGACGTTATCTTCGTGACTTTGACTATGACCGATGCCGTCATATTGATTCACGCGGCCTGAAAATGATTCGAGAATCTGTAAAAGATGAGGACAGGATGCATGGCAATACCGGCAAATTGATTCATGGGATCAACACAGTTGATTGTTAGTACCACCGCTGTTTGTTGTTTCATTTGCGATTACTGCATATACGATGACTTCCACTGAAGATGCGGCACCACTGATTTCCCGGGGACAAACTCTGCCTTTTGACAGACGTGTGGCCGGAGGCTCGTCAACATTACGAGTTATTCTCCCCAGAGGTAAGAGATAGGAAGAGTCCAATCAATAGCCGGATTAAAACCAATTCCGCAGGCGAGGGCATTGATTTGATTTACTGTGGGATGTACTTGAAACTTCTCGGCAGCACCATTTGTGTTTTTAATTCTAACTTTGTTTTTCTAATCAAAAACACACGGTGCGGGGATCCACAAAAATCCAAATGGGGTGAATTAATAAATTTGGAATGTAGCAGACTCCTAAAACGTCTTCAGGAAAGCAAAATTGCAGACGATAAAGAAATCGTTTCATTATTCGATTCTTTACGTAAAAAACGAAATCGGATTGTACACAGCTTTCAAATCACAAATAGGAATGGGTTACAATCTTTAGCCACATGAGACAAAGAGGGTGAACAATTCGAAATAACGAAAGAATACTTAATGGACTTTATTAAAGACAATGAACGCTTGTCAACGTTGCTTTATAAACATCGAGGATGAGCAGCGAGGACGCATGGCACCGACAGACAGCATAGTTAACACCATGAATCAGCTGGACTAGTATCAGCATTCACCTCCTTGTACAAAAATATATACCGCGACGTTTCCCGTCCCGTAAAATTTACGGGACGGTCGTCTAACGCGGAATGGCTTGCCCTACAAAAGGAACAACGTCCGATTTTTGCGCGCTTTCGTTCGGCCGCCAAATATGGGAAAAGACATGATCTGCTACCAATGCACGTTTCATTCGTCGAAATAAAACACTACGAAGGAAAAGGCAAACCCCGCCCAATCAAAGGCAAGAACATGCTCGCGACCCAGATCAACCACTTCACCCATAAAAGCAAAGAACCGCTAAGCGTGATATTTGACGCGATGCTCGCTATTCAATCTTCAAAAGCGAATACACCGCCAAATCCATCAAAGGGGAATATCCGGCTTCTTCTGAAGATAATCGGCACATTCACAGAATCTGAGCTCGGCCTCGTCCGTGGATAATATCAGATCATTGATAGACCGCAATATTTCAGGATTCACTGATGCTCTATCAAAAGTATGCATACCATCGCACTCACATATAACGCACAAACGGGAAGATAGGGGGAACAAGATTCGCACAGGCTTTGGCGAGTAATCCACACGGGGAGCGGAAACTCCGATAAACGGATAATCCTCACTCGTGATCAGAAAGGTAAAACTGCAATCTTTAAAGAAATCGACTGCCCTGCCCATAGACGATTCCATCGGATCCGGTAATGCAGCGGGAACAGTCTCAGCCACGATGGCAAAATGCTCGGCCATCTGCTCGGGTGTAATTTTAGAAGGGTCCAGACATTCCCTGGTTGCCTTGAAAAGAGCGTCTGCAATATCTTGGGGTGAGTTGATACCCTTTCGACGCATCGCGTTTAAGAAATCAGGTGCGGATCTTTTTGCCATCTCAATTGATTCCGGTGTCCTGACGATTAGCGATGCCATGAGCATAGCAACGGCTACTACAACCCTGCTTCTCTCATCATTAGTCAGGACACGATTTAGCCCACCATTTACAAGAAGAGAATGGACTTCACGCAACCCTCTACTCAGAGACATTTCCATTTCACCCAAGCAGTGTTCAACGCTGTTGGGAAACACGACCTGGATACCTCCGTCTTCAGAAGGAACGATAGTCTCATACAGATCACGTTTCTGCAGCACATCCTTCACAGCAGCCGGATTAGAGTTCCCATCTTTGCGAAGGATGAAAAAAGTTTTCCCATCCGAGGTAAAACCTTTCAGAAAAAATTGAGGGACGTAATGCTGCTTCCGCGTTTTCGGCCTGCCAATTACATCTACCATGACATCGCTCATGGTCACAATATACCTGGAAACCGCCATTTTCCCATTTGAACATAACACTGAAAACAACCAAAACACAGTGATTACGCCCGACAGTTTGCGAAAAGTAAAAACACCGCACACTCAACTGAACGAGAATACGTCATTCCTTCACATAGAATGGTCAACAAAAAACATGCGACAGCTTATGCTCATGCGCGCACTGACGTGAGCGAGACCACAGTGATCATCAACCACACCGTGTACCACGACAGGATAATCAAGTTCGAGGGCGGGTCCTGGCATAAGACACATTTCCTCATACGACAACAGAAAAAACGAGTGCAGCCGGCTGATTCCGAGCCTTCATTATGAAATGGCCTAAAACTAACTGGTCACATGGCCAGAAAAAGATGATACTTTGGTCGGAAAACTTGACAAAACACACATTGCATTTTTCTCTGTCAATAAAGCCGATAAGCGTCAAGAAGATGGGATAGAACTCAGACTTGCGTCTAGATGCTTTAAAGACTAACTGGTCGCATTCGGTAATTACGCAAATTTTCAAATACGACCAGTCCGGATACATCACAATAAGCGTACTTATTTCACGAATCTACGCACCAGATACTTGACCGCCGCCGACACTCCTTTTTCCTCCGTAAGAAGCCGAAGAGACGGACACCCTCCCCCGATACGATCCATTTTCGCGTGAACCCCCGGCCCGGAACACCTAACCGTGCCTCGCCTTAAGAAACATGTAAGCTCGGATGTCAATCCAAGTTCAAGGGATGTCAAATCCGACTGTTCGAGCCCTGTCACCGCAAGAACCTTGGAATTATCGACCACACGGTCGAACATCCGGTCGTAGCGAATCTGATACACACCTCCCCGTTCGCGCTCGAACGCCGATAGCTCGCAAGGAACCATTTCAAGGCTCGACACCACCCGCTTGTAGATCTCGGCGATCTCGGCCCACGTGCAATGTTCCGAAGTGGAAACGGTGAATGTCTCGCCCAAAGCCGACTTGTTGCCGACCAGCCCGGCAATCATACGGGCGACGTCGCCACCCCATGTCATGGTCGTCTGCTTGGACAACATGGGCTCTGGCAACGGCACGGGAATCCCATGCAATGCACGCCATAGCCATACATCGGATTCATGCACGCCGAGCTGGAATCTGCCGGTGCCGTCATACGTAATCGCGGGACGGACGATAGTCCAATTATCCTGGCCACTTGACCTGAGCAAATCTTCACAGCGGGCTTTAGCCAACGCATACTCATCCGTAGACAAATATTCGTCGTCCCTGCACACATCGAGCAGTCGGGGCGAGTCCTCGGTGATGACCGGAGAATTGGCGTACACACGGTACGAGGAAAGGAACACGTACTGGCCTGCAGACGCAAGGAACAACCGGCAACGTTGGCGAAACTCCCCCGTAGTCCACACCATGAAGTCGATGACGGCGTCCCAATGTTCGGCAAGAAGGCCTTCCAAGAACAAGAGGTCTTTCGAATCTCCTCGGACGAACGTGACGTTCCCTTCCGAGGAGTGCGCGCCGCGGCTGGTGACAATGACCTCATGACCTGCGTCCGCCAGCAGTTTCGTGACGTGCACGCCCATGGCGCCTGTACCTCCCAGAATCAGGATTCGCATGCCCTTGCTCACCTGCCTAGGATCTTCTTCGCGACGGCGACGCCCTTGTTTCCAAGCAGGTTCTTCACGGCCTGTTTCGCCGCTCCCTTCGCGTCAATATCGATCTCGCACATCATCTTGAGAGCGTCGCTTTCGTCTTGACTGTCGGTGAAGACCTCCAACAGTATCGGCCGCTCGTGCGGGTTCGGGTCGGTGAACCGTTCGGCCACGGCGAGCAGCTCGTCCTTATTCTGCGCGGAGAGGTACTCGAACCCCAAGTCAGTCGCGTAATGCCGCAACAGGTCGCGCGACTGGCGTCCGTAATGGCCACGCGCCGCGACATAGGCATCCGCTTCTTCTCCGAGGAGCGCAGCCCTGTGGCTGTAGTTCTTGAACTCGGTGCCCACGCCGTTGTTCACGACTATCAGACGTATGTTCGCGCCGATGTGACGATTGCCGATGGAGTTCAGGTCGTAGAACATCGCGAGATCGCCCACAACCCCGAAGAACAGTTTGTCCGGACTGGCAAGGGAGGCACCGACCATCGAAGACACGCATCCATCGATGCCGAAACCGCCCGTGTTGCAGAAACAGCTGACAGACGGATCGGTTTCGAAGAAGTTCCAGCTGCGCAGACTGTTCAGGATGCCGATATGCAACGAGGACCCCTTGGGCAGCATGGGTGCCAAATGCTGGGCGACCCACAGGTTGGAGAACGGCAGTTCCGGAATCCGTTTGCGAAGCGATTCGTCGGCGGCATGCCAGGCCTTAAGATAGGCGTCGTTGTCGGAAGAAGTTTCTGAAGTCTGCGCGACGGCGTACGTTTCGAAGAAATCAGTCTCTTTCATCTCGAACACATAGCGGAGTTTCCTGAATGAATCACGCGGCACACCATCCGGATCGACCCGCCAGACCTCCTTGCATGAGAACCCAATATAAGCACCGGACATCTCGCCGATGTGCACCATGACGTCGCACGTCCTGACATCAGCCGTACTGTACGTCTGCGAGCACACCAACGCGGCGTCCACCCGGTAGGGGCCGTGGTAATTGGACGTACGGTCGCAGATTACGACTGCATCATAGCGTGCGCAGAATAGGTCTACAGCATGCAGAAGGCGCTCATCCCATGCACGATGTGCACCCACATAAATAATGACCCTCTTGCCGTCCAAAGACGGCATCTCGTCGCTAGCTTCGACACGATCAACGCATCGAACCGAGGGAAGTTCTTTAACGTCGAAGTTATTACTATACGTGGTGACCAAGTTGATATGTACCGGCCCCCCACCATCATGAGTCAGTTCTAGGAGCGCTCGATTCAGCGCAGCCTCACACGCCCATCGGTCGTCATCGGAATGGACGGTCGGACACTGCACACTTAGGCGACACACATCATTGAGCTCATTGGTACGGTCAAGAACCTGAGGAACAAGATTATCGATACGGCCAAGATGCTGAGTCGCCGTAATAGCAAGAACAGGCAGCTTACGGTAGTAAGCCTCAGTGAGGCCTGGCAGATAGTTGCGTGATGCCGTTGCACCTGTGCATGAAAGCGCAACTGACTTTCCGCTCTCAGCAGCGATACCACACGCGATATACGCAGCTGATCTCTCATCGACAGCTGACCACACCGTGAAAAAAGAATCGCGTTGTAAGCAAGCGACCAACGACACATTCGTCGCGCCAGGACTGACAACGACTTGAGAAATCCCATGATGCTTCATCAATGCAACTAGAATCTGAATGTTTACCTCGTCGGTGTAACCCCCTCCGACGTCATTTACCATTATGTTCCCTCCACCAATTAATTAGAGTATCCAGTACTACTTAAGATTAGCAGAACACAAAATTTATGTTGAACAGCATAACGGGATAATTCAGTACAGCGTGTTTCTCTAAATTCACACTTGTTTTGTTCCGCTACAGTATTCCTATTTTTTACGAAAATGAAAAGCAAACTTTTATGAGTTTCACATCGTCACAGCACAGAAAAGATCCGGACAAGGCATACAAGTCCAACGGGAACAGTCACAACGAATTTCAACATAGGAGACGCCGAACGAAGAAGCATTTGAGCCGCTGGTCAAAGACAGGCATGGACCACGCCGCGGGACTCGCAGAATCGCCTTGAACCGCTCGGTGTGAATCAATCAAGCAATGAAGACCTGGACACGCACCAGGCTGCATACATACATGAGGTAAAATCAAGTCTCGCACATTCAGCCCGAAAAGGCCAGTTACGGTAGAGCCTTCTAAAGGCGCCAAATCGACGATAATGACAGATATCACATTCATATACATATGAGCCGGCGGCTGGTTCTTCTATACGGCATCCGCAACCGACGCGTCCGCCTGTCATACCACGTGCCGAGCGCGCACGATAATACATAAGCGCTAACGAGATCCCGCAACAGACCATTGAAACAACATTACATGGACTGGCAAGTATGATGTGACACGAAGACTCATACACCACTCCGATCATGGCATACAGCATATCCGTCCGATCTCACACCATGCGAATCAACAAATACAGTACACGCTCGTACATCAGCAATAGGCGACTCTACGATATCAATAGCCGAATCCACAAACGGCGTATGCAGAATCGAACTGGTACGGCAGCACAAACTGCATTCCAGAGCCCACAAGACTTGGGAATAAACATGTTCCGAATCGTCCACGGCAGGTACCAAACGACTGCATGCGAGCTTGGACACGGAACGCTACGACAGATGGAACCGGATGCTATATGCACATCAGGCAGTATCAACCGTATCTATAAGGCAGGGATAAAAATCGGGCCAGTTCATACTGCGCGCAAATATGCTCGATTTGGACCGGATGCGATACTCGTCGATACACATAACCATCAATGATGCGGGTTCCAAGCCTCGCCGCAAAATATCGATGTTGTCGTAGGAATCTCGTTGGCCTGACGTAATTCCATGGCCTCGCATCGCAAACACGCCAACTTGTCCAACGTAGCCTGACAATTTTGTGAAAAGCGCACCGCGATACTCTGATCAGCTTGACTAGACCAGCGACGCAATGCTTTCGAGGCAACAACCAAATCCTTGCAGACCTACGTCAACACGCTTGCCTCTGAGGAATACAAATTTCATGCCGCATTAGCAGACGCATGACCTTGGCCCTGAGCTCATCTAAATAATACATGCTCTTACCTATTACCCAACTTTTCTCAACAGATGAGAAGAATCAAAAACTACCAAGACTCTTTCAAGTCGACATTTTATAGTCTATAACACCTCGTTCAAGGCCAAATCACCGACCCCAATACATATGAAAAACTAAAGAATTATTTTAGTTCCCATTCATTCATATCTGAGGCCAACACACATCAGAAACGTAAAAGCCTTCGCTTCAGCAAGTTGATCAAAATACGATGTTCTGCACGTCCAAGCAGGAGAAGAACATTCACGACGGCCGAGATCAGAGCATAGACGCAGCACATGGCGAGCATGGGAAGCCATCCCATGTTGTCCGACACGAAACGAGAAACCATAAAACAAATGCCAATAGACACTACGGTAGAGATGAAGTAACGAATATAGACAGTATAGAATGTATACCATTTCGCACCAATGATATGCGACGCATACAACGGCACGAATGTAATGTTCGCCAACGCCTCGGACATTGCCGGAATGGAAGCAATGAGGAATACTCCCCAAGCGGGAAGTATCTTCACCAGTCCGACGAGCAATATAGCGGAGAAAATACTGTAGATAAGCCAAGCCAGTGAACTCCACTTCAGGCGATTGACTATCAAGGGCAGATTTTGCAACGCGACGGATATACCAGAAACATATAAGCTGCATAGGCATAGCAACATCAGCCAATACAACAGTTCCGTGTCCTGCCCAGGTTGCCACAAACGGAGAAACACAGGACCAATTGAAATCAGAGTGACGACGATGATGTTCGTGAAGAATCCAGAGATTTTCATTCCGGATCGCAGTTCAGATAGCAGAGCATCCTTATTGTTCTGTGCATAATACTGCGTCTGTTTTGGGAAAAACAGACTTGAGATGTTATACACCATTCCGCTGATTTGGTTGGGGATTGTCTGTGCGATTGAAAGCATACCCATTAGATACGGGCTCACCATCAGATTGGCGACAAGCAACTGGATACCAAACATAAGAATCTGCTGGGCCTTGACAAGGATGTTCCATGCTCCAGCGGAAATCATTTCAAATATGTAACGCCATGCAATATCCTTCTTACGGAATTTGAATTCCGGAAGAAGTCTGCGTGAGTTGATGTGGTTGATATTTGTCATCACAGCATTGCCGAGACACACCGCAATGCCCACATAAAAGACTTTGGGCGGCAATAGACCAAACATCAGTACCATGACAATCACTCGCGTAAGACCATACGCCATGTTTGCTAGGCTAGTCAGATATAGCTTATTCTTCACAAAGGCAGCCACAGTCCACACATTGGAGATGGTGGTGATAACAAAATTCAGGAAGATAAAGAAGAACAACGCCTTGACATCCCCGACCAGATGCGGGGAGATGTTTATGAGCTTATCGAGAAACGTCACTACGGGTATGCCGATCACCATGAGTATGGCGACCATGCATCCGTTGGCGGCCAATGTGGAAGAGTAATACCGATTCGCGCGCGTATGGTCTCCCTGGTGATACGCCACGGTGATGAATCGACCCGCAACGGAATTCAGGGCGATGGTGAGCAACTGCGCATAGGTGATCATGTTATTGGCAAGACCGACGAAACCATACGCCTCTGCGCCGATGTTGGCTACGATATACGGCGTAAGTAACAGACCGATACCGACGTTGATGGCAAAACTGACAAGGCTGCACACCATGTTCAGGGCCAACTGCTTGTGCTTTCCCATAATTCCAGCTTTCATTTGCTTTGATACCGTCCCTACCCATGTCAGAGCGGCATCTCATACGGATTCCGGTAAGTCATCCGTCATATGAGGTAATGTATTTTTCCCAAAGGCACTGTCTGTTTACCAACATCAGTGCTTTGAGGATACGCGACAAACCGGCGTGGGGCAGTCCCCGCACCATATGGTGCCGATACGTCGATTCCGACGTCATGGACATGATGTCTTGAATCCTCTGATCGATTGGGACATCATGAGCTCCGGCAATTTGCGGAATGACCCATCCTATATCGTTGGCGATGTGATGATCCAAACTTCGTAGGCCTGCCTTTCCCAGACGATCTTCGAAGAACCGTAGTTTGACGCGATTCGCTGCGATGACGTTTGCGACCTTCTTTTGCGAATACACTGTTGCCATGCCCGAATCCATGTGCCTGTACCGATATAACGCCTCCGCCATGGCATAGACGCGAGGACGCGTCGCCAGTACCCTAAGATTGAAATCCAGGTCCTCTTCGTATACCATCGATTCGTTGAAACGCAGCCCATCGATGACGGATCGCCTGAATATCTTGCCCCATGGCGGGTTGAGGTAGTCATGGTCTAGCAGATACGCGAGATCGTCATCATAAGATTCTCCATCACAGACCATGTCATGGTCGATGACGGATGTCCGTTGCACGACATCCATTTCATCGATGTACCGTTTCCCGAAGATAACTACGGAGCTGCCGGTCGCACACATCGCAACAAGTGCCCGCTCCACAGTCCGGGGATCGAGGGTGTCATCACTGTCTACAAACATCACACCCCCCCCGTGCCATGTTCAGGCCAATATTACGCGCAGCCGACGCGCCCCCTCCGGCAGTATGTGCAACGCGTATGCGATTGTCCTTTAACGCCCACGCATCGCACAACGCTGGGCAAGAATCCGGAGATGCATCGTCCACAAGTATGACGTCCAGCGCTTGATACGTCTGCTCAGCCAAGGACGCGACGCACGCGTCCAGGAACCGTTCAGCACGGTACACCGGAACGATGATGCTGACTAAAGACCCGTCCGTACATTCTGTCATAGTTTTCTCCCTCCATGCGTCAGATAGAACTCCTGCAGACTGGCGGCCACATCGGCCATCTCATAACCCGCGGCACGGATTGGCGCGACCCGATCGGTACGGGGTCCGACTGCGGCAAGTTTCCGGTCGATAAGGCGTGCCCAGCTCTCCGCACCACTTTCTTTAGGCACGAAAGTCATGAGATCGCTGGCTGCGACCTCAGGAGGCACGTTCCCTTCCGGCGCGAAGGAGGGAAGCCCGGAACACTGTGCCTCGATGTAGACGATGCCCAGTCCCTCGAATCGTGAGGGCAGTACAAAGGCATCCATCGCCTGGTAGAGATCGGCGACATCCGAACGTTGTCCCAGCATCAGGACAGCGTCTCCCAGTCCAATTTCAACAATGCGCTGCTCGACCAGGTCTCGCAACACGCCATCGCCAACGATAAGTAGCTTCGAGTCAGGTTTCAGCTGATGGTACTGATCAAAAATATCAAGCAAGAACAACGGGTCCTTCTGACTGCGAAGGTTTCCGCAGAAACCAAGCACCGTCGTCGTCTCGGCAATGTTAAGCCCACGCCGAAGTCTCTCACGTACATCTGGATCGAAAGCAAAACCTGCCGTGTCTATACCGTTGCGAATCCAGGTGAAGGGCTTATCGGGGAACATGAACTCCGCGGCCTGTGCCGAACACGCAAAATAATGCGTGGGAAGAGTGGCAATGTCGCGTTTGACGCTCCGCGTACGAATTTCCCAAGCGAGCTCATGCAGAGGATCACTATGTACATGTGATTCTGAAATATTGTGCGAGTGCAGGACACGAAGACCGATGCCGGCGCGCCTGGCATATCGCAGGGGGAACGCGTAACGGAAGTTGGAATTGACATGTACTCCGGCAAACTCACGATGCTCAGCGAAAAATTCCGCAAGACATCTCCGTGATTGAACAAAGGATTCCCGCTGCGGAACCATGACCCGGTATATTCGTCCGCCCATATCGAGAATTTCGTCCTCGAACACCAAACGACCTTCGTCATGAGCCTGAAGAAAATCAAATTGAACAAGAGATTTGTCGATATGGCGGTACACCCCCATAAGAAAGGTCTCCAGCCCGCCAAGTCCTGTGGTCATGCCCCATTGCAGGATACGCACGGGCTTATGCTGGTCGCTCATTGGTAACCGAACTCCTTACCGGATTATATATAATATTAGGCTTTGCACGGTTGGGCAGGTATTCCAGTCAGCACTTCCCCCTGACGAAGGCAAGATTTGACAACTACCGCCCCCGCACCAACAGTCACGCCGTCGACAAGAGTGATACCACCAATGGCTGTGGCCCCCATGCCGAATTCGACGTTATCCCCAATGGTCGGAGTCGCCCAGTTCTTTTTGTCGTCCATTCCGGTCATGCCACGGTTTCCGATGCAGTTTCTCCCATGAAGGTGAAGGTTCTTACCGATTCGCGCATGCCCGTTGATAATGATACCTTCATGATAGATTCGCAGTCCGATATCGCAGCAATTCTCCGCAATGCTAATTCCCAATCTCGCACCCATACTGTTCTTCCGACGAAGTTTCCAGAGAAACATCATGTAATGCAAGAACGAACGATGCCGATTGTTAAACCAGTACTCACTGACACGCAACCGCTTTTGGAAACGCCAAAACTGAGTTTGGATATCGCATACCAAATATTGGTACAAACGATCGCGTCTATTCTGAGAAATATAAAACACCCGCTCAGTATCAAGAAATCGACGTAAATCAGATCTAGTGACAATTTTAAAATCGCCATTATTTATCATATATAATCACCTGCAGTAATCAGCTACACACACTCAACGACATACACAGCTAGACACAAAGACACTGCATTTTGTCTGCATTTCCAGTCGAAACCAGTCTAGTTCACACCGTGCCATACAACTATGAGATACCGTCATAGTTCTCTAACAATATTTTACTTTTCTTAAATAAATTATTCTAAGTTCCTATTATTTTTTTGAAATACCCATTTCCATCATCGTCTCATTCAGCCATGTGCGCGATTCTTCTCGATATCGATCAAGTAACCGTTGAACAACTTCATAATCAATCTCCGGAGAAATGCCTTCATCACAAACTCCATCATCGAGTTCAAACAAACGAAATAGCGTTTCCATACGAGAGTTCATATTTCGCTCTCCGGTTCGGTCAGACCGTGAGAACACGGTAAATTGCCTATGAAATATTAAAGAAAAGCAACATGCATGATAAGAGTCAGTAAATACATATTGCGCTTTAGAGAACAACTCAACAAAATCACGAACACCAGCGACATAGGTATTGATATCTGAATAATCCACCAGACGACGAATTTTACAGTCACGCTCACGGGCGTATTCCTGTATTGTTTGTTCTTGTTCTGGCGAGGGCTTACCCAAAAAATATGTCAGTATATAGTTTTCACCTGAAGACACAAAATTACGCGTAATCTTACGCCACTGATTGTCTGTAAGCATAAGGGTCGGATCTAAGACTACTGTCGAATCCTTCCCAGACAATTCGCGGACAAGCTCTTTACCCTGATCTTCACGAACCGATATACGACTTAATCGCGGAAGATACTTGGCAAAAACTTCTCTTGCCGGACCTGAGACCCGTGACACCCCAAAACTAGCGGCATATGTACAACATGGTATTTGATCGGATACCAGAGAGCCAAGACGCAAAGCTAAATCTTCGTTCGTAACGACATGGTAATTCCATATCTGATCAGAACCAAGTACTACTGCATCAAGTTTGCTTCCTCCCTGCAACCCGCCATACACCGTCATAGTGAAGACATTGTTAGGAACACATTCCTTTGTAAAACGGACATTTGACAATATTCTACGACCCTGCAAAGCAGAATTTCCACCTTGCAATTGACCGAGCCAAGATTTAACTATTTCACGAAGATTACGAACTTTTGACTTAATGAAGGAGAACCGGGTCAACGCCCCCGGCCGCATATCCACCGTAGTAACAGTTCCGTAATCAAGCAGAAGTTGTTGCAAAGCATAGTTCTGCAGCCGATTACCATAATTTGTATTATCGTTAATTGTAATAATCCCGATGTTTTGAATCATATTCGCCTTTCACTACATTACGTCGTTATATTCAAAACTACATGAAATGTTTGACCCAGTTCCAAATCCTACAAAATATAGAATCATTAGTATATGCTAGCAGCATTCTTATACGCGTTTTCCAAGGATATTCGTTTTTCAAAATTCGATAGTCTGACCGATATCGTCGGATATTCTTTCGACAAATAGATATCAGTTTCTCATCATGACAATCATAGGCTCCATAAAGAAGTTCCATGCTCAATACAGCATACTGAGCTGCGCAATACCGCACGGCATCGCCGTGCACAATATTTAGCATACGATCAAACGCTTGTATTAACGTACTCGTTTTATGGTTCATGCTATGTATCGCAGAACCTGACCGATCAGCATATTCATAACAATACTCATTTATGGAATAAATTCTTTGAGATCGAACCTCGGCTTGCACTAAAAAAAGCAAATCTTCACAAAAATGAATGTCTTCGGAGAATCTGATACACGGATGATGCTCCAACAGAGCTCTTTTAAATATTTTATTCCAGACATAGCCTTTTCCTTTAGTTGGAGAAAAAGCATATTTCAATGCCTGCTGAATATTCATATCTCCTTCAGGTATCGGAGGGGCCAGCGCAGATTCTTTGGCACTTTCCGTCTTTACTCTATAATTAAACAGCACGATGTCAGGCTGATAATTAGTTATACAAGATACCAACTTTTCAAAAGCAAGAGGAGTAAACATATCATCACTATCAAGAAAAACAATGTAATCGCCCTTTGCGACATCCAGCGCATTATTCCTCGCAATAGATACCCCAGCATTGGTCTGATGCAAAACAGCGACTCTTGAATCACTGTCGGATAATTCATCACATAAATGCGACGAGCCATCCGTAGACCCATCGTCCACAAGTATGATCTCACAATTATCATTTGTCTGGTTCAGTACACTTTCGACACACTGCCTTAGATAAGAAGCCGAATTATAAACAGGTACGATGACACTGATTAGTATCTTTTTCACAGTACTATTCCCCCAATAATCATCGGCCATTCATTATTCTGTAAATAACGCTAGGAAAGAACGCAACGACAAACAACTTCACTTTAAGAAGCAAACCAACGCCGTTGTCAAATATTACAGGGCATAACTTTAATCTCAGCTCATGTGCTATCTTCCGTAAGTCACTCTTATCAGCCCTCTTACCAAACAGCGACAATAAAACATCTACACGACTTTGCATAATAAAAAAGTTCAAAGCATGCTTGTTCTGATAGTTCATAGACTCTAAGTAATCTACACATAAATCTGCAACTTTTATTTCGTCAAAAGTATGAGCATTAACTTCTGAAGTAGTGCAAATTGATCCAGCTCTTACACAATAATGATATAGTCTATCCGACATTGCATAAATTTCACTCATACAACTATATACCTGCACCAACACGTAATAATCTTCACTATTCAATCCTTCATAGAATCTGACACCATTTTTCCCAACAAAAAATTTTGCGTCAAACATTTTCCCCCATACGGCACCCCTAAATGCACGATGGTACAAAAAATATTCTAGGGCAACATTGCCGTCAGTAATACCTTCTGGGTTCTTTTGTTTACCAGCCTGAGAGAACCCATTTTCATAATCAATATACCCACTAGCTACAGCAACTTCTGCCGGTGTATCGAAAAGTTTTTGCAGTAATGTTGAGATGTAATTGGGCTCAATCCAATCATCACTATCAACAAAAGTAACAGCATCCCCAGTAATCACGTCCAAACCAGCATTCCTCGCGGAAGCTAACCCCCCATTAGTCTTATGTATGACAACGATGCGATCATCCTTTCTGGCCCATCTATCACACATTTCTGGACAATGATCTGGAGACCCGTCATCTACAAGTATTATTTCCAGGTTTTGATAATCCTGCTTTACCACGCTTTGCACGCATCTATCTAAATAGTCCTCTACCTTGTACACTGGAATGACGACCGACACCAAAGCATCTTGAGAAATCATTTCATTGCCCCAATCAACGTTTTCCACTGCTGCACAACACTAGGCAAATCAAAAACCATAGCGTTGTCTAATGCATGCTTCGAATATTGCTTCCTACGTTCCGATTCATCCAACAGACAGAATATTCTCTGCACCATCTGATCAATCTGTTCTGCTGATACTAAATCACCATCTACGCCGGCAATTACAATTTCAGCAGGTCCCGTTTCACAATCAAAGCTCACAATAGGTAGCTTATAAGCCTTAGCTTCCAGCAATACCATGGGCAGACCTTCGAACCGTGAAGTCATTACGAACATGGCAGCCTTACGGTAATATTCATCCATATTATCGACGCGGCCTTTAAGAATCAGCTGGCTGCCGACACCTGCTTCAGCGATTTTCTTCTCCAGCATCGGGCGGTCCTCACCTTCGCCGAGAATCCACCACTGCCAGTCAGGATGAGCCGGCAGCACTTGAGCCGCCACATCCACCAGCATGTCGAAGCCTTTCTGATACGTCAAACGCCCTGAACTGATGATGATATGGGAATCCACATCATAAACAGGTTCAGGATCCGGCATCTGCATAGGGTTCGGAATCGCAACCACCGGGCAATGCAGATGCAAATGTCGCTCATATAATTGCTTATCAGCCCTGGTGAGGGTGACAATGGCATCCGCCTTCCGTGCGGCCCATCGACGTGTCAGCTTACGATACGGTACACCGGGATTCTGGTTGTAATTGAAATGTTCCCAGGAAATGACCTTCACACCCGTAGCACGTTTCAGCGGCAATGAATACATGTCAAGAATGCCATCGATATCCACAAGAATCTCGATATGATGTTGTATCACCAATCGTTTCAATCTTGAGACGGTATCAAAATAATGTTGAATGCCGTGCGTGGGAACGGAATATACCGTATACCTGTTGATTCGATCATCGATATCGAAAAACGGCGTATTCGATTCTTCAAACAAACTGATAAAAGAAATAATGAACGAATCTTCTTTCACCAGTTCATTAGCAATCATAATCGAAACATTTTCCGTACCGCCTGACCGCGTAATATCGCCGGAAAAGAATGCAATGGATGTCCTCTGGGATTTCATACCAGTCCTTCCGTCAAACGGCGTTCTTCCTGCGTAAGAGGAATACGCTGGTATGTATTCAACACCAGTAAATGCAGCACCGGAAATGTGGCGGTTTCATGCCTTACCCATGAGCCGAAATCCGGTTCGAAGATGAACGATGCCAACGCATAGCCCAAATACACGCATAATGCCAGAAACAACACCGGTTCATTGATACGGTTCAGTTGTCTGATCAGATGAACCATATACAAGGTCACCATCAACTGAAAAATAAAAAACGGCCAATAATAAACGCCACGCAATGCCAACTCAATAGGAATCATCATGCGGAATGCGTTAATGACATAATTGACCATGAATATCGGCAAGCCGTCGCCCGGAATCCAATTCAAAATAATAGTGGCCGAATCGGAGCTATCACCAAAAGCAGTATCGTATCCTGCGCGCAGTCCTAACATCTGATTGTATTCATCCGGCATCAGAATCTGAGCGGACAGCATGGCAGCATAGATCACCGCAAACAGCAGAACCCCGATAGCCAGCAAGGAGCCCAAACCGATACGACCGCGCTTTTTGAACCACGACAGAACCACATACACCGCCAGAATCAACGCGGCGATCAGAATGTAGTATTCACGGAAAAACGTGCTCTCAAAATACAGAATGCCGGCGCTGCCAAGAATCTTGAGCAGTGTGTTGTCGAACGGCAGCATCAGAACGATGTATACTGCAAAGAAGAAAGCGAATTGGATGATATCCTTGCCGATGGTGAAAATGTAGATGTTCAGCAACCCCACCGCAGCCAAAATGAATATCGACTGGAACAGGTCCGGGGCATCGGCGCGAATCATCATGAACATCAGCAGGAACGTGAATAATACGCCCAAGCATAGCGACCATGACAATATGGTATCCAATTTGCCGATATTGATACTGGCGAACAAATCGGAAGCGACGCGATAACTGCCCTCCCATTCATCCATGGTAGAGACCTCGGCAAGGCCGAGCGTGACATTGGTCATGCCCAGAATACGATTGTTGTCGTAAAAATACTTTGCCGGCAAAAAGAATGCGACCATAAGCTTCGCGATCACCATGACCGGCAATATCAGTACAAGCAGCGCGCTCTTGTTGCGGACGTCCATCGCATGACGTCTGACCCGCAACGCCCTGCGGGTCAACGGTACGGCAGGTTTTCTTCGCATGGCAATCATGCAAAGGCCTTTCCGCCATCATTTCCGGACCGTTTCAACACTTCCAGATAAAAGTTCTGCAGCCACTGCGCATTAGCCGTAATATCAAAGCCCGCATTGGTAACAGACTCCAGGCCAAGGGCACGGTCACGGGACGCGAATTTCTGTACATGGCGCAGCACGGCGGCAGCCCACTGATCCGGCGAATCATTCAATGCAACCATCTGCACGGTACCGGTCACATCGCATTGCGAAGGAACACGATCGGAAATCACGCACGGCAGGCCGGACGCCTGTGCTTCAATCATCGTTACCGGCAGTCCCTCGTATAGGCTAGGCAGCACGAAACAATCCATGCCCTGCATGATGCGGTTCACGTCCGAACGCACGCCGAAGAAACGAACCGCGTCGTGCAGCCCCAGCTGATCGACCTTCTCACGAATCTGGTTCTTCAGTTCGTCGTTCAGTTCGCCGCCGCCGACCAGCCACAGTACGCTATTCGGCTGCCGCTTATGCAGCGCGGCGAAAATATCAATCAGGAACGTGTGGTTCTTCTGCGGGAAGAAACGGCCGACATGGCCTACGACCAGCGTATTCGGGTCGGTCACGCCGAATTCCGCGCGCACGGCGGCAGCGGTTTCGGCATCATAGCGGTACAGTGCCGTATCAATCGCATTACGCTGCTGAATCACACGGGAATGGTTCTTCCTGCCGAACAGCCAATCGCCGGCCTCTTCGCCGCATGCGAACATATGCGTCGTATACTTCGGCAAACGCAGACGGAAATACTCGCGGAAAACGGACTTCAAGTCGAAGCCCACCGGTCGGTTATGCGCATGGGCAATGCGCACGGGCACGCCCATCTCCTTCGCCACACGCAAACCGAAATAGCTACGTTCCTCCAGATTCGAATGAATGATCCGATACTCAGGATGGTGCTGCAAAAAAGCCTTGAATTCCTTCTTGTACCGGCTGAAATACTGCGGGTACATCGGGCACATACGGTAAATGCGACCGCCCAACTGCTCGATTTCATCCTCATATGCGGCCCTGTAGTCACGGTTTACCAGGAAATCATAGGTGACTTTCGATCGGTCCATATGGCGCAGATAGTTCATCATCATGGTTTCCGCACCGCCCCGGTCCATCACCGTATCAAGCACCAGCACGCGTTCCGGCATGCCAGTGGACGAAGATGATGCCGCGGCGTTGGAACAGTTCATCGGGGATTCCTTTCGTGTAATCGGGGTGATGGACAGCCCATTGCCCGGGCGAACCACGGAATCCGACGGAATGTCACCGCTGATCACACATCCCGCACCGATGACGGTATTGTCTCCGATGTAGCTGCCTTTCAGGATGGTCACATTGCTCCCGATCCAGCAATGAGCGCCGATAGACACCGGAGCCTCACTATAGCCTTGATCTTTTATGGCGCGGGTCGGGTCGGCGAAACGATGGTTATGGTCGTAGACATGCACGTTCTCACCGAAAATGGTCTCGTCGCCTATGCTGATACGCTTACGGGCGTGCAGCGCACAGCCGTTATTGAAGAAGACATTGTTTCCCAATACAATGCTGCCGCCGTTCTCCACCGTGGCTTGGAACCCCTTGCGCATGTGGAAGCCTTTGCCCCAAGTCATATGCCGGCCATATATCACCTTGTACACGATTTTCAGCAATAGGCCTGTGAATCGGTACCATAACTTGATCGCCAACATCAGGTCTTTCCCTTCTAGATAGTTCGCTGGTACAAAGCCGTGATATGCTCCAGCATGTCATTAACGGTGAAACGTTCCGCATATGTATCATGAACTTTTTCCAACGGCATCGGATTATGCAACAATCCCAATACTGCTTCCGTTCCGGCTTCCACATCGCGGCAGGGAAACAGAACACCGTTCCTGCCCGGCTGCACGACTTCATCATTTCCCGCAACGTCCGTGGCAGCTATAGGTACACCGGCCCGCAGCGACTCGACCAGTGAATATGGCATACCTTCATATAGAGACGTCAGCAGGTACACATCAAAAGCCGACACAATCATATCCGCATCGGCACGGTACCCAAGAAAATGCACATTGTTGGATATTCCTTCATGCGCACAGTAGGATTCCATCTGCGTCTTGAAAGGCCCGTCACCGACATACACCATGTGTGCGGATGGTTCCGCTTTGATGATTTCAGCGGCAATCGCCACCGAGGTCATGGGATCCTTCTGCTCGACCAAGCGTGCGGCGACTCCAACCACATACGAATCCGGAGGCAGACCCAGAGCATGACGCGACTGTTCTTTTGATGGCAGCGGTGTATCAGCAATACCGTTATAGACTACTTTAAATTTCCGCTCATCATCAAGATGTTCAGCAAGAGCCGCTTCACGTTCCCCCCGCGACACATTGAACGTAAGCGTCGTACAATATCGGCTCAGCCAACGTTCCACCGCCGAAAAAACGACACGTTTCTTCCCGCTGAATTCCGGAGCTTGGAACGAATACGCGTGAGGCGTATAGAAAATACGTTTCACACCACGACGTTTCGCGGCGATTCGACCGATGACTCCCGCCTTCGAACTGTGGCAGTGCACAATATCGGGGTTAATTTCCCGGATAAGACGCGACATCATTCTATAGGCCCTTATTTCATGTCGCGGGCTGATTTCACGCACAAGGTCAGGGCAGGGAATCAATCGTGCTCGACGTGCCATTTCCGGCAGCTTCGCACGATAATAATCATCGATGCGCGATGTACCGTACACCACGGTGATATCGAACTGGTTTGGATCCAGTCCTAAGACCAGATCGGACACATGTCGTCCGCACCCTCCCATGGCCTCCTGTATCAGCAACAGGCGTGTCTTACGCATCAGACCGCCCCGCAGCCTCTTGGGGGGTTTCTGAGACAGGCTGTTCCGATTTCGTTGACTGCGCTGCACGCCGTTCAGATTTCGACTCCGAATAATAGTAATAATAGGGGTCTTTTTTCAGATGCCTTCTGTGATGTTCCAGATTAAGCACCGCAGCCGCGGGCTCGACGTCAATCATGTCGAACTCGAGTCGGGCTTCCTTCAAATCCTTCTTCACCGCAATGTTCTGCCCAGCGACCATAAGCAGCGTCGCGCCTTGATGAGCAAACACCGCGGCATCGTTCGCGACTTTCATGGGGGTCGTGTCAATGATCACCGTGTCATAGTTGCCGGCTGCAGCCTCCAAAAAAACCTTCATTGCGTTCGAATTAATCAGAATGGAAGGATTGGTTCGCTGATCGCCGGCGGGAAGCACATGAAAATTCGGCTTCCAATACTTCTGGATCGCCTTGTTCAGCTCAACTTGCCCGGTCAACACATGAGCCAAGCCAACCTTGCCATTGATTCCCAAACGTTTCGCCACGGACGGTTTACGCAGATCCGTATCAATCAGCAAAACGTGTCCGCCTTTTTCCGCAATGGCAGCAGCAAGATTCACAGCAAGCGTCGTTTTGCCCTCGGCAGGTCCGCTCGACGAAACGACGATGATATTGGAAGTGCTTGTACGGTCAGGTGAGATGAACGCCAGGTTCAATGCCAAGCGGCGCAGCGTTTCGGCAACACGACTATTCGGATTGGAGATGATAACGGAACCGTTCTCTTTAAAGGCATCGTTACGCGCTATAGAAGCCAACACCGGAACTCGCAGCAATCGCTGTACGTCTTCTACACTACGGACGCGTTTATCACACACTTCACAAAGCGCAATAACGATTACGGCCGTGAATAAGCCGGCGATCAATCCCATGAACCACATTTTTTGATAGTTCGGAGAAGATGGGGATGCCGGTGCCTGAGCCGCCTCCACAGTGTAAAGATGCAGAGAATCCAACAGCCCGCTCTTACTGCTGCTATAAGTGTCATTGGTGATCTGTTTGTTCAAGCTGGCAAAAACGGAATTGGCGATGTCCGCGGCCACGCGGGGATCCGGATTAGTTGCTGAAATATTCAGGAATCCATCACTGGTCGTGGCGACCGAAAGAAATTTCGTCAACCCACTGACCGTGGTGTCAAGCCCAAGATCGTCGATAACAGGCTGCAACACCGATGAAGTAGTAACAAGACGGGAGGCAATCGACAGCTGGTTCGAAGTCGTGCCGGAAGCGGCCTCTCCTGCAGAGTTACTCAGTGACACATGCGTCGCGGTATATTCCGGTGTAGCGGTCTGTGTCAGGTATGCAGTGACTCCCAAAACAGCGAGCAACACGACAAAACCGGCAATCGCATGTTTTTTCAACATGCGAAGGGCATCAGCAATAGTCACGTCCTTCTCCAATCCTATTGAACGAATCGATTTATTGTACGTTATTCTACGGTTCCCGTACCAATATTATGGATGCGATACACCACATACCCTCATCAAAAAACATCCCTGCACCGCATCCTCTCATTCTTTTAACAATGGAGTCTGTCTGACCTGAAGTGCGGACTGAACTGGCGCCGCAGCCGTCTGCACCGTGACATGGATGGACAACGATTGCCCGGGCTGAAGCACAATGCGTTTGGCCCCGACCGTCAATCCGTCATGCGTAGTCAGCAAATCAAAATCACTGTCGTCCTGGAACGTCCATTCAACCAGACGGCCGCGATATGGCGCATATAAATACATATTCACCGCAAGCTCCCCCGACTGCAGTCCGTCCACGCCATCCCCCAATACATACGCAGGCAACGACGAGACATCCTGTTCCGACAGCATATTTGACAATTCAATATCCACGTCGTACAGACGGGATCCGTCCGCCTGCTCACTCTGCAACGTCGCGGTGACGTTTCTATTCAGATACCAGTCCATCTTCGACTGCCCGGCATCATTGAAGTAGACCCCCACTGCAGGAAGTGATTCGCTGGCGCTCAGCGTACCGGAAATTGTTGCGCCTTCCAGTTCGTTTTGTATGGACGACGATTCATGCCAGATTTTAAAATGCCCATTCTCAACTGAGGCCGCTGTCTGACGAATCATCTGCATCAAATCAAGCTTCGACGTATGCGTGATTTTATCGAAAACGGACCGGGCCGTTTCGGCAAAAAATTCATTTTGCCAATCAGTATCGTCAGATTCGAAATACACGTCATGCAGAAGGGTTTGCACGGTATTGGAACCGTCCAAAATTCTTCCATCAGACAAAGTCACGTTGCCGGTCACTTGCAGCAAGTCCTGTAAAAAAACCGGATCCAGCGCAATCACACCATCAACAGCACGCTCCGGATAGCTGGTTTCCCATAAGGCCTTCGCGGCTTGGGCAGCTCGCGGAAAATCAGGGGTGATGTTCACATCATGTGGAATACGCCCCATCTCATCGCCATAAAGATTCACTTCTTCGGAAGTCAACGAAATCACAGATTCATCTTGGATGCTAACAGACGTATCCGGCACAAAATCCGACAGGGAAAGCACTCCACCGGCAACAGTCAGAGTACCCCAAGCACCAGGAAGCCCGCCCGTGGCGCGTAATTCAGAATTGTTTTCCGCCAGAACCAAATAAGTCTGCGGCTGTTCGCCGTTCAAGTCCAGCATCGATGGGGCTGTTTGCGCGAAGCGTGTTACAAGATCAACGCCTTCGGCCAGACTGTTCACTTGTGTTTTGATGCTCGACAGGGCTTCGTCCAATCGTCCGATATGCGTTTCTTCAACCAGCTGAAGCTCCGTATCGGCATCAGTCATCGCCGAATCGGCCATATCCAAATAGACGGATGCATCGCCTAGGCCAGGTAGCCGGACGACCCCATCTGAAATGCCGAAGTCCGTATAGTCCATGCAAGACAGGGCATTACGGAGCTGAGGAAGTGCGTTATCGCCGATATCGTCAAGTATTCTCACCGTATCCCGGACGGATTTCACATCATGCCCGTAATACGGGAGCCATTCCAACACAGCCCACCCCGGACTCTCAGTCTGATCTTGTATCGAGGCGACATGCTCCGACAACGTGTCCAAAGAGGATTTCAGCTCCTCTTTTGCAGAAACATCAGTAAAGGAATCCTGCAGCTGGCGCGGTATATCGTTTGCAACCGCCAGCGCCTCCGCCGCTTCCCGCTTGATGATCAATGCTGACGCGCACATGTACACCGTGTAACACAGCAGGAACAGACACAATGCCAAAACCACATTGCGGATCCGGTGAGATGACCGCCGTGCTCCATGACCGCGTTTATGTGAAGCCCGCCGCATGCCGCCGACGTGCTTCCCCGAGCGCCCGTTCTTTGAACCGAAGAATGAGGCGGAGTCCGCAACAGCATCGGGAACGATGGGATTCACCGTCTCGGAATGCGCAACATCATGCAGTCCATCCGATATCACGGATGCGGCATCATGCTTCCCGCCGTGGAAAGACCGTGCACCCGCAAGCCCATGAATCTCATCGCTCATTGTCAGTAGGCTCCCCTATGGCTCAGCACCGCACCCACTGTACGGAGCATAAGAACGATATCGCCTAGAATAGACCAGTTTTGCACGTATGAAACGTCCAACGATTCGCTTTCCTCGGCGCTCAAATCGCTTCTGCCCGAAACCTGCCAGGGACCGGTGATGCCAGGCTTGACCAGCATGCGTGTAGCGTACAGCGGATTATAACGGGCATATTCCTCCGGCAGAGGCGGACGAGGACCCACCACCGACATGTCGCCCTTGATCACATTCAGAAATTGCGGCAATTCGTCGATAGAGAATCGACGAATGAACTTGCCGACCTTCGTGACGCGCGGATCGTCCTTCATCTTGAAAATGAACCGATCCTCCTGGCCCGTCTGCTGTGCCAGTTTCGCTTTCAGCTCGTCCGCATTGACTACCATGGAACGAAATTTGATCATACGGAACGGCTTACCACGCAGACCGATACGCTCCTGCGTGTAGAAGACGGGGCCGCCGTCGGTCAGCTTGATCGCGATGGCCACCGGAACCGTGACGATCAACGACACCATGACCGCCAGAATCGATATGACAAGGTCGAACACACGTTTTATGAAACGAATATGCGGAGTGTACTGCGGTAGCCGCAGGGTGAGAACGGTGGTGCCTTGAATGGTCCGCACGGTGGTCTCATGTCCTCCCGTATCCGCGGCTGACGTAATCAGGGCGATCTCCATGCCCAACGATTCCATTCTTACCGAAAAAGCGTTGAAATTGTCGGAAAAGCGGTGCAGAACATCAGCCACCATCACAGTCTGAGCGCCGCAAGCCACCATTTTCCCGGCCAACTGCGTATCCTTATAACGCAGGATATCCAGATCGGCCCCTCCGTTTGCGGCAAGCTGCCTTCTGACCTCATCCATATTCGTCACCGCTGCGACATGCCCGGAGGAATTCAAGCGTATCGGGCACACCGCGATGGGGCGATAGTTCAGCTGCGCCCGCTTATATAGGAAACGCAGGGTTCGTCCGATGCCTTCAGGAGAACCCACGATAACGGTCCCATAGGAATATGCGCCTTTGCGACGTCCCCGAGTTATGAAGGCGCGGACTACGACGCGCTCGAGCATCGTACAGATCCAGTTCAACACGACCGCCAAAGACAACGTTTCCAGAGAAAAGTCCAATGCCAGAACGAAATTCAGTGCGCAAAGCGCCACCCATCCCTGAACGGATCCTTTGAATAGCAGCATGTTCAGCTGATATCCGTCACCCATCACATGTCGATGGTACACGCCCGCGAAGCGCAGACAAAAGATGAACAAAATGGCCGCAATCACCAAATACAAGGCCGGATTCACAGTGAAACCGAAGCCGGACTCGATACCGGGCATGTTCTGATGCCGAACGAGAAATACAGCCGCGCCGCATATGACAAACACGACTGCATCACATAGCATCAACGTCAGATTCACGAAAAAACGCCAATATTGCGCATGACTCAACCGGCTCTGATACAACTCCGCGAATCGCGCAGACGCCGACGAGGACGACGGCCCATCCGCCCGGCGCATGGTCCGTTGTGATTCACGTCCGCCCATTTCCCGCCTTCCCGTTGCAAAAACATTCATAACCCATCTCCACCAGCAAGACAGGCCGTCACATTTTCTCCTCTTGTATATCGTAGAAGACCGAAAGACAATATATAGGGAACAATCACGTTTCGATTCCCGCATTCAACACGGAAAACACGCAGGTACATCTCACCATTGCCGGGAGTACCATATATAGGTTGCTCAAAATCGTAGGAACGACAACGCGGAAGAAGGCGTAATCGGTGAAGCAGAACGCACAAAGAAGGAAAGACAAGACGATCAGGACAACTACCGCCACAGGCCTCTCCCACGCGCTCACCCGTGAGGAATCATATAAGGACGGCCATCTGACGCATGCCGCGTTCGTCTCGATCGCCATCCTCACGTTCATCACCTTCGTCGGAAACTTCACCCAGCTCCAGCTGAGCGCCGCACTGCCGACCATCGTCTCCGAATTCGGCATCTCCGTGACCACCGGCCAGTGGCTCACCTCGGTCTTCCAGCTCGTCATGGGAGTCATGGTGCCGTTGACCGCCTATCTCACCCGACGGTTCTCCACCAGGCAGATCGTCATTACCTCGATGCTTGTGTTCACCATCGGATCCGTGCTCGCATGGCTCAGCCCGTCGTTCATCCTCGTGCTGCTTGGTCGTACGCTCGAGGCCATGGGCACCGGCGTGATGTGGCCGGTTCTGCAGATCACCGTGTTCTCCATCTACCCGCTCTCCCGTCGAGGCATGGCCATGGGCACCGTGGGCATGGCCATGAGCGTCGCGCCCGCCATCGGTCCGACGCTGGGTGGCTTGCAGACCGATCTGAACGGATGGCGCTCCATCTTCCTGACCCTGACCGTCGTCGGCATGATCGGACTCGTGCTGGCGGCGTTCGGACTGCGCAACTTCGGCGCGAACGACCCCGACGCGAAGGCCGATTTCTTCTCCGTGGGCCTGTCCGTGTTCGGTTTCGGCGGCCTTATGTTCGGCTTCACCAACATCGAATCGTATGCGTTCACGCACCCGATGGTGTGGGTGCCGATGCTCATCGGCCTGATCGGCATCATCTGGTTCGTGCTGCGGCAGGTTCACGGGGAGCGGAAGTTCGAGGCTGTAAACAGCGAGGCCGGCGAGGCCAGCGAGGCTGGCGCCGTGGCCAATGGTAAGGCGGCCAATAGCAGGGCCGTCAAGGCTGGCAATGGCAAAGCTGTCAGCGGCAGGGCCGCGCAGCCGCCGCTGCTCAATCTCATGGTATTGCGCAACCGCAGCTTCACCATCGGCACGGTAACGGCGGCGCTCTCCTTCTTCGCATTCAGCTCCATCACCGTCATCATGCCGCTGTATATTCAAGACTGCCGCGGCTATTCGGCCACAATCAGCGGCCTGGTCATGCTGCCGGGCGCGCTCGGCCAATGCATCGCCCAGTTCTTCGGCGGCAAAGTGCTCGACAAATTCGGCGCGCGGCCCGTCGCGCTGGCCGGCACCATCACCTTGCTGTTCGGCACCATCATGATGAGCCTCATTTCGATGACGTCCTGGATCTGGTGGGTGTCGATCTGGCAGTTCACGCGTCAGATCGGCATGGGCTTCGTGCTGATGCCGATCACCACATGGTCGCTCAATTGCCTGGAACCGCGCGACGTGTCCGCCGGATCAGCCGTCACCAATACCGTGCGTCAGATTGCAGGCGCCGTCGGCGCGCCAATTCTGGTGATCCTGATGGAAACGTTCACCCAGCTGCGTCAGGCGTATCTCGGCGGCGGGGCCGACGTGGCAATCGCGGCCAACGTGTTCGGCATCCAGTGGGCGCTGCGCGTGAGCGCCGTCATCTGCTTCGGCATGGTGCTCACCGTGTTCTTCGGAGTGAAAGGCCAAGGTGCGGGATCCTCGCACGACGTGGCCCGCCGCGCCATCTCGCACATGCACACCGTGCACGTGCTGCCGCATCATCATGATCACACGGTGTGAGGCGATACCATGTAGACGCCTGCTGTTGATGGCGGGGCTTTAGTGGCATGTGGGTCAATAACGAGAGGTTATTGACCCACATTTGTATTTTTTTACAAAAGTGAGTCGATAGCGGAAGCTTATTGACTCACTCTTGCTAAAATTTACAAAAGTGAGTCAATAAACACCCTGCGAAAGGTGCAATGATGCTTTTCCACCGCGAACAATACCTGACCAAGCTACGCCCCTTCTATCACGACAGCGAGCTCATCAAAGTCATCACCGGCATACGCCGCTGCGGCAAATCATGCCTTCTGCAAACCATCGCCGAAGAACTCAAGGCACAAGGAACGCCACAAGAAAACATTCTGTACTTCAACCTCGATCAATATGGGCTGCAAAACATCACCACACCCGAACAGCTCGACGCGCTCATCCGACCGCACATGAGCGCAGCACAACCCCAATACCTGCTTCTCGACGAAATCCAAAACATAACCGGATTCGAAACACTCATCAACGCCTACCGAGAAAGCGGCAAATTCTCCATCTTCCTTACCGGCAGCAACTCCTACCTACTCTCCGGAGAAATAGCCACCAAACTCACCGGACGCTACATCGAAATCGAAGTGTTCACGCTCTCCTTCGCGGAATATCTGCAAATGATGCAGCAGAAGCAAGAGACCCCAATCAACATGCGAAACGAATTCCTGCACTACCTCGCCTACGGCGGATTCCCCAAAATCTTGGACTACACCGCAGAAGACGCCAAACGAACATACGTGGAAAACGTCGTACAGCAAATCTTCGAAAAAGACGTCAGGAAACAGCAACGCGTCAAAGATCGGGATGCATTCGACCGCGTGCAAGCATACGTTATCAACAACTACGCGGCACCAACCAATCTCACCAACATCGCCGAATACATGACGGCCAAAGAACACGCCCCCATGCAGCGACGAACAGTTTCCCGATACGTGCGACTGCTGGAAAACGCGAAAATCATCTACAGATGCCCCAGATTCGACCTGAAATCGCGTAAATCCCTATCGGGAGGAGAAAAATATTACCTAGCCGATCTCGGCATCTACTATGCCCGAAACACAAATACTCAATCCAATTACGGACCAGCCCTGGAAAACATTATGTACACGTACCTTCGCAGCAAAGGGTACGCGGTCAGCGTCGGAAAAATCGGCAGACTCGAATGCGACTTCATCGTCAGGAAAAACAATCAGTACGCCTATATTCAAGTGTCGCAGACAATTGCCGCGCCGGAGGTGGAAGAACGAGAATACCGTCCCTTTAGGTATATCCGAGATTCCCGCCCCAAATACCTGTTCACCCTCGACCCGCTGCCGACCTCACGAGACGGCATCCGGCATCTGAATCTTATGGATTTTCTCGCCAACGATGGCGAAATTGAAGTGGGATAAGGGTGAATATCGGCGCACATGTGGGTCTCCAGCAAACGCGGGGGCCGAATGCGACGTTTTGTGGCTCAACAAGCATTCAGTGGGTGCTTTATGAGTTCAGTGGGCACTGATTTCCACAAATACTTCAAGGAAAATACGGAACAGCGTAGGAAAACTCGTCAAACGAGCACCCACTGAAAGCAAAAAGCACCCACCGAAGCCAGACGAGAATCCCGAGGAAGCCAAATGCGCGTGTCAATGCGGCAAACCTTCCGAGTACGGCATCCTCGGCAAGATGCATACGCTGCGCGAATCGACGCAAATGCTCGTCGAACGCCTGATCCGGCAAACCGGGAATCCCGGGCTTGATGACATGCGTGGTCCGAGCCGTACCTTCAGCCGAATACCACTGACCATTTTCCCGCAGCAACGCAATTTTGCCCTGCCGACCCGCAACCGACCAATGTTCCTGCTCCGTAGCCGGCTGAAGACCCGAAGGAGCGGCCTCGCGAAGGCGCATGGCGATTTGCGCATCGGATATCGGAGACACGCGGTCGTCACATTGCGGAATGGTCGAATCGGCAGACAAGCGCAGTGCACCGGACGAATCCAAACCGACTGCCATCAGCAAATCAAACGCATCCACAGACCCGGACTTATGCAAACGCGCCGTGTTTTCACGCGATTCCATAGACTCGGAAACCAGCGCATCCAAAAACCGCCGGTCGGTCATCGAAAAAATCCCCCTTCTCGATCGGGAGGGATAACGAGAGAGGCGTCGCACCGGCCTGCCACCGATACTGGTCATCGTACGAAAAGGTAATACGAGACGACAGTCCCGCATTCCGGATAAGGCACAATGTGCGTAAACCGGCGAGGCGACGCACAATGTGTGGGTAGCACATACACATTGTGCGGGTGCCACATACACATTGTGCGGGTGCCAGCAACTGCGCACGCCAGCAACTGCGCACGCCAGTAGCATGAATGCGCATGCTCAACGGGTGGAACAATCAGCCAAAGCGGATGGAAGAATCGGCCGACTCGGCAGCACGAAACGCAACGCGACGCAAGACGGCAAAGTGACGCAAGGCAACGCAAGGCAACGCAACGCAAGACGGCGATGTGACACAAGGCAGCGAACGCAAAGCAAGACGAAGCACAGCAACGCACAGCAACGTAAGACGGCGGTGTAGCGCAAGATGCGGCATCCCAAAGGCACCCGCAAAAGCACCCGCAAACGAGGCCGGCTCACCGGAACCGTTCGGAGATAACGATGAATGCTAAGCCACGTCCAACGCCATCTGACGCAATCGTTACAAGCCCGATGTTCAAGCGTTGCCGCAGCAACTTGCAAAAAGACATCATACGATGACGCGCATGGCCAATATCTATGCGATTCCCGGCGAGACGCCTATGATTATGACAATGTCAAAGTGGAATATCTTCGGCAGTTCAGGGCCAACACTCAAACATTGAAATCCGTTGACGCAGTGTATGTTGACGGCGACGATGTCATTTTGGCGGAATTCAAAAACGGCGATTCCAACAACGTCAATTCGAAGGATATTCGCATCAAAGTAATGGACAGTCTGTCGATGCTTACCGACATCACAGAAGTTCTTCCATCAAAAGCCAAAAACAACCTTGCCTTCATCCATGTCGGAAGATCTCAGGACAACATCCGCCGGCAGCTCAACCAGAAAGCGGGCAGCACCGATCCCATGGATAACATCGCAGACGTTCTTGCGCCGCTGCGGGGAATCTTTTTCAAAGACGTACGGGTAATGACCGGCGCGGAATTCGACCGATATGCGGGAGTCTGACTAAGCCGATACGCTTCCACAGCATTCCAGCCCGGCTCCAGCACGCTACCGCCTGGACCTTGTTTTCACGCTTTACCGAGAAGCGTTAGAACAATCAGCGCGACGTTCAGCGCCACCACCAGCGCGGTCACGGCGATGCACAGGGCGTGCTTGAACGGGCCGTCCGCGTATTCGCCCATCAGTTCGCGATCATGCGTGTAGCGGGTCAGGGGAATCACGGCGAACGGAATGCCGACCGACAGGATCACCTGCCCTACGATCAGCGCCTGCGTCGGATTTCCCGCAAACCACAGCACGCATAATGCGGGCACCAGCGTCACCACGCGACAGGCCCACATGGGCGGCTCCCATCGCAGCAATCCGCGCATGATCGCCGAACCGGCGTATGTGCCCACCGAGGTCGAGCTCAGGCTGGAAGCCAGCAGTCCGATGGAGAAAACCATGCCGACCGCAGGCCCCAACACCGTTTGGATCGCCTGCTGCGCCCCTTCGATCGTGTCGGTGCCGCTCATGCCGTGCAGCGAATTCGCCGCCAGCACGAGCAGCGACAGATTCACCATGCCGGCGATCAGCAGCGCCCACACCACATCGATCTTGCCCGCGCGCAATTGCCGTCGGATGCTGGGCCGCTTCTCCCCCGGCGCATAATGGTCGTTCACCAGCGTCGAATGCAGATAGATCGCGTGCGGCATGACCGTCGCGCCCAGCATGGACGAGGCCATCAGCACGGTATCCACGCCGTCGAACCGAGGAATGAGACCGTCCACGAATTCGGCCGCGTCCGGCGGGTCGATGAACAATCCCGCGATGAATCCGAACGTGATCACCAACAGCAGGCCGATGATCATGCGCTCGAATATGCGGTGCGTACGCCCGCCCTGCAACAGCAGCAGCACGGTCGATACGGCGCCGACGATGCAGCCGCCCCAGAACAACGGCAGTCCGAACAGCAGCTGCAATGCGATCGCGCCGCCGATCACCTCCGCAAGGTCGGTGGCGATGGCGATCACCTCGGCCTGCATGAAGAACATGAATCGCCCGGCGTTGCCCATGCGTTCGCCGAGCAGCTGCGGCAGGGATTTGCCGGTGACGACGCCGAGCTTCGCGGACTGGTATTGGATGAGCACGCTCATCAGATTCGCCAATACGAGCACCCATGCGAGCAGATAGCCGTAGCGCGCGCCGGACGTGATGTTGGCGGCCACATTGCCCGGGTCGACGTATGCGACGGCAGCCACGAACGCGGGTCCCAGAATGCCGGCGATGGCATGGTCGTGCTTCTCGCCGGATCGTGGATCGCCCGCCGCTGCGTTCCGCAATGTTCCGCCAGCTGCCGGCGTGCCGTCAGAATATGTACCGTCAGGATGCGTTCCATCAGAACGCATCCCGTCAGCCAAGGCCCCGCCAACCGAGGCCCCACCGGCCTCGACCAAGCTTCCGACCGCCTGCATGCCGCCTTCGTCATGCCCATGCTTCTCACTCATGGCTCCACCCTATCGCGCGTTTATTCCGCCGGTATTTCCTGCGCGGGGCATCCGTGCAGGACGCCCAGCATCGCACGCTTCTCCTGGCTGGTGACGCTCAGACCGTACTTGTCTTTCACGCCGATCTGCCGCGCCACGTATTCGCAGCGGTAGTCGCCGTTGGTCGGCAGCCAGTACGCGGCGGACGCGGAGCCTTTCTCCTGATTGGCGGGCCCGTCCACGGCGAGCAGATTGTACATGTCGTTGCCGAATCGCTGGCGTTTGGCCGCGTCCCAGTCGCGTGCGCCCGACTGCCACGCGTTCTCCAATGCGACCACATGGTCGATCTGCACGAGCGAACTGGTATCGCGGCCGCGCGTGAATTCGATGGTCTGCGCGGTGTACGGGTCCTGCAGCGTGCCGGATGCGACGACGCAGCCTCCCGCCGTGGTGTAGGACACGTCGGTCAGGTCGCGGGCGAGCACGTCGTCGCGCACGTCGCAGCCGTTGCCGTCATCGTCGGTGCCGCGGTAGTCGAAGGCGTCGCGATCATAGCCGGAAGAATCGGGAGCGTCGTTGACGGCGAGCCGTTCCAACGTTTCCGCCGCAGTGCCGGTCGCAGTGTATTCGCCGGTGATTTCGCCGATGGTGGGGCTGAGTTCGGGCAGTATGACGCCTGAGAATATGCCGACGATCACGGCGAGGATGGCGAGGATCAGTATTCGTTCCAGCGGATTGGCGGCGGTGAATACACGTCGCGGGAAGCGCGTGCCGCCAGGACGCGCCCCGCCGGCACGCGTTCTGCCCGTACGCGTGCCGGCGCGTCCGTTCCGCCGGCGCGGCGGCGAATTGCGTCGTCGTTCTGTCATATGCAGGCCTTATGGCACGCCGTGGAATCAGGCGTAGGAGAAGGTCATCGGATCATGGCCGGCGCGGGTCGGCCCGTCGAGCGCATCGATGGCGGCATGCTCTTCGGCGGTCAGCGCGAAGCCGAACAGGTCGAGGTTTTCCTTCTGACGTTCCGCATGCACGGATTTCGGGATGATGATCGTCCCGTTCTCGATATGCCAGCGCAGGATCACCTGCGCCACGCTGACGCCGTGAGCGGCGGCGATGCGTTCGATCAACCCGTCGCCGGCGCTCAGGTCGGCGCCGCGCGCCATGGGCGAATACGCTTCGACTGCGATGCCATGCTCGCGGCAGTATGCCACGACTTCGCGCTGCTGCCAGGTGGGGTGCAGTTCGATCTGGTTGACCGCCGGATATTCGCCGGTCTCCTCATGCAGGCGTTCCAGATGTTCGGGCAGGAAGTTGCATACGCCGAGGGTACGAACACGGCCTTCCTCGCGCAGGCGCGCGAACGCCTTCCAGGTTTCGCCCGACCGCCAGTCGAACGGGGTCGGCCAGTGGATCATGTACATGTCCACGTAGTCCAGCTGCAGCAGGCCGATCTGACGGTCGAACGCGGCGAGCGCGGAATCGTATCCCTGTTCGGAGTCGCGCAGTTTGGTGGTGACCCAGATGGTTTCGCGTTGTTCGCCGGTGTTGTAGCCGAGGTTGGCGAGCGCTCGGCCGACGCCGCCTTCGTTGTTGTAGCCTGCGGCGCCGTCGATGTGTCGGTATCCTGCCGTGATGGCGTTTTCGACGACCGGGGTGACGCCTTCGTCGTCGATGCGCAGTACGCCGAGGCCGATCTGCGGGATGGTGTTGCCGTCGTTGAGCGTGATGGCTGGGATTGCTGTTGCCGGGTCGTTCATGGCCGCTCCTTGCTGTCTGCCACTGTCGGTGGCGTTGTCGTGTTCGCTACCTTTCAGCTTAGCGGGTGATGCGGCTTGCCGGGTGTTCTGCGCTATCGGGTGGTCTGCCGTGCGATGACGTGCGAGGTGCATTCGATGAGTTCGGGGCTGAGCTGTTCGCCTTGGATGCGTCGGATGATGCGGTCGACCGCGCTGCGGCTGGTCCATTCGAGGCACGAGTCCATGGTGGTGAGGGGAATCTGCAGGTAGGCGGCCTCTTCGATGTCGTCGAAGCCGATGACCTGCACCTGTTCCGGGATGCTGATGCCGGAGGCGGTGAGCGCGGAGACCGCGCCGATGGCGAGTTGGTCGTTCAGGGCCACGATGCCGTCGAGCGGTACGCCGGAGTCGATGATGCGCTGGGTGGCTTTGGCTCCCGCTCCGATGCTCCAATCCTGCCCGGTGACGCCCACGAGTTTGGGGTCGAGCTCCCATCCTTGCTCGCGGTAGGCCGAGATGATGCCGCGCAGCCGCAGTTCGGCGTTGCCTTCCACTGCTTTGCTGAGCGCGTCGGCGTCGTATTCGCCGCGCACGCCGATCACGGCGACATGCTGCGAGCCGTGTTCGAAAAGGAATTGCGTGGCATCATGCGCGGCCTGGATGTCGTCGGGGGTGATGTGGTCCGCTTTGTCCCATGTGGTGCGGGCGCCCACGACGACGAGCGGGAAGTCCACGTCGAGGTCGCCGGGACTGATGTCGACGACCTCGCTCATGGAGAAGATCAGGCCATCGCATACGGTGGCGTTGAAGGATTGCAGGAGTTTGCGCGCGTCCTGCCTTGACCACTCGTTGTAGGTGACGACGTACACCTGATAGTCCTGGCGGCGGGCTTCGTCGATGATTCGATTGGCCAATTCCGCCAGGTATGGTGCGGTCAGCGTCGGGACTGCGAGTGTGATGGCGCCGGTTTTGCCACGGTTGAGGTTGCGTGCCGCAACGTTGACGCGATATCCGAGCCGTTCGATGACGTCTTGGACTTTTTTGCGTGTGTCGCCGCTCATGCGGCCGGTCCCGTTGATGACGTTCGACGCGGTTTTCAACGAGACTCCGGCCTCTTGGGCGACGTCACGCAACGTGACGCGCTTTTTGGACGCTTTGCCCTCTTCCATGACTGTTTTGCGACTTCCTTTATCTGACGTTCATTGCCGCACGACTATTGCGCGGCTTTGATAATCAGAATAGCGTTGCGTCGCAACGTGTATGCCGTGCCGTCACCGCTATTGCCGTCTTGATGCCCGCAACGATGGGCGATGACGGTTTCGCCGGCCGCACGCACGGTTACGGTGTCGTCGGAACGGTTGATGTAGCAGTCGAATCGCGTGTCGGCGGCGCGGCGGACGGTGTGGATGACATGCGGGTCGCAATCGTTCGCGGTATCCGACCGGCCTGTCAATTCGCTGTTGATGAATCGCGTCATGCCGTCACGGGTCAGATCGCAGCCGACATAATATGCGGTGCCTTCACCATATGGGTGGCTGGTGATTGCGGGCACACCGTCCAATTCCCATTCCGCTGCGGCATCGCCTTGATAGGTGGCGATGATGCTGGTGTCACCGGCGACCGATGTGACGTCGTTTTGCCACAGTGATGTCACACTGCCGTCGGATAGGCTGATCTGGTTGGGTTCACCTTCCATGGCATCGCCGAGAATATTGAATTCTTCGCTGCGGACTCCCAACATGTCGCGCAGCAATCCGTTGCCGGCACCCGGATATCCGCCGAGCCATGTGCGGAAATCACGATCGATCAGACCTGTCGCATAACCGATGACGACACGGCCGCCTGCGCGAGTAAAATCGGCGATTCTGCGCACATCATCATCCGACAGTATCAACACCGTCGGCAGCACGATCGTGCTGTAGCCGCTCCAATCGTAGCCCAACGGCACAAGGTCGGCGCGTTGGCCCGCGTCAAGGAATGCGCGATACCAGTCGCGTACGTCATGCCAATGATTCAGCTTCATGCTGGGCAGCGTTTCGCTGCGCGTCGCCCACTCCGATTCCGCGTCGAACAGGATCGCCGTATCGCCGCGTTCCAATTCGGAGCCTGGAAGGCCGGCGGCGGACAGCGCCCGCAACGCCGCGCCCAAATCGCATACGTCGCGGAACAGTCTGGAGTCCTCGCCCGCATGCGGCACCATCGAGGAATGGAACGCTTCCGCGCCCGACGCCGACTGCCGCCATTGGAAGAAGCAGACGGCGTCCGCGCCCATCGCCACATGAGCCAGCGAGTCGCGCAGCAGTTCGCCGTTGCGCTTGCGGGCGTTCAGCGGCTTCCACTGCACGGCGGACGTGGAATGTTCCATCACATACCACGGCTTGCCGAGCGACATGGAATCCATGAGCGCATCCGAGCAGACCAGCTCGTCGACATGCGATTCGCCTTCGTGGAAGTAGTGGTCGTTGGATACGAAATCCACTTCGTCGGCCCACTGCGGGTAGTTCATCACGCACTGGTCCGTCGACACCATGAAATTCGTCGTGAACGGCTTGTCCGGGCAGATTTCGGCGATCGCGTCGCGTTCGGCGCAGTAGAAATCCTTGAGCATGTCGTTGCCGAATCGTTCGAAGTCGAGCCGCTGCGCGGGATTGACCATCGAATCGCCGCCCATATGGTATGGCAGCAGCACTTCGTTGAAATCGTTCACGTGCTGCGACCAGAAGGCGGTGCCCCAGGCCCGGTTCAACGCGTCGATATCGCCGTATTTGCGTTCGCACCAGGCGCGGAACGCGTGCAGCGCATCGTCGGAATAGTCGTAGCGGTTGTTCCAGCCGTACTCGTTGCCCATATGCCATGCGGTCACGTACGGATTGTCGCCGTAGCGTTCGGCGAGGCGACGGCACATGGCCAGCGCGTATTCCTTGAACACCGGGCTGGTCGGACGCCACGACTGGCGTGAGCCCGGGTTGATGACATGGCCGTAGCGGTCGCGCGGCAGGACTTCGGGATGCGTTTCATACAGCCACATCGGCGCGCTGGCCGTGGCTGATGCCAGGTCGACGGCGATGCCGGCCTTGCCGAGCTTGTCGATGATGCGGTCGAGCCAGTCGAAATCCCATTCGTCCTCCTTCGGCTGGATGCGGCTCCAGCTGAAGATGCCGAGGGCGACGGTGTTGACGCCGGCTCTGTTCATCAGGCGGATGTCGTCGTCCCACACTTCCTCGGGCCACTGGTCCGGGTTGTAGTCGCCGCCGTAGGCGATGCCCTTGCCGTCGGCCGTCAGCAGCGCCGGCCATTTGAACGGTCGTCTCATGATAGCTCCTTTATATCCAGCGTTCCATTATCGTGCACATTACTCCTTGACTGCGCCTGCGGCCAGGCCGGACTGCCAATACCGCTGCAACAACAGGAACGCGACCACCAACGGAACGATCGTGACCAGGGAACCCGTGACCACCAGGTTCTGGATCGC
>NZ_JBKEUV010000009.1:0-114048 GCF_056356755.1 Bifidobacterium sp. LH_449
TCCGGTTCCCGGACCGTCACGGTCCATGCCGCACCCCTTTTGTGGGGTGTGTTCGTGTGGTTTTGCGGTGGCCTTGGCCCAGGGGAGACGCCCGGTCCCATTCCGAACCCGGAAGCTAAGCCCTGGCACGGCGATGGTACTGCACTCGAGAGGGTGTGGGAGAGTAGCGCGCCGCCGCATTGTTCTTTTGGGGGCCGGTCCCGTTGGGGGCCGGCCCTTTTTTGTTTGTTTCCCCCGGGGGCTTTGACGGTTTCCCGGCCCGTTCGGTCTCCCCGGAGGGGGGCTTCCCGTTGACGGTTCCGGCCGGGACACGCCGATGACAGTGGCCGAATGTGTCAGGGGACGTGTCGGGGCTCGGTACGCGGCTGCCTTCTCTGACGGTTTTGCCCGCACCCGGCGGCGTGTCGCGGTCGAAACCGTCAAGGGGACGGGCCTGCGTGCCGGTACGCGGTTGTCTCCTCTGACGGTTTTGCCCGCGACACGCCGTTGGATGCGGTCAAAAGCGTCAGGGAGGGGATGCCGGCCGGGTGGGAGCCGGCGTACGACCCGTCGGATTGACGGTTCCGACCGGGACACGCCGATGACAGCGGCCAAAAACGTCAGGGGACGGGCCTGCGTTCGGTACGCGGCCGCCTCCTCTGACGGTTTCGACCGCTCCCAGCGGCGTGTCGCGGTCAAAAACGTCAGCATGAGGGCGGCTTGGTCGCCCGGGAGCGGAAGAAAAGTACGGGGATTACGGATTGTAGGATTGCGGTATGCATTATTTCACGCCTAAACGCTGCACCGAGTCGAATAAGATCATGTACCACGACAAGGCACAGGCGCTGCGAGGCGCAGATCAGAGTCTGCGCGAACGCGGCGTTGAACTATGGGTGTACCGGTGTGAATATTGCGGCAGCTGGCATCTGACGCATCGCGATCCGGCCGACAGCTATCGTCATGTTCCGTTGAATCAGCAGATCAAACCGCATTCTCGCAAAAAAGGATACAAGCCCCGCCATCGATAGCCACAAGCCAATAGGCATCAGCTGATAGTCATTAACCGATGGCCATAAAACGAATAGCCCCAAGCCGATGGCCATATGTCGACGGACCTGAATCGGATAGGCCTGTGACTGCAGGCCTATATCCTGAAATCAGCAAACGCAATCAGGCGATCACAATACGCGGTCGCCCCCAAAAACGGCCGCAGCTGCCTTCAGCAGGCTTCAGGCAGCTTCAACCAGGCTTTATGCAGCAGGCTTTTCTGACTGTCCGGGCTTTTCAGTCCGGCTGCGATTCCAGTCAGCCTTTCTTCAATCGACGGCGATGCAGCGAATCGACGATGGCTTTTGACGCTTGGTCCGACAGCTGCGATACGACTGCGCCGAACGCTGCCGACAATGCGGCAAAAGCCAATCCCATCAACCAGGTATCCTGTCCGCCATTACGCGTGCGACGGCCTGCTGTGCCCTTCTTCCACGCCAATTCAAACAACTTGCCGGCGGCGAGGCCGATAAGCGAGGGCGCGGCGAATTTGAAGATCTTATCGCCCAAAGAATCCGGATCATTGATGCGCTGCTCCCGCAAGGCGTCCACTTTCCGGTCGATATCGTGGAACATGGCGACGGTGCGATCAGCCGACGATTCATATTCGTATCCGGTGTCACTTTGAGGAATGTTGCTCATACGAAACCATAGTAATCGAAACCGCGGGAACAGGCGCATCGCAAATCGGGGCAAATCGGGGCAAACCGGGGCGGGATGGAATATGCCGAAACCGGTCAAAAGGTGGCGGACAAAACGTGGCGGACAGACCGCACGGATCGCAACGGGCCGGGATGAGTCAGGATAAGCCGGGATAAGTCAGAATAAGCAGGATAAGCCAGAAATAAGCTAGAAAAAGTCAGGAATAAGCAGGAATAAGCCAGACCAAGTAAGCACGAGTCCGGAATAAGGGCAAGCCGGCGTCAATCGCCGATACGGACGCGACAGACGCGCCAAATTCTTAGGCAATCGTCGCATGAAACCGACGGAGGTCTACTAAAGTAAACGATATGATTCAAACGAACCCAGGAAGCAACGAAGCCTCCACTACGGCGGGAAAGCAAGGACGCCTGGTCCTGCTGCGCCATGGACAGACCGTCTGGAGCGAATCCGGGCAGTATACCGGTCGAACGGATATTCCACTGACCCAAGTGGGCGAGCATCAGGCCATTGACGCCGGCATACGCTTGCGCGAAGCATTTCCGGAAGGATTCGCGCCGGGCTGCGTATTCGCCAGTCCTCTGCGCCGTGCGCGCCAGACCGCGGCATTGGCGGGATACGGCACCCACCAAATCCTCGACGGCATTGCGGAATGGGATTACGGCCGCGCAGAAGGCCGTACACGCGGTCGGATCAGGCAGATGAGCGGCTTGGATTGGGATGTGTGGTCGTACGGGCCGCAAGCGCTGGAACCGGTGATGGAAGGCGATTGGGAGGAGACCCTGCCCAACGGGGAACGCGTCCCCGTGCATAATGGTGCGGGAGAAACCGTGCAGGACGTGGCGAACCGCACGCGTGACGTCATCGAGCACGTGCTGCCGCTGCTCAACGAAGGGCATGACGTGTTGCTCGTGGCGCACGCGCACGTGCTGCGCATACTGGCGACGCAGTGGCTGGGCGTCGATCCGCTGTACGGCCGTCTGTTCCGACTTGACACCGCGCATTACTGCGTGTTGACGCAGTATAAAGGCGACAATGTCATCGAACATTGGAATATGTGAATCCGTGCGGTTTCGACATTGAAAACAGGGCTGCCGAATTGAGATAACTGAAAACGAACAACAGTACGGGGCCCGCATGATGGGGCGCCGTCAAATCAGTGCGTCTGCGGATCGGCGAATCAGCGGACTGACGGACTTGACGGCGCCCCATGGTGATGGTGTTCAATTATTCGGACGTATCCGATTGTTCGGCGGATTGCTGCGGATCGTCACAATTTGCTGCGGACTGTCAGCGGGCGATCCAGACGGAGGCGTCCTGCGGCAGCATGCCGTCATGCAATTCGACGGAAGACAGCAGGATTTCGCCTTCCGGCAGCGGCATATCGGAGGCGCCGAAATTCGTATATGACACGAATGTGCGGCCGTCCTGCATGACGCGCGAATACGCGATGACGTCATCGCCGGCGTCCAGCATCGTGCAGGTGTGCGCGCCGGTCGCGGTCAAATCATTCTGACGGATGCGCAGGGCCTTACGATACAGCGACAGCATCGACTGCGGATCGGCCCCCTCCACGTCGGCGGCATAATCCTTGAACCACAGCGGCTGCGGCAGATGCGGATCCGCGGACGGCGTGCCATCGGTGCGCACGGCAGGGGAGAATCCGAACGAAGCGCCTTCGCCGAAACGCGCGTTCCACGAAGCGGGCTTCGGCTCATCGCCGGCCACCCACGGCATCGGCACGCGGCAGCCGTCACGGCCCTTATCCGTGAAATTGCGCAGCGTATTGAACGGCGTCGGATCCTCCAAACGATCCCACGGAATATCGGCGACCTCAAACAGGCCCAATTCCTCGCCCTGATAGATGTACACGGAGCCCGGCAGGCCCAGCTCCATCACAACGGCGGCGCGGGCGCGGCGTGTTCCCAACTCGCGGTCCTCGATGTAGCTGCCGCCGTCGCGCAGCAGCCAATCATGCACGAGCTGATGGGTGCCCGGCGTCTTGACCTGCGGCAGGCCGTACCGTGAAGGGCTACGCGGGACATCATGATTGTTCATCACCCACGTCGTCGTCGAATCGCCGGTCTGTTCGGCGGATTCCAAGCCTTCGGCGATGGCCGTGCGGAACTCGTCGGCGGCCCAGTTCGCCTTGGCGAACTCGAAATTGAAGACCTGGCCCAACTCCGAAGTGGACGCGTACAAATGCTGATGCTCCGGCACGACCCAGGCCTCGCCCACGGCGAAACGCGGCGGATCATACTCGTTGAAGATCTCACGCCATTCCTTGTAGATGTCGTGGACCTCCGGACGGTCCCACAGCGGGCTGGAACCGTCGTGGCACAATCCGTTCTGCACTGCGAACGGATCCATCCGGTCAAGCGGCGTGCTGTCGAGGTCCTTGGCCAGGCCATGCGCCACGTCGATGCGGAACCCGTCCGTGCCGTGATCGCTCCAGAAACGCAGCGTGCGCTTGAACTCCTCATGCACGTCAGGATTCTTCCAATTCAGGTCCGGCTGTTCCTTGGCGAACATGTGCAGATACCACTGGCCGTCCTCCACACGCTCCCATGCGGGGCCGCCGAACAGCGATTGCCAGTCGTTCGGCGGCAACTCGCCGTGCTCGCCGCGGCCCTCGCGGAAAATATAGCGGTCGCGTGCGGCGGAGCCGCGGCCGTCGCGCAGCGCCTGCAGGAACATCTCATGGCGGTCGGCCGTATGGTTCGGCACGATGTCGACGATGACCTTGATGCCGGCCTCATGCGCGGCTTCGGCCATACGGTCGAAATCATCCATCGTGCCCAAGCGCGGGTCGACATTGCGATAGTCGATGACGTCATAGCCGCCGTCGGCCAAATCAGACGGATAGAACGGCGACAGCCAGATCGCGTCCACGCCCAGATCATGCAGGTAATCCATTTTCTCGGTGACGCCGGCGATATCGCCCAGACCGTCGCCATTCACATCCTTGAAGCTGCGCGGATAGATCTGGTAGACCACCGCCTGCTTCCACCAATCATCATGAAGATTGTTGGCCGTCATCGTTGTCCTTTCCTGTTGCGGCATTGCTTGCAGTATCGTTGCGGCGGCGCCTGCCGGCAGCCGACGTCGTCGGCGGGCGCCGCCTTGAATCTCAGTCGCTCTGACCGTTCATGACGGCCGCCAGCGACTTGACGCGAGGCAGTTTGAACACTTCGTCGGTGTGCACGACATGGCCGTGCTCGTCGGCCAGCGGAATGCGCCAGTTCGGGTATGCCCAGCTGGTGCCCGGCTGGTTCTGCGAACGGGATTCGCCGACGCCATCCACCAGTGCGGCCTGCGCCAAAACGGACGGCGCATCCAGCAGCATCGCATGCATCGCTTCGACGACCTCCTGCACATGATGGTCGACGTCGGCCGCGATTTCGGCGCTGATATAGCCGCCTTCGGCCAGACGGTCGATCATCGCCTGGCGTTCCGCGCTCGCGGACGCCTGGAACTCCTCCACCGGGCCGGTCAGCAGATGCAGCTGTTCGCGCAGCTTCACATGCTCGAACTGCAGGTATCCCGCGGTCGGCGGCAGGTCATGCGTGGTGACGGAAGCCATCGCGTACTTGCGGTATGTGGACGGGGCCGCGTACGGGTCGCCGGCGTTGGGGGAGTCGTCCACGCGGGCGAACCATTCCACCACCGTGCCCAGCACGCCATGCTCGGCCAGCACCTTCGACACGTATTCCGGAACGGTGCCCAGATCCTCGCCGATGACCAGGCCGCCGGCACGCGTCGCTTCGATGGTGAGCACCGCAAGCATCGCGTCATGGTTGTACGCCACGTATGCGCCGCCGCGCGCGCCCTTGCCCTGCGGGATCCACCACAGGCGGAACAGGCCCAGAATATGGTCGATGCGGATCGCGCCGGCATGCGAGAACATGGTGTGCACCATATCGCGGTAGACGGCGTAGCCGGTCGCTTCCAGATAGTTCGGATTGAACGGCGGCTGCCCCCAATCCTGGCCCTGCTGGTTGTAGAAGTCCGGCGGGCATCCGACGGTGACCGAACCGACGGCGAAACGTTCCGGATTCCACCAGGCGTCCACGCCGAGTGCGTGCACGCCCACCGCCATGTCCTGCATCAGGCCGAGCGTCATGCCGGAATCCCTGGCGGCCTGCTGCGCCGCGACCACCTGCTCGTCGGCGATCCACTGCAGCCAGCGCGTGAATTCGGCCAGGTCGGCATGGTCCTGCAGCAGCTGCGCGACTTCCGGGGATTCTCGATTCGTGGTGGAGATCCATGGATGCTCCGGCTCCCACGGCGCGCCCCATACCTCGAAGGCCACCGACCATGCGGCGAACGCATCGAGATCGGGGCCGGCCTGCTGCTTGAACGTGGTGAATGAGGCTTCGCGCTCCGCACTGCGCGGCTGGTCGAAGATGATGCGCAGCGCCTGACGTTTCGCGGTCCATGAAGCGTTGATGTCGAGCGGATCGGGGTCGTCGTTCCTTGCGGCGACGCTGTCGTGCAGCGCTTCGACCTCTTCGCGCAGTTCGGGGGTGAGTTCGGCGTATTCGGCGATGTCCTGCGGCCGAATGTATGTGGCGTTGAGGAAACGACGGGATTCCGGCAGATACGGGGACGGTTCCAGCGGCGGAATCGGCGCGCAGGCGTGAATCGGGTTGATCAGCATGAAATCGGCGCCGGATTCGCGGCCGGCGTCCGCGGCGAGGCGGCGCAGGTCGCCGTAGTCGCCCACGCCCCAGGATTCGCGGGAGCGCACGGAATACATCTGCGTCATCCAACCCCAGCGCTGGCGTTCGGCGACCGCCGGCGGCAGCTCGATGCGAGCCGGGGCGCACAGGATGGTCGCGTCGGCGGTGCGGGGTTCGCCGGCCTCTCCGACGGTGACGACGTGCAGGACATGGTAGCCCATGGGCAGATCGTCGGGCAGTGCAAGCGTGGCCGCGCCGCGGGCGTCGTCCTCGTCCGGCATGGTGATGCAGCCGTCGAGGTCGCCGGCGTATTCGCCGCCGTCCTCCAGCGTGATGGTCGCGGTGACCGCCGCGCCGTGCGAGCGGATGGGCGTTTCTCCGGGAACGCCGATGAACTTGACGATGGTCGGCGGCACAAGCGTATCGTCATGCGCCTGCAGCGTGGCGGCGTAGGAACGTTCGATGGCGTCGTCGTCGGAAGCGTCCACGCCGAGCGCGGCGAGCACGGAGACGAGCACATCGTCTTCGATCTCGACGTAGGTGCCGACCTGGTCGATATATGACGTCGCGATGCCGTTCGCCTTGGCAAGGCGAATCAGCGGTCGGGCCAGCCTTTCGGGGCTTTCCTGCATGACGGTGGTGGAGTCTGGAACGTCGGTCGTTGCCATGGGGTCTCCTTATATCCGGTGTTGTGGTGCGATTCTGGAAGAACGCGTTGCCGATGATGCGCTGTGTCTCAGGTCTGCCATCGTTGGCGTAGCCGTGGCAATCGCATCAGTGCTTTTATGATATATCGTATTGCAAACGTTTGCAATACGGCGTGCGGAGCATGGCGCGCACGCCGTATCCGAAAAATCGCGGGGCGCTACGGAAGGGCAGGCGCCACGGCGAAGATCAGCAGCATCGCCGGATACACCGCATACATCGCCCACTTCACCCAAGGCCGCGAATACCCGAGCTCGCCGTTGCGGAAATGCAGGACGGCCACGCCGAACGAAGGAATGATGAAGAAGCAGGCGCACAGCAGCGCGGCCGTAAACATCATCGTGTTCTCGCGATCCGCCATCAGACGGAAGATCAGCGTCAGCGCAAGCGTCAGAACGCCGATGTTCATCAACTGCTGGCGCACGCCGACGCAGCCCACGGTCATCCACAGCACGCCGCACAGCACCACGACGATGCTGATCGCCACACGCGCGCCGCGGGACGCCAGCGCGCGGCACGAATCGACAAGCCCAAGCACCACGACGGAAGCGGCCAACGCGAACACGGGATTCTGCGACGACCAATCCAACGGCATGCCGAACGTGGCCAGATCGTACGGCACCTCGCATATCACGGCCAGCGCCAGCAGCCGCAGCGCGTACATCCAGACGTTGCGCGTATGCGTATACCCTTCCACGGTCACCCACGCGTATATCGGCACGGCCACCCACGACACGATCTCGGAGAGCACCGCGATCGTCAGACTGGTCATATCGGATTGCGCCAGCGCGGCGACATTTGCGTCGGCGGGAATCGCAAGACTTCCGGCCAAAGCGACCAGTATCAGCGCTGCGCCGATGATCTTCAGGCGGAAATCGGACAATCCGCGGGCAGACGGCTGTTTCATGGAAACTCCTTCGTATTTTTCATGTTTGGACCGACTATAGTCCCGAAAACGACGATGGCCCGCCAGTCGCGATGTCACTGGCGGGCCATCAGGCCGATATCACTTGCGCTGGCGGCGCCACACGGTCAAGCTCATCGGCGGCAACGGCAGCTGTCGATTCTCCGACTGCGGAATCCCGCCGTCGACGGAGCAGTACACGCAATCCCACACATCCGGCGCGATGCGCGACACCTCATGGTAGGGGCCGTTGACCTCCAGGTCCATCGTCGGCTGCGTGCGCTCGTCATGGCTCGGATTGATGGCGATGCAATCGTCTCCCAGACGGAAGACGACGACGTCGTCCTCGCGGGGCACCGTGATGCGGGCGCCGCCGAAATAGGCGGGATTGTCGCGGCGCAGGCGGATCAGCCGCGCGTAGTGGTCGACCAGCGACGAGAAACGCTGCGCACGGCGCCAGTCCAGCTTGTTGAGCTCTGCCGGGCTGGAGAAGGAATCGGAGCAGCCCTGCTTGGTGCGTGCGAATTCCTCGCCGGCCAGCATGAACGGCACGCCGGCGGAGGAGAACACGATGCCGCCCGCCAGACGGTTCGCGGCGAGCAGGTCGTCCGCGTCCTCGCCTTCGACGTCGTAGTCGGCGGTCGTCGGCATCGGGCGGGTCGCCGCGCACATCTTGTCCCACAGCGTCAGATCGTCATGGGCGGAAACATATTGGATGACCTGCTCGACGCTGGCGCCTTCGAACGATGTGCCACGCCACGCGTCGACGGCGTGGCGGATGTCGTCGGCGTAGTCGGCGGAGGCGCCGGTCAGGTAGCCGGGCACCCAATGGTAGAAGATATGGCCGCGCACCGCGTCGCGGGTCGCGTCGCAGAACGCGCCGATGCGCGGATCCAGACGGGACAACCCGCGCTTGTCCGCCAGGACGACGCCCGGCTCCAACGCGGTCTTGTCGGCCGCCCACGGCTCTCCGTGCATCAGGATGGACGCGCCGTCGGGCAGGGCGTCGAGCGAGGCGCGGACCTCGTTCATCGTGTCGACGTCGATGAGGCCCATCAGGTCGAAGCGGAAGCCGTCGATATGGTATTCGCGCGCCCAATAGGTGACCGAATCGACGATGTATTTGCGCATCATCGGATGCTCGGAGGCGACGTCGTTGGAGCAGGCGGATCCGTTGGCGAAGGAGCCGTCGGCGCGGCGGCGCAGCGCGTAGCCCGGGATCATGCGTTCGAACCAGTTGTCGGTGGAGAACATGTGGTTGTAGACCACGTCCATGATGACCTTGATTCCGGCCTTGTGCAGCGCCTGGATCATGCGCTTGCATTCGGTGATGCGCGTGGCGCCGTTGAACGGGTCGGTGCTGTACGAGCCTTCCGGCACGTTGTAGTTCAGCGGATCGTAGCCCCAGTTGAAGCCGTGCTTCGGGTCGTCGCGCGGCAGGGACTCGTCGATCGAGCCGTAGTCGTAGAACGGCAGCAGCTGCACGGCTGTGACGCCCAGACGCTTGAGATACGCCATGCAGGTCGGGAATTCGCCCTGACCGTCGACGCTGGTGTTCTCGTCGGTGAACGCCAGATAGGTGCCGCGATGCTCTGCGGGGACGCCGGAATGCTCGTCGTTGCTGAAATCGCCGATATGCGTCTCCCAAATCACCAGCTCGTTGCTGGGGACGCGCGGGCGGCGGTCGTCCGCCCAGCCTTCGGGATCGGTGGCGCTCAGGTCGACCACCATGCTGCGGCGGCCGTTGACGCCGGCGGCGCGCGCCCACGGGTCGGCGCAGCGGTTCACGCTGCCGTCCGGGAAATGGACCAGATAGTCGTAGTAGACGCCGTGGCCGATGCCGTCGCAGCGGACCAGCCAGGTGCCGTCCGCACCGGGCGTCAGCTCATGCGTTTCCGTCGGTTCGGCCGCCTCTTCGGGCGAACCCGCTTCGAACAGACGCAGCGTCACCGCGTCGGCGCTGGGGGCCCAGATGCGGAAGGTGGCGCCTTTGTCGTTCGGGAAAGCGCCCAAATCGTCGTCGTGATATACGGGGTAATCGGGGCAGGGGGCGGCCGGATTCGCGGTCGTCCATTCTGCAAGCTCCAGTGCGGGCTTGTTCTCGTTCATGATGTCGTCCTTTGGCTCAAGTGGGGTTTGTGGGCTTGGGGTGCGGCCGATCGGGGCCGTCGACCGGGATGCCGGTATGCCGCGATGTTGAGGGCCGCCCCGGAATGCGTGCCCGAAGCGGCCCTGCGGATGTGGCGCCTGGGGGATGCTCAGCCCTTGACGGCGCCGCCCATCGACTCCTGGTAGAAGCGCTGCATGACGATGAACAGCACCGCGATCGGAATCGAGATGATGACTGCGGCGGCGGCGAAGCGGGCGAACCAGTCGTTGAGGTATTCGCGGCTCAGCATCTGGTACAGGCCCAACGCGACCGTGTAGTTGTCCTGCGTGCGGGCGATCGCCCTCGCCATGACGAAGTCGAGCCACGGGCCGAGGAAGGAGGTCAGCGCCTGATAGACCAGCATCGGCTTGCAGATCGGGATGATGATCTTCGTGAATACCTGCCAGCGGGTGCAGCCGTCCAGGTAGGCGGCCTCGTCCAGCTCCATCGGAATGGTGTCCATGTATCCCTTCATGACGTAGAAGCCCGCGCCCGAACCGGCCGCATAGACGAGGATCAGGCCGATGGTGACGCCGATGCCCTGGGTCAGTCCGAGGGACTTCATGATGAAGTAGATCACGACGACGGACATGATGCCGGGGAACATGCCCAGGATCAGGACGACGTTCATGAAGGACTTACGGAAGCGGAAACGCATGCGGCTCATGCAGAACGCGACGCACAGCACGAAGAACACGCTGATCAGGCACACGGCGATGGCGATGCCCAAGGTGTTCATGAACATGCGCGGGAAATCGAGGATATGCGTGTCTGTGAACAGCTTCGTGTAGTTGTCGAGCGTGTATTCGGTCGGGAAGAACGTCTCGTTGTACGGGCCCGGGTTCTTGTTGAAGCTTTCCATCACGACCCATGCGATCGGGATGATCCAGATCACGGCGAGCACGGTGAGCAGCAGATGGCTCAGGATGTCCCCGACGATGCGGCGCTTACGCTGGTCATGCCAGAACGGATTGCCGGCGGCCTTTGCCGTCGCGGTGGTGTTGCTCATCGGAATCCTCCTTCATTCTTGTAGGAAGCGCTGTTGCGGTAGGTGATCAACGAGACCACCGCAAGCGTGACGAATGTGAAGATGCCGATGACGGCACCCAGGTTGTAGTCGCCGCGATCGACCGTGAGCTTGTACAGCCAGGTGATCAGCAGGTCGGTCTTGCCGGCGGTGTCGCCGACTTCGGTCGGATTGCCTCCGGAGAGCAGGTAGATGACGTTGAAGTTGTTCACGTTGCCGGTGAACGTGGTGATCAGGTACGGGGTGAGCACGAACACCAGATACGGCATCGTGATCTTCGTGAAGGTCTGCCACCAGTTCGCGCCGTCGAGCTTCGCGGCCTCGTACTGCTCGGCCGGGATGTTCTGCAGGATGCCGGTGATCTGCATGATCGTGAAGGGGATGCCGATCCACAGGTTGACGATGATGACGGTGGCGCGGGCCCAGGTCGTGTCGGTGAAGAACGGCAGCGGCGCATCGATCCAGCCCCAGGACTGCAGCAGGCGGTTGATTGCGCCTTCGGGCTGCAGCATCTGGTTGATGGCCAGCAGCGAGACGAACTGCGGGATGGCGATGGACAGCGAGAAGATCGCACGCCAGAAGTTCTTCAGACGCGTGGTCTTGCGGTTGATGATCATCGCGAGGAACAGGCCGAGGAAGAAGTTGAGGAACGTCGCCAGCACGGCCCAGACGAGGGTCCAGACGAGCACGCTGACGAACTGGTCCGCGGTCACTTCGCCGGTGGCGCCGAACAGGTTGCGGAAGTTGTCGAAGCCCACCCAGTCGAACAGCAGCACGTGGTCGGAATCGTAGTTCGTGAACGCGATGCACATCATGATGAGGGTCGGCAGCACGCTGAAGATCAGGATGCCGAGCGTCGGCAGCGCCATCAGCGAGACCTGTCCGTTGCGGTCGGTGACGTTGCGAAGGTCGTCGACGAAGCCGGGAGCGGCGCCGTTTTCACGGGCGAGCACCTGTGCTTTGTAGGCGCTGCGCACCGCATAGGACCAGAACACGATGAACAGCACGGTGACGAACACCGCCGCGACGCCGTAGACCAGCAGCAGCACGGAGCTGTCGCCGGCGTCGTAGTACCAGTAGCCGTCCACTTTATGCTTGGTCTGCGTGCGCGAGCCGAGCGAGACGAGCGAGGCCAGGCTGGAGGCGCCGGACGTGCACATGTAGATGATGTACGCCGCTTCGACGGCGAGGAACAGCAGGCCCTTGACGATCTGCTTGCGGGCCAGATTGCCCGCACCGAGAATCAGGAAGGACAGGCGGGTCAGCGCGTCGCCGTCCGTGAGCGCGGCGCGCAGCGTGTAGCGGGAAGGCGCGATGTAGTCGGCTTTGCGACGGACGATACCGCGCCGCGGACGTGCGGATGCCGTGGTTTCCATAATCAATCCTCTCCTTCTCTCACAGGATGCTCTTGTAGGATTCCATCCACTGTTCAGTCAGTTTCGCGGCGTTGTCGTGGTTGACTTCGTTGTTGTAGATGGATTTGCCGAAGTTCTCGCAGGGCACCCAGAAATTGTTCATCTCCGCGATGGACGGCTGCACGACGGAGGTGTCCGCGATGGTGGCGATCTGAGCTTCGGCCACGGCATCGTCCTTGACTTCGTCGGTTTCGGCGACCTTGACGTCGGAGGGGATCACCGAGCGCATCTCGTAATGCTTCTGCTGTGAATAGGTGCTGGACAGGAACGCGGCGAACTGGTCGGCCGCCTTCGGATGCTTGCTGTACGGATTCCACGCATAGACCGTGCTGCCGGCGAAGGCGCGCATCTGCTTGGGCTCTCCGTTGAGGTTGAAGGTCGGCAGCTTCGCGACGCCCCAGTCGTCGCCGAGGTTTTCGCGTACGGTGGCCGCATCCCAGTTGCCGGTGAAGACCACGTCGACGGAGCCGTCCTTGAGGCCGGCCAGGCCGGAGCCGTTGACGTCGACGACGAAGTTCGGATTGTTGCGCAGGTCGACCAGATAGTTGGTGACGGCCGCGCCGGTCTCTCCGCCGAACTGCACGCCGGCTTCGGCGTCGGTGCCGTCCTCGCCGAACAGCGTGCCGCCTGCGCCGATGTAGAAGGCGGGCAGGTACCAGGAGTTGGTCAGCGGGAAGGAGACCTTGCCCTTGGCGAGCATCGCGTCAAGCGAGGTGATGTCCTGCTCGGTGAACTTGCTCTTGCGGTAGTACATGAACCAGGTGTTGCCGGCCAGCGGCACGCCGTAGACGTTGCCGTCCTCGCCGGTGACGCTCTGCAGCATCGAAGCGCTGCCTTCGGTCTGCTCCTTGAGCTGTTCCATGGTCGGATCGCTCACCTGGCCGATCGCGCCGGCGTCGAGCAGGGTGCCCAGCTGGTCGGATGCGAAGGTGAACACGTCCGCGGCGACGGTCGGGTCCTGCTTCGCGATGCCCGCCGCGTCGGCGGACGCCACGACCTGGTTGCTCCAGTTGATGTCGTATTCGGGATGCTGCTTCTGGAATTCCTGTTCCATGGTCTGCAGCCACGAGTCCTTATCGGCCTGATCCTCCTGGGAGGCCCAGACGACAAGCGTGATGCGTTCCCCTTCGCCATCTGCAGCGTTGCCGCCGCAGGCGGACAGTATGCCCGCCGACAGCATGCACGCTGAGACGGCCGCCAGGGCCTTCTTCCATCGTGCGATCATCCTTGATGTCCTTTCCTTTTGCTTCGCGGTGCGGCATGACGCCGCATCGGATGCGGCGAGGCGTTCGCCGACCTCGATGTGCGGCGACGTCGAAGCCTCTTTGTCGCTGCAAAAATGATAGTCGTTTCTGCAAACGTATGCAAATTGACGTGCTAACGTTTTGCTTCAAATGAAAACGACAATTAGTCCGGTGTCGGTTACAATGATATTGATATCGTTTGCAATCGAAGGCCGTTCATGATGGCGGCGGTCCCGCCCGGCGGGGAGGCCGGCGGCGGGCTTGCGTGGTGATAAGGGACGGCCCACGAATCCAAGGAGATGACTATGGCAGCCACGACAGTGAAGAACGGCAGGCCGCAGTGGCTTGAAACGGCCCGGTTCTACGAAATCTACCCGCAGAGCTTCATGGATTCCGACGCGGACGGCATCGGCGACATCCGCGGCATCATCGACAGGCTCGACTACATCAGCGATCTGGGATGCAACGCCCTGTGGATCAATCCGTGCTTCGATTCGCCGTTCAAGGATGCGGGTTACGACGTGCGCGACTACTGCAAGGTCGCGGAACGCTACGGCACCAACGCCGACCTGGAGGAACTGTTCGCGCAGGCCCACGAGCGAGACATGCACGTACTGCTGGACCTTGTGCCCGGCCACACCAGCGAAGAGCACGAGTGGTTCCGTAAAAGCTCCCTCGTCGAACCCAACGACTGCACCGACCGTTTCATCTGGACGGATTCCTGGATCAGCGGCGGCGACGGCCTGCCGTTCATCGGCGGCGAAACGCCTCGCAACGCCACCTATATCCTGAACTTCTTCAAATGCCAGCCCGCGCTCAACTACGGCTTCGCGCATCCCGACCGGTCGTGGAAGAAGGAGGCGCTCGGCCCCGAAGCCATCGCCACATGCGACGCGATGGTCGACGTCATGCGCTTCTGGCTCTCATGCGGCGCGGACGGCTTCCGCGTCGACATGGCCGACAGTCTGGTCAAGCAGGACGACGAAGGCAAGCCGTACACGATCCGCACCTGGCAGTACATGTTCTCGAAGATCCGCCCCGAATTCCCGGAGGCCGCCTTCGTCTCGGAATGGGGGCGCCCGCACGAATCGATCGAAGCCGGCTTCGATATGGACTTCTACCTCGATTGGCGTTGGGACGGCAACCCGAACGGCTACAACAGACTGCTGCGCAACACGGATACGCCGCTGCGGCATGACGGCGACGCCAGCTATTTCAACGCGGATTCCGGCGTCTCCATCATGCCGTTCCTCGACGAATACCTGTCGCAGCTGCGCGAATGCGAAGGCCGCGGCTACTTCAACCTCATCACCTGCAATCACGACACCGTGCGCACGACGCCGCGCCTGGACGAACGTGAACGCAAGATCGCCTACGGCATGCTGCTGACGATGCCGGGCGTGCCGTTCATCTACTACGGCGACGAAATCGGCATGCGATACATCGAACTGCCCACCAAAGAAGGCGGATACACACGTACCGGCAGCCGCACGCCCATGCAGTGGGGCGCCGGCAGGAACCTGGGCTTCTCCGAAGCCGATCCGGCCGCACTGTATCTGCCGGTGGACGACGCCGCGGACGCGCCGACCGTGGAAAGCGAACGCGCTCGCGAGGATTCGCTGTATCAGTGGGTGCGTCAGCTGCTGGCCCTTCGCGCCGAATCCGCGGCGCTGCATTCCGGCGCGCGATTCGACGTGGTCGCAGCCTCCGCGGAAGGCCGCGCCTTCGCTTACCTGCGCACCGGCGTCGACGGAAGCCGTATGCTGATCGCGATGAATCCTGGACGCGACGGGGAATCCTTGGCGGCGTCGACCGATGTGCTGCGCGACGGTGTGCCGGCCGGCGCGGAGCCGGTCGTACGATACGGCGCCGCCCAGGCGCAGGACGGGCGCATCGTGCTTGGAGCCCAAAGCTTTGTGATGTACGCGTTGAATGGCGCCCGCCATGAGTGACATCGCCCATGCCTGTGGAAGGCCGCTGCGGTATCGGGCGGTGTTCTTCGATTTGTATGGAACGCTGATCGACATCCGCACGGATGAGGAATCCGACGAGGCCTGGAATGTTTTACGTGAAACATTGCAGGATGTGGGCGTTCCCTACGCCGATTCCAGCCGGTTGCGCGCCCGCTTCGACATGTTGGCGGGCGCCTTGCCGGCTGACGGGCCGTACGCCGACCCCGATGTGCTGCCGGTATATCGTGCGTTGCTGTCCGACGGCGGGGGAGAGGCGCGCGAGGAGCAGGCGAGGAGTCTGGCGTGGACGTTCCGCAAGGCGACCACGTCGATGATCCGTCTGTATCCGGGCGCGGATGCCTTCCTGCGTAGCCTCAAGGCGGCGGGCCTGCGCGTCGTATTGGTCAGCAATGCGCAATCCGCGTATACGCGTCCGGAATTGGACATGCTGGGATTGACGCCGCTGTTCGACGACATCGTCATATCCAGCGAAGTCGCAGTGCGCAAGCCGTCGCCCCGCATCTTCAACATCGCATTGGAACGCTGCGATCTTCGCCCGGATCAGGTGGTGATGATCGGCAACGATTCGCGATCCGACGTCGGCGGCGCCACCAAGGCCGGCATCAAAGCGCTGTATATGCATACCGAGATATCGCCGGCATCGGATGCGGCTGCCTGTGGGCAGGCCCTGCGGTCCTTTGACGGCGCCGATTACGACGGCATGCTGCGATATCTGGTTGGCGGCGCGACGTAGCGACTTCATCGCGATCGCGTTCGTCGCTTTGGCCGCGTGTGATCTTCGCGTCGGGCGACGCCGTATCGTCGGAAGGCTATCGCCCCGGCGTATACGGCGCATCCGAATCGCGCAATACCAATTGTGTTTTGACGATTTCGTGCGGCTGCTCCAGTTGCTGTCCATCGATCAGGGACAGTGCCTTCTGGGCGGCCGCCGCGCCCATCGCATAAGGATTCTGCCGCATGGTGGTCAAGCCGACGGTATCGGCGTAGGGGCTGTCGTCGAAGCCGATGATCGAATAGTCCTGCGGCGTGTGGTATCCGTATCGGGACAGTCGCAACATCAGCGGAATCGCCAGCATGTCCATCTGGCAGCAGATGGCGTCCGGGAACTCTTCCAGCGCCAGCAGGCCGGCGAGGGCGGTGTCGATGAATTCACGGCCACGCCCGACGGTAAGGATCTGCCAGGTGAAATCGTCCCATTGCGGATGCGCGTTTTCGCATGCGCGCGTAAAGCCCTGCGTGCGGGCGTCGATGCTGGCGTTCATCGTCTCCGCCGGTTCCGAACACACATAGACCATATTGCGGTGCTTCAGATTGATCAGATGCTGCGCCGCACGATACATGCCGTCCTCGTCGTCGATGCTGATGGAGGCGTCCAGCGATTCCCCGAACGGCGTATTGATGCCGATGATCGGGACGTGCACGCGCCTGAGCTGCTCCACTTCCTGCGGTTCGATGGCGAAGGAGCACACGACGACGGCGTCCACATTGCGGCGCACCGGCAGATCGGTGAAGAACGCCTTGCGGTTGGCGGCGGTGTCGATGTGCTGGAACAGCGAAATATCGTATCCGGCGGGGTGCAGGATGGAATCCAGGCCGGCCATCACCTGATTGTTGAACCAGCTGGTGATGTCTTCGTTCATCAGCAGCGCCACGCGGTAGGTCTGGCCGGATTTCAGCGCGGTGGCGGAACGCGAGATGTTGAAATCAAGCTTGTCGGCGGCCTCCATCACCTTTTGGCGTGTCTTTTCTGAGACCAGTTCCGGACGCGTGAATGCGCGCGAAACGGTGGAAATCGAAACGCCTGCCGCCTCGGCGACGTCGTGAATACCTGGTTTGCCCATTAGACACCTCCTCGGATGATGCGTAGAGCAGCGGGGCTCTTGCGCCGCATATGGTAATTCGGCGTACTATTGCGCGCGAACGTTTGCACTATAACGAAACCATTGTAATGCAGCAAAAATAAGTCGGAAAGTTTTCCCAAGCGCACGATTATTGCAAATTTGCATCATGCGGATCATTGTTGCGGCATCTACTGCAACAACGATGTTTTTCGTGGCTTGGCCGTCGTATCTCGGATGACCAGCTGGATCGGCGCGGTTTCGTAAGGCGTTTCAAGTTTGCCGCCTTCGATAAGCGTCAAGGCTTTTTGCGCGGCGAGAAAGGCCATCGCGCATGGATCCTGATGGACGGTGGTCAGTCCGACTGCCTGTGCGAGATCGATGTCGTCGAATCCTGTGACGGAAAGACTCTGCGGCACATCGATGCCGCATTGGTACAGGTGGAACAGGAACGGAATGGCTTGGGAATCCTGGTGGAAGCACAATGCGGTCGGTTGGTCGTCCAAGGAGAGGATATTGGTGATCACCGTGTCGATCATGCTGGTGCTTGATTCGATTTTGATGGTGCTGCTGGCCGCGCCCGGTATCTCCCGACAGGCTTCGGTGAAGCCGGTGATACGGTTTTGCGAGCTGTATCCGAGGGAATACTCCGGAACGTCATGGTCAAAACCTTCGTATATGTACATGAAGTTGCGATGTCCCAAGGCCGCGAGGTGTCGGACGATAAGCCGTATGCCGGTTTTGTCGTCGATGCCGACGGTGGCGGTGAATCCGTCGGCTGCGGTATTGATGCCGATGATGGGGATTCCCGTGGAGACGAGCCGTGCGGATTCCTGGGGTGTGATGCTGAACGAGGAGATCATCACGGCGTCGACGTTGTTCCGAATCGGCAGTTCCTCGAAGAAACGGGTTCTCGTCTCTGCGGTGTCGATGGGGTACAGTGCCAGGTCGTAACCGGCGGGGCGGAATACGTCATCCAGCCCTCTGATGACGCCTGCGGTGAACCATTCGATCGGACCTTTGCCCATGAGCAGTGCGATGCGGTGCGACCGGCCTGACTTCAGCACTCCGGCGGAACGGGAGACGTTGAAGTTCAAACGTTCTGCAGCTTTCAAAACCTTGTCCCGCGTTGCGGGGGCGACGCGTTCCGGGCTGGAGAAGGTTCGCGAGACCGTGGCGGTCGAAACCCCGGCCTGCTTCGCGACATCATTGATGTTTGCTCTCATGCGGAATACCTCTGTCCAGATTCGTGCGTTGACGTCTTCTGACATCCAGAATAGGAGATTCCTTTGCCTCTATCGGGGATGCAGGAAGCTTGCCTGACTACAGTATAAACGCGGTTGTATGAAATGGTTTACATTGCGACACGCCGAAGAAATAATTTTTTGTTTGCGCTAACAATCTTGGAATGTAAAGGGTTGCATATGTAAAGGTTTACATGACGAAAAAGGTGCGCTTGCAAAGTGAGCTAACCGCCCTTATCTTGTTGTTTGTCAGTGTTGACATACAAGGAAGTGAAGGAAGAGCATGAACGTTAGGAAAAGTGTTGCAGCTGCCATTGCAACCGTAAGCATTTTCTCTCTCGCCGCCTGCGGTGGCGGCAATTCGACTGCCGGAACCACCGACACCGAAGCGGACAAAGGGTTGGACGTCATGGGGCAGGCCATCCAGTACGACCCCAATCATCTGGTGAACGAAGGCAAACCGATCCAGTTGGAATACTGGAGCTGGGGAGATTCCTCGACGGACCCGGTTTATTCGATGATCGAAAAATATCAGGAGATTTATCCGAACGTCACCATCAAAACCGTGAACGTCGCTTGGGACGACTACTGGACCAAGCTGCCGCTCGCATTGAAGGGCAAGAACGGCCCTGCGCTGTTCAACATCCATAACTCGTATGATTCCCTGATCCGTCCGTATGCGGCGGACTATGACATCCCCACCGGGGATCTGGAGGCCGACTATTCCAGCGCGGCCGTCCATGAGGATGAGAACGGCAAGGTCAAGTACATCGATTCCGTGATCAACACCGGAAACATCTACTACAACAAGACGCTGTGGAAGGAAGCCGGGCTTACGGACGCCGACATCCCCGCCACCTGGGACGAATTCATCGAGGTCGCCCAGAAGCTGACCAAGACCGAGGACGGCAAGATGATACAGGCGGGCTTCAACTTCAACGGCGACGCCTACAGCGCCATCTATCAGGGGCTGAACTATCAGAAGGGCGAACTGCTGTTCAGCGAAGACGGCACCAAGGCCAACTACGATAACGACGTCACTGCGGAAAACATGCAGTTCCTTAAGGACATGTACGAAAAGTACGGCATCGGCTCCGCCGATTTCGGCAACGACTACACGCAAAGCTTCGGCAACGGACAGAGTGCGATGATCTATGCATGGGGGCATATGGAAGGTACCCTGAAGGAAAAGTATCCGGACATCGACTACGGTGTCTTCGCCACACCGACGTTCTCCGAAGACATCCCGTTCGCCTATGACCGTTACAACGGCGAAGCGACGCCTGGGGTCAACGGCAACCAGAGCGAGGAGCAGCAGGCTGTCGCGCAGGACTTCATCAAGTTCATTCTCGCCGACGACGACTACATCCGTGCCGCTGTCGACCAGTTGAACTCCTTCCCCGCCAAGGTGGGTCTGCAGGACGATGAGGACATCCTAGCCAAGCCGGTCATGGCCGCCATCGCTCCGCGCATCGATCGTCTGATTTGGCCCGGCCCGGCACCGGCGACCGTGGAGACAAGCGGCAAGACCGCCTGCGAGAACGTGCTGCAGAACGGTGTCGCCATCTCCGAAGCGCTGAAAACGGCACAGGACCAGATGGACTCCGATATGAAGAACTCCGATTTCCAGTCGATGGAAAGCAAATACGCCTATTACGACGAACACAAGTAAACACATCCGGGTGTCGGTGGGCGTCCGACGGAACGCCCGCCGACGAATACGGCACTTATATGCATGATGGGGGTGGAGATCGATGAAAAACAGCAAAGGTGCTGCGGTCTTATCGAGAATATTCAGCCTGCGCAACGTCGCAGTGGTTTTCCTGGTGGTATATTTCGCGGTTTTCCTGGCGTATCCGATTTTCAAGGCGTTCGCGGGCAGTCTGCACGACTGGAATCCGTTGGTCGGCACCTATGATTGGGTGGGATTTTCGAATTTCGTCCAGGTCCTTACCGACGGGCTGTTCTGGCGGTCCATGTTCAATACCGCGGTGTTCGCGGCGTTCTCGACATTCTTCCGAGTGGTGCTTGGCCTGGGGTTGGCCCTGCTGCTGAGTTCCAAACTGGTGAAATTCAAGGACACCCTGCGCGGCCTGTTCTATATGCCGACCATTACGCCTCTGGTCGCGGTCTCCTTTGTGTGGATGTGGATGTATGATCCGCAATTCGGTATGATCGACAAGGCCACGGGCCTGGATATCAACTGGCTTCACGATCCCAAGTGGGCGATGCCCGCGGTCATCATCATGACGATCTGGAAGGATTTCGGATATGCGACCGTGCTGTATCTCGCCGGATTGATGAGCCTGCCCCGTGACGTATATGAAGCGGCGGAAATCGATGGAGCCAACACCTTCCAGATTTTCTTCCGCATCACCTTGCCTCTGTTGAAGTCCACGACATTGTTCGTCGTGATCACCTCGCTCATCTCCTATCTGCAGGCGTACGTGCAGATTCTTGTGATGACGGAAGGCGGTCCGGGCACTTCGACCTACACCATCAGCTATCTCATCTTCGATCAGGCGTTCCAGAACTATAACTTCGGTGTGGCTTCCGCCCAAGCCGTAGTGCTGTTCGTGCTTACCGGCGTGCTGACCGTGATCATGTTCAAGGTTTCTGGAGATTCGGAGCAGTGATGACCACCAAGCGTAAAATCGGAAGCGTTCTGCTCACGGCACTGCTGTTCGTAGTGGCCTTTGTCACCGTCATCCCATTCATCTGGATGCTGATTTCGTCCTTCGCGCCGAACAGCGAGATCGTAAAAGTCACCGGAGGCCTGTTCCCGACGCCTTCCACGTTTGACAATTACGTGAGCATCCAAGAGAAATTCAACTTCCTGCGTCTGTTCGCCAATTCGCTTGGTGTGGCCGCGGTCAAAACGGTCATCGCGATCTACACCAGCGCACTGTTGGGATACGTGTTCTCCAAAATGCGTTTCCGCGGACGCAACCTGCTGTTCGGCATCGTCATGAGCACCATGATGATTCCATGGGCCGTGACCATCATCCCGCAGTACGAAATGTTCACCAACTGGGGATTGCAGGATACGTATGCGTCCTTGGTCGTCCCAGGCATCATCAGCGCATTCGGCATCTTCCTGTTCCGTCAGTCCATCAGCGGCATTTCCGATGAGCTCATCGAAGCCGCAAAACTGGACGGCGCATCGGAAGCGAGAATCTTCCATTCCATCATCCTGCCGATGAGCCACAACACGATTGCGGCGCTTGCAATCTTCACCTTCCTGTGGAACTGGGAGGACTACCTGTGGCCATTCCTGATGATCACCGATGAAAACAAGCAGCTGCTCGCCGTCGGCCTGAAGGCGTTCAACGGCCAGTACGGCACGGATTACGGCGGATTGTTCGCCGCGACCTCGCTTGCGATCGTCCCGGTTATCATCGTTTACATGATCTTCCAGAAGCAGTTCATCGCAGGCATCGCCTCCGGAAGCGGGAAGTGACGTTTCAGGATGGCCTGCGATTTCGCCCCGTCGACGGCATCGACATCATATGCCGGTCGGCGGGGCGTCGTAATCAGCCGGTGGACCGCAGGCAATCCGCACGCGGTGCACTGCACTATCAGTACAAGAGGTTCCCAATGGAGGACGCTATGACCAAAGAATCCCCGCTGGCGCAGTACGTGCGCGACGCGCACCCGACGATGTCCCCGAAAACGACGCTTCAAGGCGACCGCTGGCGAATCGGCATCATCACCGAATCGCTGGTCCGCCTGGAATGGTCCGACAGCGGCGAATTCGAAGACAACCCGACCCAGATCGTCGTCAATCGCGACTTCCAGGCCGCGACCGCGCCGCAGTATACGGTGACCGAGCGCGACGGCATGCTCGTCGTGGACACGCCATGCCTATATCTGACCTATGACCGCAAGCCCTTCAGCAAGGAAGGCCTGAGCATCGTCGTCAAAGGCATCGGCTCCTCCCAATTCAACACCTGGCATTACGGCGACGAATCGCGGGGCAACCTGAAAGGCACCGCCCGCACGCTCGACGAAGCGGACGGCGCGATCCCGCTGGACGACGGCGTCATCTCCCGCGACGGCTGGGCCGTCATCGACGACTCCGCCTCCAATGTGATCGTCGCAAAAGACGTCGTCGACGGCAAGCGGAATCCTTTCGGCGCCTGGATCAGTGCGCGTGACCACAAGGAAACCGACCTGTATTTCTTCGGATACGCGCATCGCTATATCGAAGCCGTACAGGATTTCTACAAGCTGGCAGGGCCGACGCCGCTGCTGCCGCGTTACGCGCTCGGCAATTGGTGGAGCCGCTATTACCGGTATGACCAGGCCGAATATCTGGAGTTGATGGACCGATTCAAGAAAGAAGGCATTCCTTTCAGCACGGCGGTCATCGACATGGATTGGCATCGCGTCGACGACGTCGATCCGAAATACGGCTCCGGCTGGACCGGCTATTCCTGGAATCGCGAACTGTTCCCCGACCATGTGCGGTTCCTCGCCGATCTGCATAAGCGCGGGCTGAAGACCACGCTGAACGTGCATCCGCGTGACGGCGTGCGCGCATTCGAAGACGCCTATCCGAAGGTGGCCGAACGCGTCGGCATCGATCCGAAGACCGAAGAGGCCGTGGAATTCGACCTGACCAATCCTGATTTCGTCGACGCATACTTCGACATGCACCACACGCTGGAAGACGAAGGCGTCGATTTCTGGTGGCTCGACTGGCAGCAGGGCGGCGTAACCCGCCAGCCCGGCCTCGACCCGCTGTGGGCGCTCAACCACATGCACTACCTCGACTCCGGGCGCGACGGCCGCTGGCCGCTCACCTTCTCGCGTTACGCCGGCCCCGGCTCGCACCGCTACCCGGTCGGCTTCTCCGGCGACACCGTGGTCACGTGGGAATCGCTGGCATTCCAGCCGTACTTCACCGCAACCGCGTCGAATATCGGCTACGGCTGGTGGAGCCACGACATCGGCGGCCACATGTTCGGCTACCGCGACGAAGAGCTCGAAGCGCGCTGGTACCAGCTGGGCGCGTTCAGCCCGATCAACCGCCTGCATTCCAGCTGTTCGCCGTTCTCCGGCAAGGAGCCGTGGAATTTCGGGCCCGCCGCACGGGAATCGATGGTGCGTTCCCTGCGACTGCGCCACATGATGCTGCCGTACCTGTATACGATGAACCATCGCGCCGCCGAAGAAGGCCGCCCGATGGTCGAGCCGATGTATTGGCAGTCCCCGGACAACGGCGACGCCTACGATATGCCGAACGAATTCCGCTTCGGCACGGAGCTCATCGTCTCCCCGATCGTATCCGCAAACGACAAGGCCGTACAGCGCGGCCGCGCCGACGTGTGGCTGCCGCAAGGCGAATGGTTCGATTTCTTCGACGGCCGCCGCTACACGTCGCCCACCGCCGCGGGCCGCCGCCTCGAAGCGTGGCGCTCGCTCGACACGCTGCCGGTGTTCGCGAAGGCCGGCTCCATCGTGCCGATGCAGGAATTGGCCGACGGCCAAGCGGTGAACGATATCGCCAACCCGCGCTCGCTGTGCGTGCTGGCTTTCCCCGGCGCCGACGGCGCTTTCACGCTGCGTGAGGATGACGGCACGCCGGGCGCGGCCGCCGCCGATACCGCGATGGCGCTGGCCTGGCGTGATGCCGCCGGTGCGACGACATTCGAAATCGCCGCCGTGCGCGGAGACGTCGCCGCCGTGCCGGAACGCCGCGATTGGACGGTGACGTTCCGCGGTGTGGCCGCCGTCGACGCGGTACAGGCGTTTGCTGACGGGCGGGCCGTGGAATGCGGCGTCTCCTACGATGAGAGCACGATGTCGCTGTCGATCGCCCTGCATGATGTCGCAACGACGTCCGATGTGACGGTCACCGTGCCCGCCGGCCTTGTGATCGCGGGCAACCCGGCATTGCAGGACGCGGCCGACCTGCTGCTGCATGCGGAAATGCGCTATTCGACCAAGGAGGCCGCGCTGGCGGCCGTCCGTGAATTGGGCGCGGGCGCCATCGGAGCGTTCCGCACGATGGAGCGTCCGGCGGAGGTGAGCGGCATGTTCTGCGGATCCATGCCGCAATCCGTGGCCGGAGCGTTGGCGGAGATCCTGTTGCGCTGCTGAGACACGGCCGGGGCGCTGCCGTGCGGATGCCGGGATCGGCGCCGTTCCTATGCGACAATGGAACCCGATTCGTGTGCCCGACGTCGGATGGCGTCGGGCGGGGTCGGGAGGAAAGCAAGGATGCAGATCTACAATTTCGCAGACAATGATGACGCCAAGATCGTCGCACAGCAGGGCATGTTCCAGGTGCTTGAATGGCAGCGCGACTTCTCCGTGAACTACGGCGGCGCGATGGCCGCCTATTTCGCCGCCCAGATGGATGTGCGCCGCCGCCAGCTGGTGTGCAACCTCGACGGGCGTACCGGCGTGGTCGTGCAGGCAGGGGCGATGCAGTGGATGGCCGGGCATGTCGAATCCACGACCGGCGTCAAGGGCGTCGGCGATTTCATCGGCAAGCTGGCCCGCGGCGCGGTGACCAACGAATCGGCGATCAAGCCGGAATACGTCGGCTCCGGCGTGCTGGTGCTGGAACCGACCTATCGCCATGTGCTGCTGATCGATCCCGCGCAGATGGGCGGGGCGATGACCGTGAACGACGGTCTGTTCTACGCCTGTGAGGCCACCGTGCGGCAGAAGGCCGTGATGGTGTCCCGTCCGAGCGCGATGGTCGCCGGAGGAGAAGGCCTGTTCAACCTGTCCCTGCAAGGGCAGGGCACGGTCGCGCTCGAGTCGCCGGTGCCGGTCAGCGAAGTCGTGACCGTCGACCTGGCGGATGAGGAGCTGAAGATCGACGGCAATTTCGCCATCGCCTGGACTTCGGGGCTGCAATTCACCGTGGAGCGTTCCGGCAAGACGCTGATCGGCTCCGCGGCCGGGGGCGAAGGCCTGGTCAACGTGTATCGCGGTACGGGCCGTGTGCTGATGTCTCCGGTCGCCGCGCCCACGTTCAACGTGAACGCCGGCAGCGGCACCGTGTGACGGCGGATGCGTGAGGCCCGTCACCGCCGTGTCTTCCATGGCGATGACAGGCCTCACGCATATTGAACCTGTTGAATATAAGCCGGTCTCCCTCCGGCGCGCGAATCATGCATGTCGGAAGGAGACCGGCTTATATATTTTGTCGTATGAGGCTTACTGGCGGGCCTTGAGGCTCTTGATGCCCATGGCGATGGCGCCCATCAGGGCGGCCAGCAGCACGACACCCAGAACCGTTGAACCGGTGCTGCCGAGCGCGTCGCGTACGGTGTCGGCGGCATTGGCCTGCTGTCCGTCGTCGACGACCGGCTTGGACGGAATCTCAGCGGAAGCATTGCCGGCGGGAATCTGCACGGAATCGAACTTGACGGACTGGCTCGATTGGCGGCCGGTGACGGTGATCGTGTAGGTGTTGCCTTCCTGGACCTTGCCCGTCAGGTCGATGGTGGCGGTTTCGCCCGGAGTGACGCGGACGCCGGAGACGCCCGGGTTGGCGGAGGCTTCGATGACCTTCTTGGTGCGGGCGTCCTCGATGGAATAGGACACCACTGCATCGCCGTTGAAGCCGGACAGTTTGATCTGCACCTTGCCGTCCTCGTTCACCAGCTTGGCTGTGGCGTTATTCGACAGGGCCTTCTGCTCGTCGGTGTTGGCCGCCAGGCCCAAGGCGTAGGCGATGGTGTAGAAGTTGTCGGTCTGGTCGGTCAGGCCGTTGACGCGCTGCGCGCCGGGGCCGGAAGCCGCGATGCGCAGCTGCGTGCCGGTGTGCTCCATGCCGCCGTCGTTATAGCCGACCGTCGGATCGGAGGCGTCCGGATCCTGGTCCGTGGCGGTGCCGTAGGAGACGATCATCTCGTTGCCGTCGACGGGGGACTTCAGGATCGTGCTCAGCGCGTAGGCCGGCGCGGCGCCGACGATCTGCGAGGTGTGGGCGTGGTCGGCGGTCACGATGATCAGCGTGTCGGACAGGTCGACCTTGTCGAGGGCGGCGGAGATGGCCTTGTCGAGGTCGTCGGTTTCACCGATCTGGCCGCAGGCGTTGGCGGCGTGATCCTGCTTATCGATGGAGGCGCCTTCGACTTGCAGGAAGAACCCGTTCTCCTCGGACTTCGGGTTCGCCTGCAGCAGTTCCAAGGCCTTGGACGTCATGTCGGCCAGGGATGCGGAATTGCCGTTGGCGTTCTTGTTGCCCAGCCAATTCGCGTTGGTCTCGCACTGGATGGCGCCGCGCGTCTCGGTCTCTTCCTTCGTCAGGGCCGGAGTGGCGGCGAACTGGGTTTCCAGATTGCCGTCGGCCATGAGGGCCAGCACCGGCTTGCCGTCGTACTTGAGTGCGTTCAGTGCGTCCACGTCCTTTTCGACGGTGGCATAGCCTCGGGCCGTGGCCTGATCCCACAGCGTCTTGCCTTCATATTCTCCGGCCTGGGCGGTCTGGTGGAAGTACTTGGCGCCGCCGCCGATGGTGACATCGGCGCGGGTGTCGAGGATCTGCTCGGAAATGGAGCCGATGCCGCCGTTCTCCTTCAGCTGGTCGGCCAGGCAGTTCGACAGCGCGTTGTTGCTGCTGCCGTCGGTCTTGCCCTGCGGGCCATAGCAGGCACGCTCGGTGGAATGGGAGGCCTGCACGGCCGGGGTGGCGTCCTGGATTTCGGAAGTGGTCACGTTGCCGGTGGCCATGCCCTTCGCCTTGGCCAGTTCGGTCAGGTTCAACTGTGCGTTGCCGTAGATGTCGACATCCACGGCGTTGTTGTACGTCTTGGTGCCGGTGGCCCATCCGGAGCCGGAAGCGGAGGAGTCGGTGACCGGCGTGATCTTTCCTGCGTTCTTGTTGCCGGTCAGATTGCCGTTCTTGTCCTTGGCCATCGCGCTGTCGTCGGAGCTGTTGCCCAGCGAGAAGGTGGTGTACTGGCCGGTGCCGGTTTCGACGTCGTCGAGGGCGCTCGGCTGTCCGATGCGGTCAAGTCCGTCGAAAGAACCGTTCACGCCATGCAGGTAATTGCGGGCTGCGGTGATTTCGGAATCGCCCATGCCGTCGCCGATGAACAGGATGACGTTCTTGGCGGTTTTGCTTCCGATCGTCGCGATGCGCTGAGCGCCGCCATGCTGCGCCAGTTCGGCGACCCCCTTGCCGTCCTGTGCGAATGCCGGAGCTGCGGTCATGCCCAATGCTGCCATGGATGCGATCGCGCAAACCGCGAGCCTTGTGAGTTTCTTTGGGACCATAGGGTTTTCCCTCCTTCAAGCATTGCGGTACGGCCATACCGCAATCGCCTTGTCAGACAGCCGTGCGCAACCCTCGGCGTTCGGCTGCGGAACCGTGTTCCGGCGTTGAGGGTATCGCCGGAACGTGTCGCCGCAATGGAAAACAGGTGATATGGAGGTGAATTCACGGAATCAAAGATGAACATCGGGAAACTTGAGTGAAGATTTATCAAGTTTCAGGGAATAAAAATTTGCTTTTGGAAGTTGAGTGGTGTAGGCTCAAGTTTGGAAGCGAAAGGACCGCAAAGGAACTTGAGCGAAGAACGTAACGAAGAACCATCTACAAAGGAGATACGTCATGGGACGTGCAGTCGGTATTGATCTTGGTACTACGAATTCCTGCATCGCAACGCTGGAAGGTGGCCAGCCCACCGTCATCGTGAACGCCGAAGGCGCTCGCACCACCCCGTCCGTCGTGGCCTTCAGCAAGTCCGGCGAAATCCTCGTCGGCGAAGTCGCCAAGCGTCAGGCCGTCACCAACGTCGACCGCACCATCAGCTCGGTCAAGCGCCACATGGGCACCGACTGGACCGTGGAAATCGACGGCAAGAAGTGGACCCCGCAGGAGATCTCCGCGCAGATCCTGATGAAGCTCAAGCGCGACGCCGAAGCCTATCTGGGCGAACCGGTCACCGACGCCGTCATCACCTGCCCGGCATACTTCAACGACGCACAGCGTCAGGCCACCAAGGACGCCGGCACCATCGCAGGCCTGAACGTCCTGCGCATCATCAACGAGCCGACCGCGGCCGCGTTGGCCTACGGTCTGGAAAAGGGCAAGGAAGACGAACGCATCCTGGTCTTCGATCTGGGCGGCGGCACCTTCGACGTCTCCCTGCTGGAAATCGGCAAGGATGAGGACGGCTTCTCCACCATCCAGGTGCAGGCCACCAACGGCGACAACCGCCTGGGCGGCGACGACTGGGATCAGAAGATCATCGACTGGCTGGTCGGCGAAGTCAAGAACAAGTACGGCGTCGACCTGTCCAAGGACAAGATCGCCCTGCAGCGTCTGAAGGAAGCCGCCGAACAGGCCAAGAAGGAACTGAGCTCCTCCACGTCCACCTCCATCTCGATGCAGTACCTGGCCATGACCCCGGACGGCACCCCGGTGCATCTGGACGAAACCCTGACCCGTGCACGCTTCGAGGAAATGACCTCCGACCTGCTGGGCCGCTGCCGCACCCCGTTCAACAACGTGCTGTCCGACGCGGGCATCTCCGTGTCCAACATCGACCATGTCGTGCTCGTCGGCGGCTCCACCCGTATGCCGGCCGTCAAGGAACTGGCCAAGGAGCTGACCGGCGGCAAGGAGCCGAACCAGTCCGTGAACCCGGATGAGGTCGTGGCCGTCGGCGCGGCCGTGCAGTCCGGCGTCATCAAGGGCGACCGTAAGGACGTGCTGCTGATCGACGTCACCCCGCTGAGCCTCGGCATCGAGACCAAGGGCGGCATCATGACCAAGCTGATCGACCGCAACACCGCGATCCCGACCAAGCGCAGCGAAGTCTTCTCCACCGCCGAAGACAACCAGCCGTCCGTGCTCATCCAGGTCTACCAGGGCGAGCGTGAATTCGCCCGCGACAACAAGCCGCTGGGCACCTTCGAACTGACCGGCATCGCCCCGGCCCCGCGCGGCATCCCGCAGATCGAAGTCACCTTCGACATCGACGCCAACGGCATCGTGCACGTGTCCGCCAAGGACAAGGGCACCGGCAAGGAACAGTCGATGACCATCACCGGCGGTTCCGGCCTGGGCAAGGATGAGATCGACCGCATGGTCAAGGAGGCCGAAGCCCACGAAGCCGAAGACAAGAAGCGCAAGGAGGACGCCGAAACCCGCAACCAGGCCGAATCCTTCGCCTATCAGACCGAAAAGCTGGTGAACGACAATAAGGACAAGCTGTCCGACGACGTGGCCAAGGAAGTCACCGACAAGGTCAACGAGCTGAAGGAAGCGCTCAAGGGCGAAGACATCGAAAAGATCAAGACCGCCCAAAGCGAACTGATGACCTCCGCCCAGAAGATCGGCCAGGCCCTCTACGCGCAGCAGGGCGCAGCCGACGCTGCGGCCGGCGCCGCGGGCGCATCCTCCGCTCCGGCCGACGACGACGTCGTCGACGCCGAAGTCGTGGACGACGACAAGGACAACAAGTAATCATGTCCGAATTCAACAAGGACGAGTATCTCAACGACCTGCCCGACATCAACGACTTCGTCGCCGGGCAGGCCGCCCCCGCCGACGCGGCATCCGACGGCAACGCCGCCAATGACGCGCCGGCCACGGACGCGAATCCCACGGAAAGCGCATCCGCGAACACCGCAGCGGCCGACACGGCCGGCGCCGCCGCCAACGGTCAAGCCGCTGAATCCGACGACAACACGCTCACCCCGCTTGGCCAAGCCAAAAAGGAGGCCGCCGAATATCTGGAGGCCCTCCAGCGTGAACGCGCCGAATTCATCAACTTCCGCAATCGTGCCGCCAAAGAGCAGGACCGCTTCCGCCAGCACGGCATCATCGACGTGCTGACCGCGCTGCTGCCCGCGCTCGACGACATCGATCGCATCCGCGAACATTCCGAAATGGATGACTCCTTCAAGGCCGTCGCCGCGAAGATCGACAAGGCCTTCGAAAAGTTCGGCGTCGAAAAGTTCGGCGAAAAAGGCGAGGATTTCGACCCGACCAAGCATGACGCGATCCTGCACAAGCCGGATCCGGAAGCCGAAAAGGAGACGGTCGACACCGTCGTGGAAGCAGGCTACCGCATCGGCGACCGCGTGATCCGCGCCGCCCGCGTCGTCGTCGCATCCCCGCAGAACTGAATACCCCAAACTGAACCAATGCCGGGTCGGCGCAGCCAATATGACGCATTCGCAATGCGCCATAGCGCGGCCCGGCATCATTGATAATGCAATTCATGCAAATGATTTTCGCCACACCTCGAAAGGAGGCACAACATGGCTGAAAACGAATGGCTGAGCAAGGATTTCTACAAGGTCCTCGGTGTCTCCAAGGATGCCTCGGAAGCGGATATCACCAAGGCCTACCGCAAGCTCGCCCGCAAATACCATCCCGATCTGAACAAGACCAAGGAAGCGGAAGAGAAATTCAAGGACATCTCCGAAGCATACGATGTGCTGAGCAACAAGGAGACGCGTCAGAAATATGACGCCATCCGACAGTTCGGCGCAGGCGGGGCACGCTTCGCGGGCGGCGCCGGCGGCGGATTCGACGCCGGCGGATTCTCCGACATCTTCGGATCCATGTTCGGCGGCGGCCCCGGCATGCACTACACGACAGGCGGCGGGCCGACCAATCTCAACGACATCTTCTCGATGTTCGGCGGCGGCGCGGCCGGTCGCGCCGGCGGCGCAGCATACGGCGCAGGCCAGCCATATGGCGGCGGCTATTCGTCGGCGCCGCAACCGGAGGACGGCGAAGACCGCAACTCCAACATCAGGCTGACCTTCCGACAGGCCATCAAAGGCGCAACCGTCTCGCTGAGCGCCGACGGCAGAAAATTCAAAACGCATATTCCGGCCGGCGTGAAGGACGGGCAGAAAATCCGTCTTGCCGGCAAAGGCAAACCCGGAAGCAACGGCGGCAAAACCGGCGACCTGTACCTGCATATCAGCGTCGTCGACGACCCGAAGTTCACGATGCGCGATCACGATCTCGTCATGACGCTGCCGATCACCGTCGGCGAAGCCGTGAACGGCGCGAAAATCGAAGCACATGATTTCGACGGGCAGCCCGTCACGTTCAAGGTCACCGCCGGCACATCCAGCGGCGACGAAGTGCGCGTAAGCGGCAAAGGCGTCACCGTCGGCGGCCACACCGGCGATCTGGTCGGACGCATCGCCATCCGCGTGCCCGGCAAACCCAGCCTCGGCCTCAAGCACGCCGCCAAGGAATTCGATAAGGCCAGCGGCGACTTCGCCGAACAGATCGCACAGGAGCGCTGACTGCGATGGCGCGTGTAGCACAGCAGATCCGGCAACTGTATGAAATGTGCGCCATGGCGATCGTGGCCGGCCGAGCCGATCTCGACGGGGCGGACGAAGTCGGATTCGACATCGCCATGCCCGTCTTCACCGTCGGGCGCGCCGCCGAATTGGCCGACATCCACCCGCAGACGCTGCGGCAATACGACAGGCTCGGCCTGGTCGTGCCGCAGCGCACCGAAGGCGGTGCCCGCCGATACTCATTGCGCGATATCGACCGCCTCGCACAGGCGCAGCAGCTCAGCCAGGAAGGCATCAATCTGGCCGGCATCACGCGCATCCTGCAATTGGAAGAGGAAAACCGCGAACTGCGGCGGCAAAACGAGCGGCTGCGCAAGCCGGAAGGCGCAAGCATCTTCGCCGCCGACACGGACGGCGGCATCGTGGAAATCGAACAGTCGCGGCGCGCCCGCATGTGGCGGCGGCAGCTGCGCTCGCAGGCGCGTGAGCTGCCGTCCGGTTCGACCGGTGCCTACGATGAGCCGGATGATTCCAAATCCGTCGTATTGTGGCGCTGGTAGGCTTTTTGAGGTTTGCGTGAGGTCGCGATGAGCGGCCGCCGGCGAACCTGTACTGAGCGACAATAACAGCGCATAAGGCGACGCGTGGAAGGAACCGGCATGCTGAAAGCCGTTTTTTGGGACATGGACGGCACCCTCATCGACTCCGAGCCGTATTGGCATGAATCCGAAATGCGCATCGCCAAGGCGCATGGCGGCTATTGGGATCTCGACCTGGCATGGCAGGGCTCCGGCACGCCCGTGCCGGATGTGGCCCGGCGCATGATCGAACATGGATGCCAGCTGTCCGTCGAGGAGATCGGCCAAGGCATGATCGACTATGTGGCGCAGGCCGAAGCCGCGCATATGCCGTGGGTCGACGGCGTCATCGACGTGCTGCATTCGCTGACGGCCGCCGGCATCCCGTCCGTGCTGGTCACCACATCGCCTCGCCATTTGGCGCAGGGCCTTATCGACCAGGCCCCGGAAGGCGCGTTCGCCGGATTCATCTGCGGCGACGACGACGTGGAAAAGAAACCGTCTCCGGAACCGTATCTGGCCGCCGCACGCATGCTCGACATCTCGCCGGAGGACATGCAATACTGCGTCGCCCTTGAAGATTCGATCAGCGGACTGACTTCGGCCGCCGCGTCCGGGGCGACCACGCTTGCGCAAACCGCGTACATCCAGACCGACAATTCCGGCGGACCGCAGTTCGCGTCGATCCACGGCTACGACGGCATCACCGCCGCCGTCCTGGAGGATTTCGTACGCCAGCGCGTCGGCGCGTGAGCTGGGGCGTGCAATCGGGACGTAATCGGGACGTAATCGGGGCGTAATCAGGTGCGCAATCGGTCGGCCTGCGATGTACATGCCGCACGCTTTCGCGCAGGCTGCCATCTGTCATGTAAGCTGCCGCTTCCGTCGGATTCATGATGTTTTCAGATTCGTGATGTTTGTCGGCAACACCTGAAACGGTCGCCGCTTTCGGGTCCGGCCATGCGGCCTCCTTGCGTCACACCGCATTGATAAGCCATGCCAATGCGCCGATAAAACCGGCTATGATCAGCAACACCCCGATAACGCGTGTTATCCCCACATACAAATCACTGGGCTCCCCATTCTTCACCCGTAGGAAATTCTCGATTTTCCACAGTATCTCGGGGAAAACAGCATGCAGATCCCCAACGCGAGCGACGCAAGCACGAGCAATATCATCTCGACCATCATGAACCTCCCTATCGGATGGTCGGAGCGGTCTCATCATCGAGTGCCGTTTCAATGATATCTTCGAATCGATGCTCCCACATACCGGCATGCTCAACACTGGTGCTGCTTTTATGGTTTGACAAGTCAAGGCGGGTTGATCTTACGCGGATCGACGGGTTCGGGTGTCGGCGGGGATCGCGGAAGACGGCTTCGCAGGCAATGCTGGTCGCCGCCTTTCAGAAGATCAGATCAATAGAAGCCCGGTCAAGGCCGATGCTTGGCCGTCGTGTGATCCAATTTCGTCCAAATATGCAATATTCAACGAAGCCACTGCGCAAGATTGGACGTTTCAGACGTCCTGAACGTCCTTTTTTGCGGTATTGCTTCGTCAAATATCGCACTTTTGGTCGCTCGAAACCTGAATTTGGATGTGTGAGGCCGAGAATGGAGGAGAATGGAGGCCGACGGCCTGACTGCGTTGGTGGCGGACAATAGAAGAAGGCCTCCCGCGGTGGAATGTGAGCGGGAGGCCTTCAGTGGAGCTGATGGTAATCGAAACCACGACCTCTTCGATGCGAACGAAGCGCTCTACCAACTGAGCTACAGCCCCTTGGGATGTTGTCTTGCTTCGCAGGACAACATCGGTCACTATAGTGCGACCCGTGCCCAAACGCAAATCGGCGTGGTTCGCGTGTGCCGTCACCTTCGTATTCGGGATGATGGTTCGTGAACATGCGGATGAATGGAAGAACCATCCAAGAAACATGGCCAGTGGCCTCGTTACCAATCATCGTTTCGGTTTGGCGAGGCGTTCGGGCCGATGCCTTGACCCTGCCGGGTTCGATAAACCCATATTCACGTACACTGTCCATGTATGGTGTCGCTATTCGATGATAGGTGCCCTAGCTCCCGTGTCGGAATCGTCTATAGCCATGGCGTCGTGTGGCGATAACTTTCGTTCGTCTTTTCGGCGTAGGACGTTCATGTGGTTTGGTGTCGCTAGGGCATTGAGAGCAATGGAGGTTTGGGCAACGGCGATATTCTGAAGAGGTTTTACGATTGCGTGTACATGGGTTGCCGCAATCAGACCGTCGGTTGTTGGAATTTCAAGGAAATCGGTATCCATGAAGTGCGCGATACGCTGGGTGGGCACACGCTATCGTCAGATGGCTTTTCAAACATGCGAAACGCACCTTCACTTGGGTCGGGACCCTGTTGGAACATGCGATTCGCGAAGCCGGTGATTGTTGTCTGTCCGTTCCCTTCCCGGGTGGTTCCGGCCATGGAGCATGATTCCGGCGTCATGGCCGGGAATGTGCGCAGATACGGCTACTTCATTCCGCAGGTGTCATCATCGGCCAACGCCGTTGCGGGAGCGAATCCCAATAGATTGATTGCGCTTGTGGAAGAAGACCCGGTTTCGGAAGGAGCGGCGAAGACGGACATGGATGTCGAAGAGGCTGTTTCGTTCCCCGATGCACGCGAAGACGTATCCGGATTCACTGCGGCGGGCGTCAGGGGAATCGGAATGCCGGTCGGCGCTGTCATGGTGGGGGACTCGGCGGCCGAGCCGGGACCTTCCTCCTCTTCCGTGACCGCATGGGCCGCTTGGTACATATCCATATCAAGCTGCTTTTCGGTGGCGGCGACGATAACCGCGGTATTGGCGGCGCCAGCCACGTTCAATGCGGTACGCCCCATGTCGACGATCTGCGAGATCGGCTGCGTCAGTGCGATGAACGGAATCGGCAGTCCGGTGGCCGCGAACAGCGAAGTCGCGGTGATGGTGGCGGTGCCGGGAACGCCCACAGTGCCGATGGAGACCAGCAGCGTCAACGCGACCAGAAACGCATACTGCCATGGCGTATAGTTCAGACCTTGCGCGTTGATCGCGAAGACGGCGAGCAGCATCGGCCAGACGCCGGCGCAGCCGGGCATGCCCAGGTTGGCGCCAAGGCTGGCGACAAAGGATGCGACGTCTTCCTTAACGCCGGCATTGCGCAGCTGCCTGACGGTGACGGGAATCGTGCCGATGCTGCTTTCCGAAGTGAAGGCGACCACGCCGGCGGGCCAATATGCTTTGAAGAACGGGATCGGATTCAGTCGTGTCAGGGCGGCGAGGAGCAGGGGCTGTACGACGAACAGCTGCAGCGACATCGCGATATAGGCGACGACGAGCACGAGCAGCAGCGGCAGCAGGGCGGTGACGTCGCTGGCGGATACGGCTGCGGCGATCAGAGAGACGACGGCGTATGGCGTGAATCCGACGATGATCTGCGTGGCTTTTGACAGTACGGCGTTGCCGGCGTCGATGAACGCCTTGAACGGTCTGATGGCGTCCTGTCCGGTTTTGCCTGCGGCGATGGAGTTGTATGCGATTGCGATGAGCAGTGCGAACAGCACGACCGGTACGACCTGGTTCGACGCCCAGTTGCCGATGAGATTTGAGGGGAACAGGCTGGTGATTGTGTCGATGATGCCGGGCGTTTCAGCCTTTGCGTAATCGTCGGGCAGCTCGTATTGGAATCCATGTCCGACCTGGAAGGCTGTGGCCAAGGCTAATGCGACCAATGCCGCGGTCAGTGTATTGAGCAGCAGTAGGGCGACTGTTTTTGCGGCGATGCCGCGCAGTCGAACGGATTCGCCGAGATTGGTGACGCTTGCGATGACGCTGAAGAGCAGGAGCGGCACGACGATGGCCGAGATGGCTTGGGACCAGACCGTGCCGACCAGTGCGACGTATATGGTATGTCCTTGTGCGATGGCACCGAGCATGATGCCGAGGATGGTGGCGATGATGACACGCACGCCGAATCCGGCGCGGCGTGTGCGTTTGAGCTGCCATAGGGCGGCGAAGATGAGCAATGCGGCGGCAAGGGCCGCCCAGTCGAAGATTTGGGGATCCATTGTTTTCCTTGCTGGCTGGCGACGATTGGGCTTCGAACAGATGAAGTGGGATGGAACGGCTCATATGCCGTGGGAAGAGGGAATCCGCCGGGCTGCGGACGCATTGGGTGCGTATGGGGCAATGGGAAACAGGGAAGTCATGTTCTGCCGGTGTTCGCCGAGTGCGTCCGAGGGCGCGGCCGGACACCCGTATGGGTGCGGCGTTTCAGCGGCGACAACAGAACATATCAAGCATGGGGTCAGCGTAGCAGAAAATGTGACCTGCCGGGGACGTGTTCACACAGGGTGGAATCCGTTCAGACCCGTCCGATGACGCGTGCCGGGCTGCCGGCTACGACGGTGTCTGCGGGAACGTCGTGCGTGACTACGGAGCCTGCGCCGATGATGGCGTTGTCGCCTACGGTGACGCCTTGCAGGACGATGGCGCCCGCTCCGATCCATACGCGCCGCCCGATGGTGATTGGCCGGGATATTGTGGTGGCGCGTTGGTATGGGTCGCGTACATGGTTGATGGTGATGAGACTGACATTCGGGCCGAGGAAGCTGCCGTCTCCGATGGTGATGCCGCCGCGGTCCATGAGCGAGCAGCCCCAATTGATGAAAACGTTGTGCCCTATGTCGATGTTGTGTCCGAAATCCGTATAGAACGGCGGATTCAGCCGGAATGACGGGTCGACGGGGCGGCCGACGATGTGTTCGAACAGCGTATGGATGCGTTCGGGGTCGTGAGGCCCCGCATTGAGCTCGGCACAGGCCCGCTTCGTCGCTTGGATGATGTCGTCGATGACGGCGTATTCCGGGTCCGATGGCGATACGGGCCGCCCGGAACGGTCGCGTTGCAGGATGTCGGCTGCGTCCGTGTGCCGTGCCGCGGTGTCCGTCTGCTGTTCCGTCGGCGCGTCCGTGTCGTATGTGTTGTCGTTCATGTGGATCCCCCTGTGTCTGTCATCATCATTACAGGGCCGGAGTCGGGAAATGTCCAATAGCGTGGTGCGATGCCGTGCCATGCGTCTGCGGCATGGCACGGCATCAGGGCGTCATGCATCGCATGAACGTTCCGGTGTCGCATGGTCGAGGAGGAACCGGGCGAACTCCGCTGAGGCCAAGGATGTGGCGCCTTGTTTTTTCCAGGCGATCACGGAACCGGGAGACATCGGCGTTGGCCTCATCGGCACCGGAACCACATCAGGGTGTCGGATGTCCAAATCGAGCGACAGGAAGATGCCCATGCCGTTGGCCACCATGTTCATGCCGTTGTTCGGCAGCATGCAGTATCCGGCGATGTCAAGCGCGTCGGCGTCCCGTCCGAGCCAGTTGAGGAGCGCGTTGACGACGGTCTGCCGTGTGGGCAGCAGCAATGGCTGATCGCGCAGGTCGCGTGGCCCCACCCATTCGCGCCGGGACAGCGGATGCGCGGTCGATACCATGGCGGCCCACTGTTCCGTGCACGGCTGGCGGATATATGAATATTGGTCGATGTCCACAGGTTCGGAGAACAGCGCGAAATCGACCAGCCCTTGTTCGACGCGGTCCCGGATGGAATCCGCGGTCATGCTCAGCACCCGGAACTGCACCTTTGGATACAGCCGTCGGAATTCCGCCATACGTTGCGATAACGGCGTCATTCCGCGCAATTCACCGCATCCGAGTGTGATCAGGCCGCTTAATCCGCCGGATGATCGGTGAAGCTCCGCCTCGGTTTTGCTGGTCAGTGACAGGATGGTCTGGGCCCGTTCGCGCAGCAACCGTCCTTCGGGCGTGAGTGTGATTGTGCGGCTGCCGCGTTCGAACAGTGTGACGCCCAGCTCATCCTCCAGCTGCTTGAGCTGGCGTGACAGCGTGGGCTGCGATATGCGCAGCAGCTGTGCCGCCCATGTGATGTTGCTTTCTTCGGCGACGGCCAGGAAATATCGTAATGTGCGAAGCTCCACCGCATCCTCCTTGTGTTCCCATTATGCCGCGTCTTCGGCGGCGTCGGGACCGTTCGTCTGCCAGCATCATGCGCTAGGTTCGGAGCCAGGGGCGTCCGGCTTCCGGATGATGGTCACGTACCCGGTATCGACAAGACTTGCCGCATCGCAACCTTTAAGGACGGATCGGTAGTCATGCCGTGGTCGGCTCTCATTGTCTCTGGCGTTTTCGAATCCGTCCGGGCGATCGCGCTCGATCGCTCCGCGGGCTTTACCAGACTGGTGTCTTCGGTCGTGTTCGTCGTCGGACTGCTGTCCAGCATAGGTGGCTTGGTATGTTCGATGAAGCATATTTCCATTGGCACGTCGTATGCGGTGTGGGTCGGCGTCGGCGCGGGGCGTTTCGTCCCGGCACGTTTCGGATCATTCCAATACCAGAGTCGGTGCGAGCAGTACGTGGTCGTGATCGTTTGATGCGATCGCGCCACGACGTGCATTGCAGTCGGCCTCATACGTGCTCCCGTGTGTGTCTCTGGCGGAGAGCCGCTCCTGGATGATGCGGATGATTTCGCGTGCCGATGCCGCCAGTGGCTGTTCGACGGTGATTAATCCCATGGATTGTGCGGCTGCGGAATTGTCGAAGCCCGTTATGGTGATGCCGGTGTCGGCGGTAAGCGCGAATTGCGCGCCGACGGCGATGGTGTCGCTGACGCAGACGATTGCGTCGAGGTCGGGAACGCGATGCATGAGTTCGAGGCACGCCTGCTGGCCTCCGCCGAATGTCTCTTCGGATTGGGCACATAGATACGGCAGTTCGGATTCAGTGGCCATTTTCGCGTTGAGCATGACTTCGCGCCAGCCTTCGTAGCGGTCGTTGCCTGTGCCGGAGATGCCGGGCCATCCGATGAATCCGATGCGCTTGTTGCCCTGCAGGATGAGGAATTGTGTCATGTCGACAATGCCTTGTCGGCCGTCCACGTCGACCCAGGGGATTTCGGGGGCGTACATGTCTGGAAGACCCCATGGGCGTCCGAAGAGCACGAATGACTGGTGGTGTTCGGTGAGCCATTCGAGTCGGGGGTCGTCGTGCGCGGTGTCGGTGAGCACGAAGGCGTCGACGTCGCCGCTGTCTGAAAGCGCCGCGAATTGGCGGATCTCATCTTCATATGTGTTGGTCTTATACAGCATGACCCGCATGCCTTGCACGTCGGCTTCGGAAGCCAGTGCGTGCAGCAGCCTGTCGTACACCATGGAGGTCGTGACCGGGGCGATGCCGATCGCGATGATGTCGCTGCGCTGTGTGCGCAGGCGCCTGGCGGATGCGTTCGGCGTATATCCAAGACGTCGTATCGATTCGGCGACGATGGCGCGGGTTCCGGGTTTGACGATGCCGGGATTGTTGATGCAGTTCGAGACGGTTTGGGGCGAGACTTTCGCGTCCTTGGCGACGTCTTTGATACTGACCATATTTTCCCCCGTCTCGGCGTGTTCTTTGCAGTTGCAACGATAGACGATGTTGCGTTTGACATGAATACGTGTTTTGCTTTATTATATAACCACTTTTAGAACGTAACAATTTCTTAGATGCGACAATAGAAGTCGGTTTTTATTAAAAAATAACCGCTTCTCTGCAACAGGGAAGAGCAATAGGGCTCTTTTTGCGCCAAGGAATTAGAACGTTCAAAAAGGTGGAGACATATATCAGGAAAGGACTCGACGATGAGGAATAAGTTGTTTGCGGGAGCAGCGGCGTCCGTGGCGGTGCTGACCGCTTTGGCGGGATGCGGCGGTGGAAGCGGATTCGATGATGACGCCAGTGCCTCCGCTGAAGGCGGGCTGACCAACGACAGCTCCCAGGAACTCACCGTTCTGATCGGTTCCTCCGGCGATACGGAAACGGAAGCGGTCAAGAAAGCCGTGGCCGATTGGTGCGAACAGTCCGGACAGAAGGCCACCGTGCAGGTCGCCAGCGATCTGACCCAGCAGCTGTCCCAGGGCTTCGCCGGCGGCGACCCGGCGGACGTGTTCTACCTTGCGCCGGAATTGCTGGCAGGCTTCGCTTCGAACGGCTCGCTGCTGGCATACGGCGATGAGCTGGAAAACAAGGACGATTTTTATGACAACCTGCTGCAGACCTTCACCTATGACGGCAAGCTGTACGCCGCGCCGAAGGACGTATCCACTCTGCAGCTCATCATCAATACCGACATGTGGACGGCGGCCGGCCTGACCGATGCCGACTATCCGACCACTTGGGACGAACTGGCCGATGTCGCGGCAAAACTGACGACCGACGACCATGTCGGCCTGGCGTTCAGCGGTGAATACGCGCGTATCGGCGTGTTCCTGAAGCAGGCTGGCGGCGGTCTGGTCAGCGACGACGGCGCCAAGGCGATCGCCAACGACGAGGCGTCGGTGACCGGCCTCGAAGAGGTCAAGACTCTGCTGGAAACGGGCAACGTGGCGTATGCCGCCGATCTCGGCACCGGCTGGGGCGGCGAAGCCTTCGGATCCGGCAAGGCCGCGATGGCCGTCGAAGGCAACTGGATCACCGGCGGTCTGGCCGCCGACTACCCGGATATCAACTATAAGGTCGTCGAACTGCCGGAAGGCCCGGCGGGCAAGGGCACGATGCACTTCACGAATGGCTGGGGCATCGCGGCCGATAGCCCGAATCAGCAGGGCGCAGTCGACCTGGTCGAATACCTGACCAGCGACGATGTGGTGATGGACTTCGCCCGAGCCTTCGGCATCATGCCTGCAACGACGACCCTTGCGGACGCCTGGAAGGGCGAATTCCCGGAATTGGGCGCTTTCATGGACGGCTTGGAATACTCCGTAACCGTGCCGACGGCCAAGGGCGCCGCCGACGTCATCTCCGACTTCAACGCACAGCTTGAAAGCCTGAAGAGCTCCGACGCGAAGTCGATCCTCGACAAGACCCAGACCAATCTGGAAGCTATTTTGTAAATAGCCGAATGATATCGAACGGGTGCCCGCAGGATTCCTCCGTGAAATATTCGGGCACCCCTGACGATATGCCCGATTCCTCTGCAACGCAGGCCTTGCATATAAGCGCGGCATATCGCCATATTGAATTATTCGAGGAACGGATACAAAGCAATGAAGCATATATCCTCTGACAAGAAAAAGGATAAAGCGAAGCGGGATCACGCGGCGCAGCACATCAATCGCCGCGGTGAAGAAGTCTCCGGCTGGCTGTTCTGCCTGCCGATGATCGTCATCCTTGGCGTATTCCTGTTCATTCCCGTCGTAATGGCCCTGTGGGTGAGCTTTTCGGATTGGAGCGGCCGCGGCACTCCGTTCGGCAGCGGCGTGAACTTCATAGGATTGCAGAATTATCAGGAAGTCCTGACCACCCCAGGACTTGCCCAAAGCGATTTCGGCACCGCGCTGCGCAATAACGCTTGGTACACGATTCTGGTGATTCCGCTGCAGACCATCATCAGCCTTCTGCTGGCGGTGTTGCTGAATCGCAGGATCCTCAAGGCCCGCGGATTCTTCCGCACGGCCTTCTACTTCCCCTCCGTCACCAGCTCCGTAGCCATCACCGTGCTGTGGCTGTTCCTGTTCAATGCATCCGGCACCATCAATGCAGTGCTCGGCTGGTTCGGCATCAACGGGCCCAACTGGTTTAACGATCCGCGCGGCTTGGTTCATCTTCTGCTCGCGCAGTTCGGCAGCGAGAACGGTCCTGCCGCACTGACCGACAACGGTTTCCTCGGCGTAAGCTGGTGGGATTGGCTTTCCGGTCCGTCCGTCGCCATGTTCGCGATCATTCTGATGGTCGTGTTCACCACATCCGGCACGTATATGCTGATGTTCATCGCCGCGCTGCAAAGCATCGGCGAGGCCACGGAAGAAGCCGCGATCATGGACGGCGCTTCATCCTGGCAGCGTCTGTGGAAGGTCACCGTGCCGCAGCTCAAGCCGACGATTTTCACCGTCATCACATTGGGCATCATCGGCACATGGCAGGTCTTCGACCAGATCTATACCGGCACACAGGGCGCTCCTGCAAAAACAACGCTTACTCCGGCCTACCTGTCGTACAGCTCGGCGTTCAACAGCCAGGAGTGGGGACGTGGCGCAGCCATCTCATTCGTACTGTTCTTCATCATCATCGTCATGACGTGGGCGCAGCGTCGCATCATGGCGGACAAGAAGATGTCCCGTCGCCGTCGGGCCGAATATGACGCCATGAAGGCGGAGGCTCGAGCGATGACGCACGATGAAATCATGTCGCTGGGCAGCCGTCGCGCGAAGAACGGCGACGCGACTTCAAAGGAGGCGATCGCATGAGCGCGACAACGGGAATGCGTATCCGCCGCAGCAGTGAGCCGTGGTATCAGCGTCTCATCCATAGCGGCATCATTTTCTACATTCTGCTGATCGCTCTGGCGATGATCTATATCATGCCGTTCGTCATTCAGATCGCGACATCGTTCAAGACGGATGCCGACGCGACGTCCAACCCGGTTTCGTTGATTCCGGAAACATGGACCACGGCCGCGTACGAGAAGCTGTTCCTGAATTCGGACTTCCCCGTCTGGTTCAAGAATTCCGTTATCGTCACCGTCGTCGTCACGGTCGGACGAGTGTTCTTCGATTCGTTGGCCGGTTACGCGTTGTCCCGTCTGAATTTCCGCGGACGCAATTTCGTGTTCGCCATGCTGGTCGCGGTGATGAGCGTGCCGGGCGTCGTATTGCTGATTCCCAAGTTCCTCATCATCAAGACCCTGGGCATCTACGATAGCTACGCGGGCATGATCCTGCCGCTGCTCATCGACGCATCCGGCGTGTTCATCATGAAGAACTTCTTCGAATCCATCCCGCGTTCCGTGGAAGAGCAGGCGATGATCGACCGTGCGGGTACGTTCCGTATCTTCTGGTCCATCGTGCTGCCGATGGCCCGTCCCGCGATCGTGACGATTTCCATCCTGTCGTTCCAAGGCTCCTGGAACGAACTGAGCCACTTCATCGTCTCCACCCAATCCACGGAACTGACCACACTGACCAAGGGCGTCGCGTCACTGGCGTCGGGCCAGCTGTCGCAGGGCAACCAATACCCGGTCAAGCTTGCTGCGGCAGTGGTGATGACCATACCGGTCGCGGTGTTGTTCTTCATCTTCCAAAAGCGAATCATGAACAGTTCCGAAGGCTCCGTCAAAGAGTGACGGCGGCACTGTCCGACGCGGCATACGTGATATGCGCATGACCTACTGATCTAATGGAGTAATAGTTATGACCACCAATACAACTTTCTGGCGTAACCGTCAGCCGTGGATGCACGACATGAAGGCGTTGGTCCTGGCGCCGGCTCAGCTATGGTGCAACGCCGACGGCACTGTGGACGGCACCGCGCCGCACGCGGGCGCGCCTTCCATCGGCGGCTTTTACGTCGGGGACACCCGCATTCTGTCCGCTTTGACCGTGACGGTCAACGGCGAGACGCCGACTGCGCTATCGTGGTGCACGCCGGACAAAGGCGTCAGCGTCACGGCGCTGAGCATTCGCAATATCGAAGGCCCCGTGGTCGATCCGCAGGTACGGCTTGAGGAGCGTCGCGAACTGAGCGTTGACGGATTGTCGGAACGATTCGTCGTGACCAGCGCGCTGACGGATTCCTGTGACGTTGAACTGGCTGCAACGCTGCGATTCGACATGGCCACCATGCAGGAGGTGAAAGGCGGCGCCGAATCGGCGGCGGTGCAGGGCAATGCGATTATGCTGGCTGCTTGCGAGAACGGAGTCAGCGTTTCCTATAACGACATCCAAGTGCAGGTTGACGCATCGGCAGGCGATGCGCCGGCGGCGGAGCTGCGGATCGACGGTGCGGAGGCCACGCTGATCTGGCGCTTGCAGGTGCCGGTCCGAGGCAGCGTCGAAACGGGTATGCGCATAACCGTCGCAACGCCGCGTATGGCGGTGCAGGCCGCCTCTGCGCGAAGCGCCTGGAATGACGTGTCCGTGCAGGCCGCCGATTATCGTGTCAAAACGTGGGCGAATGCGTCTCTGCGCGATCTTGATGGTTTGCGCATGGCCGTTCCCGCTCTGCCGGACGATGAGTTCCTCGCCGCCGGCGCGCCGTGGTTCTTCACGTTGTTCGGCCGCGATTCGTTGTGGGCCGCGCGATTCATGCTGCCGCTGACCACGCGTACCGCCATGGGCACGTTGCGAACATTGGCGCATTTCCAGGCCACTGAAAGCGATCCGGAAACCAACGCTGATCCCGGCAAGATCATGCACGAACTGCGTGCCGAACCGCTTGTCTCCACCGGCGCCTTCGCCGAGGACCACATGGCGTTGCCGCCGTTGTACTACGGCACGATCGACGCCACCCCGCTGTGGATCATCCTGCTTGCGGAGGCGTTGCGCTGGGGCGCCGACGAGACCGAAGTCGAAGCGCTGCTGCCGAATCTGGAAGCGGCCTTGGCCTGGCTTCGCGACTACGGCGATTGCGACGGCGACGGATTCCTGGAATATATCGACCGCACCGGTCGCGGTCTGAGCAACCAGGGCTGGAAGGATTCCGGCGATTCCGTGCGTTGGAATAACGGTGAGATCGCGCAGGGGCCGATCGCGTTGTGCGAGGTGCAGGGATACGCATATCAGGCCGCCGTCGCCGGCGCCGACCTGTTGGAGCATTTCGGGCGCCCCGGAGCCGACACGTGGCGCGAATGGGCCGCGTCGCTGAAGTCTCGCTTCAACGAGGCGTTCTGGGTGGATGACGGTAACGGCCGTTACCCTGCCATCGCCTTGGACGCCGATAAGAAGCCTGTCGATTCTCTGACGAGCAACATCGGACATCTGCTGGGCACCGGCATTCTCGATCACGATGGCGTCCGCGATGTGGTCGCCCGTCTTATGGGCGACGACATGCTGAGCGGTTACGGCGTGCGCACGATGAGCGGCAAGGCCGGCGGCTATTGGCCGCAAAGCTATCATTGCGGTTCCGTGTGGGCGCATGACAGCGCAATCGTGATGCTGGGCCTGTATGAGGAAGGATATGTGGATGAGGCGCTGCGTATTGCCGAAGGATTGGTGAACGCCGCCGCCGCATTCGATTTCCAGATCCCGGAATTGTATTCCGGCGACAGCATCGATTCCGCGGCGGGCGTGCCGGTGGCTTATCCGGCGGCCTGCCATCCGCAGGCGTGGTCGGCCGCCTCGTCGGTGGCTGTTTTGGCGGTGCTTCTGGGATTGCGGCCCGACGGCGTTGCCGCTCCGGCTGATTGCCCGCTGGCGCGCGATCTGCATATCGAGCGCCGTTCGTAAGCCCGCGACGACATACGGCGCCTGCAGAAGCCTGCTGCTTCCCCGATCGCAAAATCGCGGGGAGGCGGCAGGCTTCTTCTGTCATAGGCGAGTACGGACGTTATCCTTGCGCGTGCCAGTCCCATTTATCTGTTGATCCCTCGTCTTTGCCGACGTCTGCCTCTGCTGGCATCCAACTTTTCTGGCGTCCAATTTTGTCGTTGTCGGGCCCGTCCATCCTTATCCGGGTTTTCATCTTGACGCTTTTGGTCGCCATCCGCGGCATGTCCCGGTCAAAAGCGTCAATCATAAGGCGGCCTTACTGTGGATGGCTCCCTCCTGCTGACATTTTTGACTGCTGTTGTCGGCGTGTTGCGGTCAAAACTGTCAATTACAAGTGGCCTCTTCATGGGAGGGTGATGTGTTCTGACGCTTTTGGTCGCTGTCTGCGGCGTGTTGCGGTCAAAAGTGTCAAGGGGTGAGGTGTCTTCCTTTGATTGCAGCCGTGTGTTGACGCTTTTGACTGCTGTCGTCGGCGTGTCCCGGTCAAAAGTGTCAGCAGGAAGATGCCGTTTCCTTTGACGGCGGTCTTTGCTGACGCTTTTGGTTGCAACACGCCGAGGTTGGCGGTCAAAAGCGTCAATCATGATGCGGCCTCTTCATGGGTGGATGATGTGTTCTGACGCTTTTGGTCGCTGTCTGCGGCGTGTCCCGGTCAAAAGTGTCAAGGGGTGAGGTGTCTTCCTTTGATTGCAGCCGTGTGTTGACGCTTTTGACTGCTGTCGCCGGCGTGTTGCGGTCAAAAGCGTCAATGATGGGATGTCCTTTTGTGGAGGCCGGTTGATTTGCTGTGCCGTTTTGTGAAGGCCTGTCAGCTTGGACGTCCTTTTACGGAGGCCAGTCAACATGGGATGTCCTTTTGCCTGTGATTGGTGTTTGAAGGCGCATAATGTGTGCTGCAATTAATTTATAGACTTATAAATAAGTCGGGCGGACTTTTTACTATGTTGCTGAACGAAATCGCTGTCCGCTGCGAAGAAGCGGGACGATGACGCTGAAGCGCGTGCTGTATGCGACAAGGGAGTTATGAATGCGCGATACGTCTATACAGAATGGGCAGTCCGCACAGGCTGCGCAGAATATGCCGAATATGAAGAATATGCAGCGCATGCAGAATATGCAGTCCGCACAAGATATGCAGAGTACGCAGAATATGCAGAATGCACAAAATATGCAGAACGCACACCTTATGCCGAATATGGAATCGCAGGATGCGCCCGCGCACGACAACCCGCTCTGGGATCGTTCCTTGCCGATCGCCGACCGCGTCGAATGGCTGCTGGGGGAGATGACCATCGAGGAAAAGCTGTCGTTTCTCGCCACCAGCACACCGGATCTGCCGCGTCTCGGCATCACCCGCTTCTTTATCGGCAGTGAAGCGGCGCATGGCGTCGAAGCGCGCCATGATCAAGGCGATAATCCCCGAAATCCCGACATTACGACCTCGTTGCCGCAGCCGATCGGCATGAGCGCCACATGGGATCCCGCATTGCTCGAACAAGCGGGCGAAGCGGTAGGCGTGGAGGCGCGCGCCCTTTTCCACCGCGATCCCGTCGGCGGACTATGCCGTTGGGCCCCGACAGTCGACATGGAGCGCGATCCGCGTTGGGGCCGTAACGAGGAAAGCTACGGCGAAGACCCGCTGCTCACCGGCGAAACGGCAGGCGCGTACATTCAAGGCCTGCAAGGCGGCACCGCTGAGGAAACCCGCGAACATCTGCGTATTTCGTCGGCGTTGAAGCATTTCTTCGCCAACAATGTCGAAGAAGGACGTTGCATCACCTCGTCCACCATCGATGCGCGCAATCGGCGTGAATACTATTACGAGCCGTTCCGCCGCTGCATCGAAGACGCTGGAGCCAGCTCCGTCATGACCGCGTACAATGCGGTCAACGGCACCGTCGAAATGCTTGACGCCCGCGCCGAAGAGCTGCTGCACGGCGAATACGGACTGTACGGCCATATCGTCAGCGACGGCGGCGCGGTGTCGTTGGTGCATGACGCCCGTCACGACACCATCTCCCATACGCAAACGGTGGCGCGCTCGCTGAAAGCCGGTGTTTCCTGCATGACCGATGACGCCGAAATGGTGCATGAGGCCGCCATCGAAGCCTGGAATCGCGGCTGGATCGACGAAGAGGACGTGAACCGCGCATTGCGAAGGTCGTTCACGACCAAATTGCGGCTTGGCCTGTACGACAGGAACGCCGACGGCACTTGGGCCGGTCCTTTCGACGATGTGAACGATGACGATATCGATTCCAAGGAACACCGCGCCATCGCATTGCAGGTGGCTGAGGAATCGGTGGTATTGCTGGACAATGACGGATTGCTGCCGCTTGAAATTCCGGCAGCCGGTGGTGCAGCAGCCGGTGGTGCAGCAGCCGGTGGCACGGCAGTCGGCGATGCCGCAGTCGACGCCATAGCCGATGAAGCGACGGATGCCGATGCGCCGTCCGGCAGCGCGGCATCGGCCGACGGTAATGCGCCGGCCTTTGGCAAGGCGCAGAATGTGAACGTTGCCGTTATCGGCCCGCTCGCCGACCAATGGTTCCAGGATTGGTACGGCGGTGAGCCGCCCTTCCGCTCGACGGTGCTTGACGGCGTACGAGGCGTCGTCGGCTCCGAATCAATGCGGCATGATGACGGATTGGATGTCGTGCTGCTGCGATTCGGCCGGTATTACGCCGCATTGGACGCCGACGATGCGCTGATTGCGACCTCGAGCAAGGATCGCGCGGAACGATTCCGTCTGCAGGATTGGGGCGACGGGTCACTGACGCTGCGCGCGCAGAACGGCCTGTATCTGACGGCGGAAGATGATGGCGTGATTCGCGCCTCAAAACGCATCCCATTCGGCTGGTTCGTCAAGGAAGTGTTCCGCCTTGGCGATGACGGCGGTCTGTACACATGGAATGGTGTGCCGGTGTGCGTCGCGCAGCATCCTGCCGACAATGCCGAAAGCCGTGATGAAGACGGACGAGACGCAGAGGAACGGAACGGCGACGGCCAAGTTGACGAAAACCGCCACGTCGCAACGGTTTTGCCGATTCGCGCAGTGGCGCAGACCGACCTGAGCTCCCAGCGCATCGGCGTACCGCAAACGGAAGCATTCGATACGGTGACGCAGGAAGACCTTGCGGTTTCCGAATCGTCCGAGTCCGGCGCAGCTTCAGCAAGCGCGACTGCAATCATCAACGCCGCCGCAGGCTTCGCCTTCGAAACCGTCGAATCCGGCGTCGAACGGGCCTCTGCGCTCGCAGGCGCCGCCCATACGGTGATCGCCGTGGTCGGATGCTGCCCGGTGATCAACGGCAAGGAGGACGCGGACCGTCCCTCGACGGCGTTCCCGCCGGCGCAGCGCGCTTTGATGCAGGCCTTGTGTGCGGCCAATCCGCGTACTGCGATGGTGCTGATTTCCAACTATCCGTACGATATTGATTGGGAACGCGACCATGTGCCCGCCATCGTACAATCCGCTTCGGGCGACCAATCGATGGGCGAGGCGATTGCGCGCGTGCTGTTCGGTCTGGCGTCTCCGGCCGGGCGTCTGCCGATGACCTGGTACGGCGAGAACACGGTTTTGCCCGATAAGAATGATTACGACATCATCGCCGGTGGCCGCACCTACCAGTGGCATGACGGCGATGTGCTGTATCCGTTCGGTCACGGCCTGACCTATGCGCCGTTCCGCTATGACGGTCTGCGCGTTTCTTATGAGCCTGCCGCCGCTCCCGCCGATGCGGCAAACGCCGGCAAGTCCGCTGCGACCGATGGCCATTGCGACAAAACCGGCCGGCCCTGCCTGCTGGTCGAAGTGAACGTAACCAATGAGGGCACGATGCCGTCCGATGAAGTGGCGCAGGTGTATATCCGCCACCCGCAGGCCGCCTTCGACGTGCCGATGCCGAAGCGCCGCTTGGTGGCGTTCCGTCGTGAAAAGGCCGTCGTTCCGGGGGAGACTCGCACGCTGCGCATGCGCATTCTGGTTGAGGACCTGCGCATTTTCGATGTTCGTCTTGGTGATTTCCGTGTGCCCGGCGGTGATTATACGGTTGAGGTCGGCGCTTCGAGCGGCGACGTTCGCGTGGGCGCGCCGGTCGCAGTGCCGGGCGACGGCCCTGCCGGGCGTCCTCTGAATCATTGGATTCCCGTTGATCATTGGGATTCCTGCGAGAACACGACATTGATCGCCGCGGCCGCTGTGCCGGGGCAGCGTCGCAGTGAGGCATGCGCCGCCGTCCCTGCGGATGCCGCAAACCTTGCGATTGTTCGATTCGCCGGTTTCCCCGCTGATGATGCCGCTGCCGGACTGCTGCGGATCGCCGGCACCGGATGCGATCATGTGCGGGCGCAGGCGGATGGCGGAGACATTGCGATGCGTCAGGGCGCCGATACGGAGGCGGTGTTTGCGTTGCCGTTATCGATGCATGAAATCACATTGATGATTCCTGACGGTTCCGCCGTACGTGGCCTCTGCTATGAGCGATGACGAGGCGGACGTGGCGTCGCCGTCATGTGGGATCCAATAAAGAATCGGCGGGCATTCGCTTGGAATGCCCGCCGATTCTTTATATATGATATATGCAACTGTGTATGGATGGTCGTGTTCACTGGATCGACGCGGACGGCATGGTGAAGTCCGGCTGCTCGTGCGGCTTGTCGGGGTCGCCGCTGACGCGTTTGAAGGCACGCAGGAAAATCAGTGATTTGGCGTAGGCCAGCCATGCGAACCCGAAGATGAGGAAGAGGATTCGGAACCAGCCGCCGAAGACGAACAGTGCGACCGCGGCGATGTCGATCGCCAGCAGTCCGAGCGTATGGCCGAACACCGCCCATGGGACGCGCATGGCATTGACCAGGGTGCCCATGAACGTGTTGTGGTAGCGGGCCTGAAGCGGATAATAGTATTCGAAAGTCAGTCCTGTTATCGCGCCGACGAGGATGATGATCGGCAGCACCACATAGGCGAGGTCGGTGTCAAGGGAACCCCAGAACACCAGCGTGAAGAGCACGGATGCGAAGAGCGCGACGAAAATCAGCGATGATCCGAGGGCTTGGAGGAATTCCCTCTTGAAGCGTTTCAGATATTCGCGGCACAGGTTGATGTCATCGTGTTCGTCGAATGCGAATGCCGTGCTGTACAGCGCTGCGCGCGCAGGCCCTATGGTGATTACGGGAACGCATGTGATCACAAAAAGGATATTGAGCAGAACGTAACGCAGGAGCAAGTTGGCGAACTGCCACAACGGGCTGTCAAGGTTGAATCGCATAAGAGGACCTCCATGTTCTTGTCTCCTCAGTATATACCGCGCGCAACGCTTATTTATAGGTTTATTGACAAGAAAATAAAATGGGTGCACTATCCTTATCTATAACTTAATCAATAAGCTTTTGCCTGCTGCAAGCAGCACAAGGAAGTATGTAACAGACAAAAGCGGGTTGTATGCATCAGATGAGCCAAAGGAGGAATGATGCAGACGTCGGAGAGAGGCAGAAGTGCGGTGAGCGCGGGCAGCACTGCGGCGCTTCCGAGTGTGAAGGCGGGGCGAGCATCTCGCAAGGCAGGCAAGAAGTCTGACGATAACAAGCGTCATGGCTTCAAGCTGTGGCTGATGATTGCGCCTTTCCTGATCTTGTCGGTGATGTTCAGCTACGTCCCGTTGTTCGGCTGGATTTACGCCTTCTTCGATTACGAGCCGCCGATCCCGCTGTCGGAAAGCGAATTCGTTGGTCTGCAGTGGTTCGAGATGATGGTGCAGAATCCGGCTCAGCTCAAGGCCATTGGTCAGGTTCTGATCAACACCTTCGCAATGAGCGGTTTGAATATCCTCACCTCATTCTTCCCGCTGCTCATCGCCATCGGTCTGAACGAAATCCGCGCCAAGTGGTTCCGCAACCTGATCCAGACGCTGACCACGCTGCCGAACTTCATCTCTTGGGTTCTGGTCTACGCAGTGGCCTTTGCCATGTTCTCTTCCACCGGTATGATCAACGAGCTGCTGCAAGACCTGCACCTGATCAGCGAGCCGATCAAGTTCCTTGATTCCGATTCGCACACCTGGCTCAAGATGCTGCTCTGGAATCTGTGGAAGGGCCTCGGCTGGGGCTCCATCATGTACCTCGCGGGCATCGCCGGCATCGATCCGGAACTGTATGAAGCCGCCCAGGTCGATGGCGCCAACCGCTTCCAGCAGATCATCCACGTGACCATCCCGCAGCTGCTGCCGACCTACTTCGTGCTGCTGATGCTCTCGATCTCCAACTTCCTGAACAACGGTATGGACCAGTACTACGTATTCCAGAACGCATTCAATTCCGAACACATCCAGGTGCTGGATCTGTACGTGTACAACATCGGTATGGGGCAGAACTCGCTGTCCCTCGCAACCGCGATCTCGATGTTGAAGTCCCTGGTGAGCGTGGCGCTACTGATTGCAGTGAACGCGCTGTCCAAACGCACCCGTGGCGTGGCGATCGTCTGACAAGAAAAGGGAGCAAACAATCATGGCAAAAAAGGTCAAGGAAAGCGTCTCGCCGGCAATGCGCCGCACCAAGGGCGAAAAGGTGTTCAACGTCTGCAACATTATTTTCTTCACCCTGTTCGCATTCATCTGCGTCTATCCGTTCTACTATCTGATCATCAACTCCCTGTCCAACAATGATGCTTCTGCGGCAGGCGAAGTGAATTGGTGGCTGCAGGGCTTCCACCTGGAAAACTACAAGCAGGTGCTCGCGCTTGACGGCCTGAGCAGCGCGGCCTTCATCTCGGTCGCCCGTACCGTGGTCGGCACGGTGCTCACCGTGGGCGCCAGCGCGTTCCTCGGCTTCATGTTCACCCAGGCCAAGATGTGGAAGCGCAAGTTCTGGTACCGTTTCATCATCATCACGATGTACTTCAACGCGGGTCTTATCCCGATGTTCATCACGATGCAGAACTATGGGCTTACCAACAACTTCTGGGCGTATATCCTGCCGCTCATCGTGCAGCCGTTCAACATCATCCTGGTCAAGACCTTCGTCGAGTCGATTCCGGCCTCGCTGCAGGAGGCCGCAGAAATGGACGGCGCCGGCACCCTGACGGTCTTCTGGAAGATCGTGCTGCCGATGATGGCCCCGATTCTGGCGACCGTCGGCATCTTCTCCGCCGTCGGCCAGTGGAACTCCTTCCAGGACACCCTTATGTACATGACCGATTCAAAACTGTGGTCTTTGCAGTACCTGCTGTACACCTACATCAATCAGGCCAACGCCCTGGCTGCATCGGTGAAGGCAAGTGCCGGCACCGCGATGAACGTCGCGGCACTGGCCACCCAGCAGACCCCGACCTCGATCCGCATGACGGTTTCCGTCATCGTCGTGCTCCCGATTCTGTTCGTGTATCCGTTCTTCCAGCGCTTCTTCGTCAAGGGCATGATGCTCGGCGCTGTCAAGGGCTGATCCCTGCCCACGCCGCGCCGGATCCTGAGCGGTTCGGCGCGGCGGGATAACAACCAAGATTTTTCGAAGTTTTTCTTAACAAAAGAAATACACAAGAAAGGAAAGGGCAGATATGTCCATCAACAAGAAGGCAATCACCGCGGTGGCAGTGTCGCTGGCCGCAATGCTGTCGCTCTCTGCGTGCGGCGGCAGTGGTGACACCACCGCTTCGGAAAAGGACGACGGCTCACTGATGACCGTTGAGGTGTTCGATGAGTTGGCCAACTACCAAGGTGAACAAAAGGGTTGGTTCGCCAAACTGGTCAAGGACAAGTTCAACATCGAACTGAACATTGTCGCTCCGAACGTCGCTGGCGGCGGCAGCACCCTGTTCGACACCCGTTCCGCTTCCGGCAACCTTGGCGATATCGTCATCGTCGGTTACGGTTCCGGCCGTGGCGAGAAGATGGTGAAGGCCGACCTGATCGCCGATCTGACCCCGTATATGGATGGCATGGATAACTTGAAGAAGTATCAGGACGCCATCGACAACCTCACCGCCACCATCGGCCAGGAATCCGGCATCTGGGGCATCCCGGGCAGCGTGTCCTCCAAGGCTCCGACCGAAGCCAGCGAAGGTTTGGAACCGACCTTCGGCCCATACCTGCGTTGGGATTACTACAAAGCCGTCGGCTATCCGGAGATCGACACCCTCGAGGATCTGGTTCCGGTTCTGAAGCAGATGCAGGACAAGGCCCGTGAAACCGAAGGTCGTGACGACATCTACGCCATGTCGCTGTTCAAGGATTGGGACGGCAACATGATGAACAACGCCAAGCAGCCGACCTGCTTCTATGGTTATGATGAAATGGGCTTCGTGCTGGCTCAGGCTGACGGTTCCGACTACGAGTCCGTTACCGATGAAGGCGGCATCTACGAGCGTGTCATCAAGTTCTTCAACGCGGCGTACCGTGCCGGCATCGTGGATCCGGAATCCACCACGCAGAACTACGACACGATGAACTCCAAGTACAAGGAAGGCAAAGTCCTGTTCTCCTTCTGGCCTTGGCTGGGACAGGCTGCCTACAACACCGTTGAGAACAAGGAAGCCGGCAAGGGCTTCATGATCGCGCCGCTCAAGGATCAGAAGATCTTCTCCTACGGTGCTTCCACCTATGGCGGCACCACGATGATTGGTGTCGGTTCCAAGGCCAAGAACAAGCAGCGTCTGGTGGAGTTCATCGACTGGCTGTACTCTCCAGAAGGCGTGTATGACTCTGGCGCTCAGACCGGTGGCGCTGCCGGCCCGCAGGGTCTGAACTGGGAGATCCAGGACGGCGAGCCGGTGCTGACTGAATTTGGCAGCACAGTGCTCAACGGCGGCTCAGCTAACGTTCCTGAGGAATGGGGCGGTGGCTCCTACTCAGACGGCATCTCCGCCCTGAATTTCGGGACCGTCAACGTCAACGACATCGACGAGGAAACCGGCTACTCCTACAACGCTATGATGTGGCCGAGCGAGCTGGAGAAGGCCAACAACAACCCGCTGAGCCAGGATTGGTCCGCGCATATGGGCGGCTATAGCACCACGATGGAGTATCTGGAAGCCAACGATATGATCACCGTTGCTCCGGGCGCTACCTACGTGCAGCCTGATGAGGATTCCCAGGTCTCCACTCTGCGTGGCTCCGTCAAGACCGAAATCGTGAACTCCTCTTGGAAAGCCGTATTCGCTTCCTCCGAATCCGAATGCGACAAGATCCTCAAGGATATGCGCGAAACAGTCGAAGGCCTTGGCGCACAGCAGGTCATCGACGTCGACATGCAGAACGCCAAGGATCAGGACGCCGCCCGTAAGCAGATCGTCAAGGATTACGAGGCCACCGCAGGCGATGAGGAAGCCGCTGAGTGATTCAAGGATGGTCGCCGTCAGCCCGCCGGCGGCGACCCGACATAACCGAACATGCATAACTGAATAAATACCTCGAACGAGGGGCGCCGGATGCGCGGACCGGAATCCGGCGCCCCTCGTCTCATATGTGCGGGCGCACGGCCTCGTCGAGCCGACGGCCGAGCCCCATACGTCCATTCCTCGGAGGAATCGTAATGTTGCCTTTTGCCAAGCATTCCCGCATCGTATTCGTCGGAGACTCCGTCACCGACGCCGACCGTGACCGGACAGCCACTCCGGGAGGGTGGGGCTACGGACACGGCTACGTCAACACGCTGCACAACCTGCTGACCGCCGTGTACCCGGATCGGGCCCTGTGCACCATCAATTCGGGCATCAATGGAGATGACATCGTCCAGATGGCCGACCGCTGGCAGCGTGACGTCATTGAACTCAGGCCGGACTACGTGTCCGTGATGATCGGAGTCAACGACGCTTGGCGATACTATGACGGTCCGCTATGGCAGGCGGATCTGCACACCGCCGAAGAATATGAGGCCATCTACGACGGCCTGATCGAGCGGACGCTGCGCGACGTTCCGACGCTCAAAGGCTTCATCATCATGCGTCCGTTCATGTTCGAACCGAATCCCGAGGACCAGATGCGCGCCAAGGTCGAGGAATTCGCCGCGGCCGCACACCGTGTGGCCCAGCGTCACAACGCGATCTACGTCGATACGCAGGCCGCAGTGGACCATTGGATGACACAGCTTCACGGCTGCCTGGCCAGCCCGGACCGCGTGCACCCCTACGAGCGGGGCGCTATGATCATTGCGCGGGCGTGGTGCCAGGCCGTGGGCTTCGACTGGAACAGGAGCACATTCGATGATTGATATGAAGGACATCGAGGCCGTCATCGCAGCCGGCCCATACACGGATACCTGGGAATCCCTGGCGAAGGTGCAGGTGCCCGACTGGTTCCCCGAAGCGAATTCGGCATCTTCACCCATTGGGGTCTGTATACCGTGCCGGAATTCCGCAACGAGTGGTATTCGCGCAACATGTATATCGAAGGTTATCCGGAATACGAGCATCATCGTGCCACGTATGGCCCGCAGAACGAATTCGGCTACAAGGACTTCATCCCGATGTTCACGGCCGAAAAGTTCGACGCCGACGAATGGCTCGAACTGTTCCGCAAGGCCGGCGCGAAATACTATTTCCCCGTTTCCGAGCATCATGACGGCTTCCAGATGTACGCCAGCGAACTGTCGAAATGGAACACCGTCGACATGGGCCCGCACCGCGACATCCTGGGCGAGCTGCGTGAAGCCACGCTGAAGCACGGCCTGCATTTCGCCACATCGAACCATCGCGCCGAACACTGGTGGTTCATGGGACACGGCCGCGACTTCGATTCCGATGTGCGCGAGCCGATGCGGCGCGGCGACTTCTACTGGCCGGCCCAGCCCGAACCGGACAACTACGACCTGTTCAGCGTGCCGCGTCCGACCGAGGAATACCTCGACGACTGGCTGCTGCGCGTGTGCGAGCTCATCGACGACTACCGTCCGGAGATGCTGTACTTCGACTGGTGGATCCAGCACGAGGCGTTCAAGCCGTACATCAAGAAGCTGGCCGCCTACTACTACAACCGCGGCGCCGAATGGTCGATGCCGGTCATCATCTGCTATAAGGATGACGGCATGGCGTGGGGCGCCGGCCTGAAGGACGTCGAACGCGGCGGCTTCGCGCAGGCCAAGCCGTTCGTCTGGCAGACCGATACGGCGATCGCGCGCAATTCGTGGTGCTACACGAACGGCCTCGAATACAAGAGCCTCGCCGAACTGATCATCACCTTGGTCGACACGGTAAGCAAGAACGGCAACCTGCTGCTCAACGTCGGCCCGAAGGCGGACGGTTCCATCGCCGAACACGACCGCGAACTGCTTGAAGGCATCGGCGCATGGCTGGAAGCCAACGGCGAAGGCATCTACGGCACCCGTCCGTGGAAACTCGCGGAAGAAGGCCCGACGCATGCCGCGGAAGGCGCATTCTCCGACCAGCAGGAAACGCAGTGGACGTCGGCGGATTTCCGCTTCACCGCCAAGAACGGCGCAATCTACGCATTCTGTCTGAATCCGCAAGGCGCTTCGACGTTGTCCCTGACCAGCTTCTTCGCCTATCACGACGGCAAGCACGCACCGTTCCACGGCATCATCAGGAATGTGGAGCAGATGGGCGCAGGCCCCGTGCAATACGAACGGACCAACGATGCCCTGGTGGTCACGACCGCCGAACGCGGCGGCGACCAAAGCCTGCCGTTGGGCTTCAAGATCACCATCGAATAAGCGATATCGCGTCACCGAAAATCATCAATAAAAAAAGGAATCGATAATGACTGTCATCACCGAATCCAACAAGGCGAAAGCGCGCGAACTGCTGGCCCAGCTCACGCTCGACGAAAAAATCGACATGATCCACGCCGCAGGCCTGTTCCGCACGGAAGGCGTGCCACGCCTGGGAATCCCGCCGTTCAAGATGGATGACGGCCCGATGGGCGTACGCGCGGAACTGCACAACGATTCATGGACGCCGCTGTACAACACCCGCGACTATGTGACCTACCTGCCCAGCGGCTCCGCGGTCGCTTCGACCTGGAACCGCGAGCTCGCCCGCAAAACCGGAGAAGTGCTGGGCGAGGAGGCGCGCGGACGCGGCAAGGACGTGATTCTGGGACCGTCCATCAACATCAAGCGCAGCCCGCTGTGCGGCCGCAACTTCGAATACATGAGCGAGGATCCGAAGCTGGCGGCGGAACAGGGCGTCGCCTACATCCGGGGCGTGCAGGAAAGCGACGTCGCCGCCTGCGCCAAGCATTACGCGGCGAACAGCCAGGAGACCGACCGACTGGAAGTCGACGAGACCATCAGCGACCGCGCGCTGCGCGAAATCTATCTGCCGGCGTTCAAAGCCGCCGTGCAGGACGGCGGCGTGCTGTCCCTGATGGGCGCCTACAATCTGGTCAACGGCAAGCAGTGCTGCGAATCGTCCGAACTGCTCGACGACATCCTGCGCGACGAATGGGATTTCGAAGGCTTCGTCGTCTCCGATTGGAGCGCCGTCAAGCGCACGAAGGAAAGCGCCGAGGTCGGCCTTGACGTCGAAATGTCGGTGACGCCGAATTTCGACGAATACTATTTCGCCAATCCGCTGCGTCGCGCCATCGAAGCCGGCGAAGTGAGCGAGGACGACGTCGACAAGAAGGTGCTGCGCGTGCTCGCCGTCATGGACGCGCTGCATATGCTGGGCGGCGCCGACCGCAAAGCGGGCCGCTACGCGACCGTCGACCATGCCGCCGCCGCGCTGGACGTCGCGCGGGAATCCATCGTGCTGCTCAAGAACGAAGACGACGTGCTGCCGCTGAACGAGCATACGATGAAGCGCATGCTCGTCATCGGCGCGAACGCCGATCGCATCCACTCCAACGGCGGCGGCAGCGCCGTCATCAAGGCGCTGCATGAAGTCACCCCGCTGCTGGGCCTTAACGGCCAGCTCGGCGGCAACGTCGACATCACCTACGCGTTGGGCTATGAGGCGAAGCAGGTCAATCAGGATGAATCCTGGCAGGAGGAAAGCCTGGAGAATTCCATCGGCTCGAACGAAAACGACGCCGCGCATGCGGCCGAACTGCGCGACGAAGCCGTGGCGTTGGCCCGCGAATTCGCGGCGTCCGGCGACCCGGTGGTCTTCGTCGGCGGCCTGGATCACGAGCATGATCTGGAAGGCCGCGACCGCACCGACATGAAGCTGCCGTACGGCCAGGACGAGCTGATCGAAGCATTGCTGGACGCGGCTGAGAACACGGTGCTGGTCTTCGTCGCCGGCTCCCCGGTGGAAATGCCATGGGCGGAACGCGCCAAGGCGATCGTGTGGAATTGGTATGCCGGCTGCGAAAGCGGCGTCGCATTGGCCGAGACGCTGCTTGGCCGCGTCAATCCGAGCGGGCACCTGCCGGAGACCTTCCCGGTCGCGCTGGCCGATTGCCCGGCCCATTCCGTCGGCACGTTCGGCCCCGGCCTGCACGTGGACTACACGGAAGACATCTACGTCGGCTACCGCTATTACGAGACGAAGGACGTGCCGGTCCGCTTCTGCTTCGGCCACGGCCTGAGCTACACGAGTTTCGACTATTCCGATCTTGTGGCGCGCCGCATCGACGGCGAGATCCGCGTGGCGTGCACGGTGAAGAACACCGGCGATCGTGCCGGCAAGAGCGTCGTGCAGGTGTATCTCGGTTTGGAAGGCACCGACGAAGATCGCCCGGTCAAGGAACTGAAGGGATTCGCCAAGGTCGAACTTGAGGCCGGCGAACGGCGTCAGGTCGAAATCGCGATGCCCGCCGACGATGCGCTGCGCTATTGGTCGAACGAGCGGGGCGGATTCGCCCTCGCCGCGCAGGCCAAGGTGTATGTAGGCGAATCCGTGCAGGATATCCGCCTGTCCGCTTGTGTCGCGTGAGCTTATTGATAAACTTATAAATATCGAAAACGCATATAATGCAAAGGAGCACAAACCAATGAAGTTTCTCAATGGCGGCTGGCTGATCAAGGACGGATTCAACGTCAAGTACGCGGCCAATGTGTACGCCTCCAAGGTGGAAGGCAAGAAGCTGACGCTGTTCTGCCCGTTCGGCGTCCCGATCCATCATCCTGGCCAGACCCTGGATGGCGGCATCCTCACCATCGAAGTGACGTCTCCGCGCGAAGACATCATCACCACCCGTCTCATCAATTTCAAGAAGGACCGCTCCCATTGCCCGGCCTTCAAGCTCAATGAATCCGATCCGGACGTTTCCATCGCCGAAGACGACGACAAGTGGAGCTACACCTCCGGCCGCCTCACCCTGGAAATCGCCAAGGGCGAATCCATTGACTTCAAGTATCTGTACGATGGCAAGGAAATCGCCCACTCCGGCTGGCGCGCAAAGGGCCTGGTCACCGATCCGGAAGGCCGCCTGCATGTCACCGAACAGCTTGACCTTGGCGTCGGCGAAAAGATCTACGGCCTTGGCGAACGCTTCACCAACTTCATCAAGAACGGCCAGACCGTCGACATCTGGAACGAGGACGGCGGCACCGGCACCGAACAGGCGTACAAGAACGTCCCGTTCTACCTGTCCAACAAGAAGTACGGCCTGTATGTCGACAATCCGGGCAAGGTCAGCTTCGAAATCGGTTCCGAAAAGGTTTCCCGTGTGCAGTTCTCCGTACCGGGCGAAGAGATGAGCTATTCGGTCATCGGCGGCGAGGACCTGAAGGGCATCCTCGACACCTACACCGACCTGACCGGCAAGCCGCCGCTGGTTCCGGAATGGAGCTACGGCCTGTGGCTGAGCACCTCCTTCACCACCGACTACGATGAGAAGACCGTCATGGAATTCGTCGACGGCATGGCCGAGCGCAACATTCCGCTGAGCGTGTTCCACTTCGACTGCCGTTGGATGAAGGAACTCGAATGGTGCAACTTCGAGTGGGACGAAACCAAGTTCCCCGATCCGGAAGGCCTGCTCAAGAAGCTGCACGACCGCGGCCTGAAGGTGTGCGTCTGGATCAACTCCTACATCGGCCAGAAGTCCCCGCTGTTCGAAGAAGGCGCCGCCAAGGGCTACTTCATCAAGAACACCGACGGTTCCGTATGGCAGTGGGACAAGTGGCAGGCCGGCATGGCCATCGTCGACTTCACCAATCCGGAAGCCACCAAGTGGTATCAGGATAAGCTGCGCCACCTGATGGACCAGGGCGTCGACTGCTTCAAGACCGATTTCGGCGAGCGTATCCCGACCGAAGGCGTGCAGTATTACGACGGCTCCGATCCGGAACTGATGCACAACTACTACACGTACCTGTACAACAAGGCCGTGTACGACGTCATCGCCGAGGTCAAGGGCGCGGACGAAGCCATCCTGTTCGCCCGCTCCGCCACCGTCGGCGGCCAGCGGTTCCCGGTCCACTGGGGCGGCGACTGCTCCTCCAACTATCCGTCCATGGCGGAAAGCCTGCGTGCCGGCCTGAGCTTCGGCATGTCCGGCTTCGGTTACTGGAGCCACGACATCGCCGGCTTCGAAGACAAGCCGACCCCGGACCTGTTCAAGCGCTGGACCCAGTTCGGCCTGCTCTCCTCGCACTCCCGCTATCACGGCTCCACCGAATACAAGGTCCCGTGGCTGTATGGCGAAGAGGCCGTGGAAGTCTCCCGTGAATTCACCGAGCTCAAGCTCCAGCTCAAGCCGTACCTGCTGCAGCAGATGCAGATCACGCACGAAACCGGCGTTCCGATGATGCGTGCCATGGTGCTGGAATTCCCGGACGATCCGTCCTGCGAAGACATCGACACCCAGTACATGCTGGGCGGCGACCTGCTGGTCGCTCCGGTGTTCAGCGAAGACGGCACCGCGCGCTTCTACGTGCCGGACGCCGGCGGCGACCATGCCGGCGAGCCGTGGGTCAACCTGCTGACCAAGCAGTCCTACGAGCCGGGCCGCTGGTACACGGAAACCTACGACTACCACACCCTGCCGGTGCTGGTGCGTCCGGGCTCCGATCCGCTGAACGTCTGATCGGAAGTTCCGGTCGGAACATCCGATCGGAACTTTCCACTGGCGGATCCCGCCGTGACCGCATGACGTCTGCTGCCGTATCGCCGCGGCAGCAGGCGTCATGCACACAACCTCCATCATCATAAGGAACAAATCAACGATGACATTGTTCAACTGCACCGAAGCGCGACGCATCGCCTCCGGCTTCCACCCCGATCCGACCATCTGCGAAAAGCCCGAGGGCGGATACTACATGGTCAACAGCTCTTTCGAATACTTCCCCGGAATGCCGGTGTTCGAAAGCGAAGACGGCGAACATTGGACGAAAATCGGCAATGCGATGGACCGCCCCAGCCAATTCCCATACGAATCCATGGGCAACAATCAGGGCATCTATGCGCCGACGCTGCGCTGGCATGACGGCGTCTACTATCTGATCGTCACCAACGTGAACAAGGGCAATATGATCCTGACCGCCGAGGACCCGCATAACGGCTGGTCCGACCCGATCTGGGTGGAGGGGTGGCCGGGCATCGACCCCAGCCTGTTCTTCGATGATGACGGGAAAGTGTACATCTGCGGCAACGAAGGCGGCAGCCCCGACGAAAACGGCGAATACGAGCCCGCCGGCATCTACCTGTCGGAAATCGACGTGGCCACGGGCACCGTGCTGACCAAGCGCCAGCGCATCTGCGGCGGCATCACCGGATCCAATCCGGAAGGTCCTCACATGTACAAGCGCGGCGGCATGTACTATCTGATGTGGGCGGAAGGCGGCACCGAATCCGGCCATATGGAGAACATCGCACGCTCCGCCTCGGCGACCGGCCCGTATGAAATGCATGCCGGCAATCCGCTGATCACCAACCGCAGCACGCATCTGACGCTGCAGGCCATCGGCCATTGCGACTGCGCGCATTTCGACCAGGACCGCACGCTGATGGTGTTCCACGGCACCCGCAATAACAGTGAATACCCGGCGCAGGGTTGGATCGGCCGCGAACCGTACGCAGTGTGGTTCGAATGGAAGGACGGCTGGCCTGTTCTGTGCGACCAGTCATATGACTGCCCTCTGAACGGCTGTGGGGAATCCCTTGAAGCCGACGTGGCCTGGATCACGCCGTCCATCGATACCGACGGACGATATGAGGTCACCCATAACGGCGGCACGACGATCACCGTCAAAGCGGTGGAGCAGAAATTCGACCTGTCCCGCGGTCCGTCCATGATCGGCACGCGCCAGACCAATTTCGACTTCACCTTCCGTGCGACGCTTGTCAATCCGAAGAGCCTGCTCGCAGGCGAAGCCGGCGTCGCCGTCTACGCGAACGCCGACCACTACATGACGCTGTGCGCGCATGCCGCGGAACATGACGCCGTGCAATTGGAAGCCGCCGTGCACAACGCCGGCCTGGTATCCATCGTCGGCCGCACCGTCATTCCCGCAGGCGCGGCAATACATTTCACCATCGTCGGCGACGACCGCGGATACCATTTCACCGCCCAGCTCGACGACAGCGACGCGATCATCCCGATGGGCTGCGTGCCGGGCAAGGTGCTAAGCTTCTCCAATGCCGGCGGTTTCACCGGTACGCTGCTGGGCGTGTACGCACATGGCGCGGGCGCCGTCGCATTCCGTGACGTCGCCTATACGCCGACCAATGACGGCGACGAATAGTCGAATAATCGGCAATCCAACATCAAATCATTGCGACGTTGCGGTATCGCACACCGCAACGTCGCACACGAAAAGGAACGATCAATGAAGCCACTTTTCAACAGCTTCCTGTTCGGCGGCGACTGGAATCCCGAACAATGGCCGCGCGAAACCTGGGAGCGCGACATTGAAATGCTGGAGCATGCGCATATCAACGAGGCCACCATCAACGTGTTCTCGTGGACGCTGCTGCAGCCGAATGAAAACACCTACGATTTCGGCATGCTTGATGAAATCGTGGCGCTGCTGGTCAAACATGATTTCAACATCGTATTCGCAACGGCCACGGCCGCGCTGCCGGCATGGCTGGTGCGCACGCATCCCGAAGTGATCCGCACCGAAATCGACGGGCGCCGTCACGTATTCGGCGGCCGACACAACTTCTGCCCGAATTCCGAAGTCTTCCACAAGCTCAGCGGTGAACTGGCCGCGCGCATCGCCGAACGCTACGCCGGCACCCCGGGTCTCGTCGCATGGCATATCTGCAACGAATACGGCGGCGGTGGCGGCATGTGCTACTGCGACACCTGCGCCGAAGCATTCCGCGGCTGGCTGAAGAACAAATACGGCACCGTCGAAGCGCTCAACCAGGCATGGTGCGCGAATTTCTGGAGCCACACCATCACCGAATGGGCCGACGTGGTGCCGCCGGTGAGCCACGGCGACGGCATCGGCACTGAAAAAAGCGTGATCTCCGGCCTGCTGATGGACTATCGTCGCTTCCAGAACGAAGCGCAGCTGGGCTGCTACATCAATGAGCGTGACGCGGTTCGCCGTTACGATGCGACGACGCCGATCACGACGAATCTGATGGGCACGTTCAAAGACCTCGACTACTTCGAGTGGGGCAAGGAAATGGACGTGGTCAGCTGGGACAACTATCCGGGCATGGATACGCCGCCGAGCTATTCGGCCATGTGCCACGATCTGATGCGCGGCGTGGGCGGCGGCAAGCCGTTCATGCTGATGGAGCAGACGCCGAATCAGCAGAACTGGTTCCCGTTCTGCAAGGTGAAGCGCCCCGGTGAAGTGCGCGCATTGAGTTGGCAGGCCGTGGCCCATGGCGCCGACACCGTGCAGTTCTTCCAGATGCGCCAGTCGATCGGCGGCTGCGAACGCTTCCACGGTGCGGTGATTGCGCATGACGGCACCGAAGAATCCCGCGTATTCAACGAAACGAAGGCGCTGGGCGAAGGCCTCGCCCGTGCGGCCGCCCCGCTGATGGGCTCCGAGATCCGCAGCTGTGCCGCCGTGATGTTCGATTGGGAAAGCTACTGGTCGTTGGAAGGCTGCGTCGGCCCGACCTCCGGATTCCAGTACCCGCAGGAAGTGCATCGTTTCTACCGCGCGTTGAACCGCCGCAACGTCGCCGTCGACATCATTCCGAGCACGACGCCGCTGGAGGAGCTCAAACGCTACGAACTGGTCGTCGCTCCGGCGCTGATCATGGTCAAGCCGGGCGTCGCCGGGAATCTGGAAGCCTACGTGCGGCAGGGCGGCCGCTTCGTCACCGGCTACATGTCGGGCATTCACGACGAGCATGATCTGGTCGTCCCGGGCGGGTATCCGGGCGAGCTGCGCAATCTGTGCGGCGTGTGGGCCGAGGAGATCGACGCGCTCGCTCCTGGCGGCACGATCGACGTCAAGGCCGCTCCGGGCGCTTCCGTGCCGTTGGACGGCAAGGGCGAGATCGTGGCCAGCATCATGCATCTGGAAGGCGCCGAACCGTTGGCGGTGTATGGCGGCGACGATTTCTACGCCGGCACCCCGGCCGTGACGGTCAATCGTTTCGGCGAAGGCGCCGCCTACTATGTGGGCACGCCGTTGGACGCCGCTTCGATGGACGCGTTCTTCGCGCCGATCATCGATGCGATGAACGTGCCCAATTTCACGACGCCGGAAGGTGTGGAAGTGTCGCTGCGCTACGGTGATGACGGCAGCGCCTTTGTGATCGTCGTGAACGTGACCAATGCGGCCTGCGAGGTCACGGCGGATTCGCTCAAGGGCGAGGACCTGCTTGCCGGCGCCGCCGTCGACGGCACGGTCTCGCTGGAGCCGTATGGCGTCAGCGTGATTCGATTGGTCTGACGGGCTGTCGCGGTCGGGCGGCGGACGCTGTCTGATCTCGCGCAGTCCGATGGCATTGCCGGAGGATTCGCCGTTGAACGGTTCTGATGTTCAACGGCGAATTCTCCGACGATACCGATGACGCCGCCGTCACCATTCGAAACGGTGTCGGGGGGGGGTGGACAATCATGGTATTGAAGGGTAGATACGGAGAGGTATGGCGTATCAATGGTGGAATCGACGAATATTCTGACATTCGAAGTGGGGGCGACCATCACCCGATATGCGCTGTTCACCAATGGAAAATCATCCATTCCAGTGAGCATTGCGACGCCGCAGAATAGTGCGGAATCCTTTTATCAGGCGCTGGCGCGTGTGGTCAGGCAGCAGCGTGTGCCGTTGGCCGGCATTTCCATCAGCGTGCCCGGTGTCGTCAACGTGGAGAAGCAGCGCACGACGACCGCTGCGTTGCCTTTGCTGTATCGTCGCAGCATCGGCAAGGAATTGAACGAATATCTGGGCGCTCCGATCCCCACATGGATCGAAAACGACGCGAATTGCGCTGCGATGGCCGAAAAGCTCAGCGGCAACGCGCGCACGCTGAATGATTTCGCCTTGCTGACGTTGGACACCGGCGTCGGCGGCGCGATCTTCACCGAAGGCCGCATTCGTCGCGGCTATGAATGGCGCTGCGGCGAACTGGGCATGATGATCGCGAATTTCGAGGACGGCGGGTATCGGACGCTGCATGATTACGCGTCCTCACGCGCTTTAGGCAAGCGTTACGCCGAAGAATTCGGAGTGTCTTCCGACGATGTGATCGCTTCCAGCCTGTTCCGCCGTCTGGATGAGCCGCGTGTGCGCGCAGTCGTCGAACATTGGGCCGATTATGTCGCGATCGCCATCTTCAACACGGTGTCGGTGTTCAGTCCGGAATGCGTGCTGTTGGGCGGCGAATTGAGCCGATCCGAACAGCTGCTGCCGTTGGTGAACGAAGCGCTTGAACGTATCCCGTTCTGGGCTGATTTCCCGGTCCCGGTCAAACGCTGCCGCCATTCGGCCAATGCCGGTCTGATCGGCGCATATTATGCGTTTATCACGGAAGTCGGCGTCTCGGAAGCGTGATCTATGCTTTGCCCGCACTCTCCTCTGCCGCGGCGATTCGATTGAGCAGCGTATACGGTTGCAGGCATTCTCCGGTGGAAGCATCATATTCCGAGGGATCGCGGAAGCCCACCCATTGCGGTTCGGAGAAGATCTCATCGGAAAAACGCATCCATTCGTCCAGCATATTCGTGGACTGGTCGGACAGCCAACGGTATTGCAGGCCATCCATCGCGCTCATCGCCAGCGTATAGGTGTGGTAGAAGCGTTCCTCGTCATAGCCGTCCGGCACGATCCAGTTCATCGAGCCGATGAGGTCCCAATTGCGCAGATGCCTGCCGATGAAGAAGCTATGTGCGGGATGCTTCGGATTCAGCGATTCGCCGTACAGCATGGAGTAGAGCTGCACCATTTCCGGCCGCTGCAGGTTGAACAGCACGGTGTTGAGGCAGTAACGCGGGTAGAAGAACACCGAATGGCCGTCCGCATCGGTGACCGAAGCCGTTTTCGCATTGTATTCGTCGGCTTCAGGCGTGTCGTATGCTTCGGACATGACCATGTTGAGCAGGTCGTCTTTGGAGGAGATGTAATGATACAGCGCGGCTTCGGTGATGCCGATTTCGTCGGCGATGTCTTGCAGCGACATGCCCCAGAAGCCTTTGGTGGCGATGATTTTCGTCGCGGCTTGGATGATCTGCAGATGACGCTCCTCCGGCGACATGCGCTTGCGCTTGGTGAACGTGGTGTTCGCGGTGACGTTGCGGGCCGACGTGCTGTTCGTGGTGCGGGAAGCCTCCGGCCAGCTGGATTCGTCGTCCAGGAAGCGGTACCATGCTTCAACTGCCATTGCTGCATCCTTTCGTCGGCGACATCGCCGCACAGGTTTCCTATATGATTCTATTCCCTAATTATAATTGATTAAATAACGAATACAATGATTTTTGCTTGAATTTTCAACGTTTTTGCTGTGTGGCAGGATATTGTGCGTGATTGAACGAGGAGGTCCGCATGAGCTGAACTACTTTTCCAATGCCGGTGCTCGCATGCTGCGTGGCGAACGTACGAACATTGTCGCATTGAGCTCTCCCATGGATGAAGACACCGATTACGGCAACTGGTCGCCATATTTTTTCGGCGTCGCCAGACGGTTGCGGACTTATGGCTATGATGTGCTGCTGTTGATGGGGGAGGACGAGCTCCATGAACGTCGTTTGCTCAATCATGACATTGCTGAAACGTTGATTTTGCCACGGTATTCCGCTCTGCTGAATCGCGTTGCTCGTGTGGGTTCTCGGATTCCGCCAACAATCCGTTACCGGCGTTCTTTGTCCTGTTCCGCGGCATATGCTCGTGAATAGAACGGGACACAGGGAACGGGATGTTCTATTATTGCGATGCGACTTCGAATTATTCCGAAATGGTCCGAAGCTACTCCGAAACAGTCCTGAAATCATATCCTTAGTCGAGTGAATAGTATTGTGACGTATCGTTTGTGGAAATGCCGTGCCATGTGAGCACGCCGCGCGAAACAAGGGATTTGAGGACCGTGGCGGACGACTTTGTGCTCCTGCCGATGAGTTCTGACAGGATCTTCGTCGTGATCCTTCCTCTGGCGTAGGCGGCCCGGACCGCGGTGAGCTCGTACTCATCAAGGTTGTTCAGGACCTCTTGGGGGATTCGGCTTTTGACGGCCTCGCGTTGTCTTAACGTCCTAGCGACGATGTTGTTTTCCAAGGTGAGTTGCGCCTTCGATTTGTCTGGTTCGCTGAAGGATGGGGCGTTGAGGAACATCGCCTGCATTTCGCTGTAGATGCGCGTTACTCCCTCGTTGAGCTCGCGCACCCATCCGAACTCGACAAGAGTGCGCGCGATTCTGGGATTCCTCGAATAACGGGTCTCTCGCATATTGTCCAATGTGACAGTGTTGGGAAGTCTTCCTGGACTCAGTATCTCAAGACGGTCGTCGTACATCGATATACGGATGTAGTCGCCTGCGTAGGCGTAATCGCGATGTGCCACGGCGTTCACCAGACCTTTGAACCAGGCGAACTCAGGGTATTCGGGAACGGTCTGGAACCTGCCGTCGCGGCCAAGGAATTGGAACTCCCTCAGCATGCCCGAGATGAGATTGAATGCGCTGTCGACGACCTTCGGGATGGGCCGTCGAACGTGACACCTTTGGTGATGTTGAGGCTTCTGCCCGTTTCCATTGTGACGCCGTCAAACCGTAGTATGCGCACACGGGCCTGCGGCAGGAAGACGGAAGGGTATTTCCGAACAGCAGCAACCCGGCCACCGTGAGACGACCATCGCGCATGAATCGGCGGCTTCGCAGGACCTGCTCGGCAGACGCATCCGTCCTAAGCAGGGCCTTGTACCGGCCCGGGACTTCGACGTCCACATCTTCAACGCTTGAATCGGCGACGAGCTCATCCTCGAAGACACGCTGGTTTTTGTCATAGCTAATTCTGATGCACGCGAAGACGTCCAAGACCATGATGCCAGTTTGGGTTTTGACGATTTCGGCACATGGTTCGGTCGGGGTCACGTCCGGCCTGCGGAAAAACAATCTATGGGTGCGACCTACGACGGTCATCCGCTTGCGATATGAAAATGACGGCGGGAATCAGATGATTCCCGCCGTCATTCCTATGCGTTTTGCAGCGGATGATGCGTCGCTGCGATCAGGGGTGCATCAGCGGAAGACGCGCCGCATCCACTTGACGGCCAGCTGCGGCCAGATCTGAATGCATTCGAACACGTTGCCCTTGCCGCCCCAAGCGGTTTCTTCGGTGCCGAGCGCCAGACCGTGGCCGCCTTCGGGGAACAGGTGCGCTTCGACGGTGACGCCGGCGTCCTTGCAGGCCTGAACCAGCATCAGCGTGTTCTCGAACGGCACGCAATCGTCCGGCACGGTGTGCCAGACGAAAACCGGCGGCGTCTTCGCGTCGATATGCTTTTCGATCGACACGGCATCCAGCATCGTGGCGTCGTCCTTGAGGTCGCCCAGCAGGGCTTCGAAGCTGCCGCGATGGGCGAGCGGCCCGGAGGTGATTACCGGATATCCCAACATGAGGCCGTTCGGGCGCACCGCGTCCGGGTCATAACCGTGTTCGCGCATCACGTCGTCGCCGGCGGTGGTCGCAAGATTGGCCGCCAGATGGCCGCCTGCGGAGAAACCGCACACCGCGATGGCGTTCGGATCGACATGCCATTCGTCGGCATGTTCGCGAATGCGCCTGACGGCTTCCGCCGCTTCCAGCAATGCCGTCGGATATACGGAAGGCATTACGGAGTAGCGCAGCACGAACGCCTGATAGCCGGCTGCGACGAACTGCAGCGCAATCGGCTCGGCTTCGCGGTCCGAGGTCATGGCATAGCCGCCGCCGGGGATGACCAGCACTGCCGGGCGGTGACGGTTTGGATCGACTTCGTCGCTGTTGTCGATGCAATAGCCGACGAATTTGGCTTCAGTGCCGTCGATTCCGGTGATTGTGTCTTCGAAATACTTCATATCGCTTCCTGATGGTCGAAGATATGCGGATCAGAACGTGACGTTCACATTGACCTCGACAGCGCCGTCGGTCGGAGCCGGAACGGTGTTGCCTTCGACAATGGTACCGTTCACGGCAACCGAGCGTTCGCCGGTGCGGTGCATCGTGATGCGGTAGGTGACGCCACGATAGACGCGGGTGACGGTCAGGTCGGTGTATTCGGCCGGCAGATGCGGCTCGATGGCCAGGCCGTCCAGCGTCGGGCGCACGCCGAGCAGATACTGCGACACGTTCACGAACGTCCATGCGGCGGTGCCGGTCAGCCAGGAGTTCTTGCCTTCACCCGGGGTCGGGGCTTCCGGGCCGGCGACCATCTGACAGTAGACGTACGGTTCCACCTTGCGGATGTCTGACTTGTCTTCGACGAATGCCGGGCAGTTGCGGCGATACACGGCGAAGGCCTCATCGTCGTTGCCGGCCAGGGCGTTCGCGATGGAGACCCACGGGTTGTTGTGGCAGAAGATGCCGCCGTTCTCCTTATATCCGCGCGGATACGTGGAGATCTCGCCCAATTCGATGCGATAGGTCGAATATGCGGGAGCCAGGATGGCGGTGCCCCAATCGCAGGTCAGCTTGTCCTTGACGGACTGCAGCGCCTGCTTGGCCTTGCCGTCCTCCAGGCCGATGCCGGCCATGACGCACATGCCCTGCGGTTCGATGTAGATCTGGCCTTCGGTGTCGGTATGGGAGCCGATCGGGCGGGAGTACGCGTCGTAGGCGCGCAGGAACCATTCGCCGTCCCAGCCGGCGGTCTTGACCGCTTCGCTGACGGCTGCGATCTGCTCGCGGATGGCGGCGACTTCGTCGGCGATCTCGGCTTCGCTCATGTCGACGGTGGTGCCGAAGTGTTCGAGGATATCGGCATACTGTCCGCCGTACAGCACGAACATGCCGCCGATGAACACGGATTCGGCGATGCCGGTGTCGTTGTTCTCGACGGTCTGGAAGCTTTCGCCCGGAGTGTCGGAGAAGCAGTTGAGGTTCAGGCAGTCGTTCCAGTCGGCGCGGCCGATCAGCGGCAGGCCGTGCGGGCCCTTGTGCGTGATCGTGAAGTTGACGGAGCGGCGCAGGTGTTCCAGCAGCGGGACTTCGGAGCCTTCGACATTGTTGAACGGCACCGGGTCGCTCAGGATGCTGGCGTCGCCGGTTTCGGCAAGGTAGGCGTTGACGCCGGCCACCAGCCACAGCGGATCATCGTTGAAGCCGCCGCCGATGTCGGCGTTGCCCTTCTTGGTGAGCGGCTGGTACTGATGCCATGCGGAGCCGTCCTCCATCTGGGTGGAGGCGATGTCGATGATGCGTTCGCGGGCGCGTTCCGGCACGAGATGCACGAAGCCGAGCAGATCCTGGTTGGAGTCGCGGAAGCCCATGCCGCGGCCCATGCCGGATTCGTAGTAGGATGCGGAACGGGACATGTTGAACGTGACCATGCACTGGTACTGATGCCAGATGTTGACCATGCGGTCGAGCTTGTCGTCGCCGGATTCCACGCTGTAGGTGCTCAGCAGGTCGGTCCAGTAGGCCTTGAGCTCGGCGAGGGCGGCCTCGACCTGTTCGACGGTGGAGAAGCGGCCGAACAGATCATGGGCCGGCTTCTTGTTGATGATGCCGACCTTGGCCGGGTCGTTCGGGTCCTCCCACTTGAGTTCGTTCGGGACCTCGATGTAGCCCAGCGCGAATACGAGGGACTTGGTTTCGCCGGCCGCCAGCTCGAGGCGTACGCGGTTGGCCGCGATCGGCGACCAGCCGTGGGCGACGGAATCGTGGGCCTTGCCTTCGGCGATCACCTGCGGGGTGTCCCAGCCGTTGAACTTGCCGAGGAATTCGTCGCGGCTCGTATCGAAGCCGATGACCGGGGCGTTCACGCCGTAGAAGGCGTAGTGGTTGCGGCGTTCCTTGAATTCGGTCTTGTGGTACAGCAGCGTGGCGTCCTGCAGGCGTTCCACTTCGACTTCGCCGGTGGACAGGTTGCGCTGGAAGTTGGAGGAGTCGTCGACTGCGTTCCACAGGCACCATTCCACGGAACCGGTCACGTCGACCACGACAGGCTTGTCGGTGGTGTTGGTGACGTCCATGCGGTTGATCTCGGCCGGGGTATGCAGCGGGACGAAGGCGGTGAGCTTGGACGCGATGCCGTTGCGGGAGCTTTCGAAGACCGTGTAGCCGATGCCGTGGCGGCAGACGTAGGAGTCGAGTCCCTTCTTGGACGGCAGGAAGGTCGGGGACCAGGAGTCGACGGGCTTGGCGTCGGTGCCGTTGCCGTCCATCAGGCTCAGATAGTAGTTGCGGCTGCCTTCATCGGCCGGAACGTTGTTGTAGCGATAGCGGGTGATTCGACGCAGCTTGGCGTCCTTGTAGAAGGAGTAGCCGCCTGCGGTGTTCGAGATCAGCGAGAAGAAGTCCTCGTTGCCCAGATAGTTGATCCACGGCAGCGGCGTCGCTGGTGTCTCGATCACATATTCGCGAGCGATGTCGTCGAAATGTCCGTACTTCATTCCTCTTTCCTTTCGGTCTGCATCATTGCGTCTGAGGCCGTTTGCATTACAAAAACTAGAATACCACCCTATTTATAAAGTTATAAATAAGAATGTTTCGCCGTGTCGCCGCGCATGAAGACATCGGTATCCCGTCTGCGGGATACTGGTAGATATGACTAACGAATCGGAACAGGAAACGCTCGCGGCGCAAACGCCGGCGGCGCAGGCGGCAGACGGAAAGCGAGAAAACGGCGAAGAGGCATCGGCTGAGCGGGAAACGGCCAACGCATCGTCATCGACGGTCGTCATTCCAAGCGGCACGGTAATCCTCGCGGCGACGCCGATCGGCAACACAGCCGACGCCTCCGCCAGACTCGTCGCACTGCTGGAGCGCGCCGACATCGTCGCGGCGGAGGACACGCGTCGCCTCTACGCGCTCGCCAACCGGCTCGGCATCCACGTATCGGGCCGCGTCATCGCATATCACGATCACAACGAACGTGAAAAATCCGACGGAATCCTCGACCAGGTGGAGGCTGGCGCCAGCGTCGTCGTCGTGTCCGACGCAGGCATGCCGACCATCAACGATCCCGGCCTCGCCATCGTGCGCCGCGCCATCGAACGCGGCCTTCCCGTCACCTGCGCGCCCGGCCCCTCCGCCGTACTGGACGCGCTCGCATTGTCGGGCCTGCCCACGGACCGCTTCTGTTATGAGGGATTCCTGCCGCGCAAGCACAGTGAGCGCGTGCAGCATCTGCGCATGCTGCATGCCGAACGCCGCACCATGGTGTTCTATGAAACGTTGCATCGCATCGACGAATCCATGGCGGATCTGCTGGAAGTCTTCGGTCCCGACCGGCGCATGGCGCTATGCCGCGAACTGACGAAGGATTATGAGCAGATCCGTCGCGGCAGCATCGCCGAAATCCGTCAAAGCGTCATCGACGAGCCGCCGCGCGGTGAAATGGTGCTGGTCATCGCCGGCGCTTCGGACGAGGAAGTGACGGCGGCGTCTCCCGCGACGCTTTCCGTCGAGGATCTGGCCGCATTGGCGGTGGAACGGTCCGAAGCGGAAGGCGTGCGCATCAAGGACGCCATCACCGAGGTCGTCAGGGAGCATCCGCTTCCGGACGGCAGCTACGCCAATCGCAAGCAAGTGTATGCGGCGGTGCTCGCCGGAAAATCCTGAGCGTCTCAGCCGTTTAATTTCGGCCTGCGACGCGCTGTTGTGCGGCGTCGCCGTGCGCTTGGCCGGTCGTCCTTTGCTTTTCTTCTGATTTTATTGGCAAAAGAAAAGCAAAGGACAAGCAAAAGAGATTTTCGTTGGAAAATGGCGGTTTTGTGGCCGTGCGATCGCATTTTCATGCTTACGAGGCAAAAGAGAGCCACAAGAAAATCAAATGGAAGGCAAAAGGGATTCGAGGGGTTTCGGGTGTGACGCTACCGCTTCGTGCGTTGTTCGAAATCATCAATCGATTGCAGCAGCACCTGCAAGGCATGCCTGACACCGGGGCCGCCGGCCTGCGAAATGTATTCCAACAATTCGGCGTCGGCGGCGGGATTCGCTGCCAGCCAACGCCGCAATTCAGGCACCTCGCGGGCGATATGCCACAAAATCTCCATATCCGTATCCGGATCGCAGGCGACCGCCGGCGTCAGCTTCAACGGGGGAGAGGGCGGCTGCTCCTTCGGCGCGGCATTTTGCGAAGGACGAATGCCCCGCAATCGGCGACCGTACGCGGCGCGGCGCAATCTTGCGGAATGCCGGCGTCTTGTCCCGCGCCCTTTCGCAAAACGTCTCAAATACTGCTTCAAACGCCGCAATGTCATCGAAAGCACCCCTGAATCGACCTGAAGAACGCCCGCGCCCGATTCGCATTGCGCCAATACCGGTTCGCCTGCAGGATCGAAAGGCAATCATCCGGGCGAAAATGATATTCCTGCATCAGCGTGCATGTGAATTCAATCGCGGCATCCGACGCGAGGCCGTCGATGTCGATCAGGATCAGATCGCAGGCGGTGCGCGTAGGCGTCGTGATCTTCAAACTGCCGATATTGATCAGATGCTCCGGCGGCGCCTTGCGATTGAACACGCGAATCCGTCTGCCGTGCACCGGTGCGCGAAAATGCGAGGACGAAATCACATCAATCGTTGCGGGGAATTCGCCGCCCAACCATACCCAAACCGCACTCATCGCACAGGCTGCGGCCCTGTCCGGCGTAACGCCGGCGATGATCGACGCGCGGCCGTACAGCGTGTTGGCGTCCTGCGTCAGATATGCGCTCGATGCGTCGATTTTATGCAGCGATCCCAGCGAAGACAGGCGATTGAGACTGAGCGGGCCGGGCAAATCGGAATCCTTCAGCAGCGTTGGCAGCGTCAGCGAGCGGGCGCTGGACGGCGCACGATTCATGGCGGCTGCGGCGCCCGTGTTGTGCGTGTCATTCGTGGCGGTGCTGTTTGCGGCGGTGCTATGGGCGCCGGCCGCAAGTGTTGCGGTGTCCTCGTCATCTGCGGTTGCGGTGTTGGCTGCGCCGGCGGCATCGCTTGCGTCGCCCGCGGGCGCTGCGTTTGCGGATATCGCGTCAGCGTCCGCCATATCTGTGTCTGTTGCGTTCGTCGTGTCGGTCATGAAACCGACCGTAGCGGAGCGGCGGCGCGTGACGGCAGGACGCTGTAGGAATCTGTGAAATTGTTGATAACCCGTATTTGAAGGCATAAAAATGTGGATAAGTCTGAGGAAAGACGGCATCGCCGATCATTCGGATATACGAATCAGTCTGATTCGTTTGTTTTTTCTGATTTTCGGATTGTGACGCTACCGGCGACGGCACTGCGACCGCTTGCGCCATGTCCTGTGATTGCCGCTGCGACCATTGCCGTGACCATTGCCGTGACTGTCCCCGCTGGGCCTGATAATCGGGGCTATGACTCATATTTTGGTGAATGTTGCATGGCCGTATGCGAACGGCCCGCGTCATATCGGCCACGTCGCCGGCTTTGGTGTGCCGTCCGACGTGTATGCGCGATACGAGCGCATGAAAGGAAACGACGTGCTCATGGTGTCCGGCACCGACGAGCACGGAACGCCGATCCTGGTTGAGGCGGACAAGGAAGGCGTGACGGCGCAGGAGCTGGCCAACCGCTACAACCGCGTGATCGCCAAGGACCTGTGCGATCTGGGCCTGAGCTATGATCTGTTCACCCGCACCACCACCGGCAATCATGAGCGGGTGGTGCAGGAGATGTTCCGCCAATGTCTCGAAAACGGCTACATTTACAAGGGCACGCAGAAGGTCGCGATCTCGCCGTCCACCGGCCGCACGCTGCCGGACCGCTACGTCGAAGGCGAATGCCCGATCTGCCACGCCGATGGCGCGCGCGGCGACCAGTGCGACGCCTGCGGCAACGAACTCGATCCGGACGAGCTGATCAATCCGGTTTCCAAGATCAACGGCGAAACCCCGCGTTTCGAGGAAACCGAACATTTCTTCCTCGACCTGCCGGCGCTCGCCGAAGCGAACCTCGCATGGCTGAAGACCCGCGAAGGCTGGCGCACCAACGTCATCAACTTCTCGATCGGCCTGTTCAAGGAAGTCAAGCCGCGCGCCATCACGCGCGACATCGACTGGGGCATCCCGGTGCCGGTCGAAGGCTGGATCGACAACCCGAACAAGAAGCTGTACGTGTGGTTCGACGCCGTCATCGGCTATCTGTCGGCATCCATCGAATGGGCGCGCCGCAAGGGCGACCCGGAGGCGTGGCGCGCATGGTGGAACGATCCGAGCACGCCCGGCTACTACTTCATGGGCAAGGACAACATCACCTTCCATTCGCAGATCTGGCCGTCCGAAATGCTCGGCTATAACGGCGCAGGCTCCAAGGGCGGCGAGACGGGCAAGCTCGGCCCGCTGAACATGCCGGAGCAGGTCGTCTCCTCCGAATTCATGACGATGGAAGGCAAGAAGTTTTCGTCTTCGCGCGGCATCGTGATCTATGTGAAGGATATTCTGGCCCGCTATCCTGTGGACGCCGTGCGCTACTACATTTCCGTGGCCGGCCCGGAAACCTCCGACGCCGACTTCACCTGGGCGGAATTCGTGCGCCACAACAACGAAGAGCTGGCCGCCTCCTGGGGCAACCTCGTCAATCGCGTGGCCAATCTGATCCACAAGAACTTCGGCGAGATCCCGGCCATCGACGAGGCTTCCATGACCGATGCCGACCGTGCGCTGCTGGCCGAAACCGCCGCCGCCTTCGATACCGTCGGCGACATGATCGACAAGCATCGTCAGAAGAACGCGCTCAGCGAGGCGATGCGCGTCGTCGGCGACATCAACAAGTACATTTCCGCCGAAGAGCCGTGGAAGATCAAGGATAATCCGGCCCGCCTCGGCACCGTGCTGCATGTCGCAGCCCAGGCGGTGTCCGACGCCAACCATCTGCTGGCCCCGTTCCTGCCGCACTCCGCGCAGAAGGTGTGGGAGGCGCTCGGCGGCACCGGCGTGTTCTCGCCGCTGCCGCGCATGGAAGAGGTCGAGGATCTGGACAAGCCGGGCTTCATGTATCCGATCATCACCGGCGACTATGTGCTGGGTGAGACCGTGCATCCGTGGAAGAGCGAGCCGATCGTGGTCGGCACGCCGGTCGCCAAGCCGACGCCGATTTTCGCGAAGATTCCGAAGGAAGCCGTGGAAGAGGAGCTGGCCCGTTTCGACGAGGCGCTCACCGCCCGTCGCGAGGCCGAAGCACAGCGTCTGGCTGCCGAAAAGGCCAAGCTGAACGGCTGATCCGGCGGTCCTGGCCGGCTAAGCCTGGCCGGCTGGCGCGGGCGCTTTGGCGTCTGGCTCTGGTCGATGCGGATGCCGGCTGGCGTAGGCGGCTTTCGGCTGCATTCGTTCAACTGACATGGGCGCCGATTGGCACGCGTTGCGTGCCGGTCGGCGCTTTTTTGCGTTGTGCTTTTTTGCGTTGCGTTTCCTGTGTTGTCTGTCTCTGTCGAGTTGGCATTGGCGCTAACCGAGCAAACCAGCCGTGTGTCAATCCGCCCAGATGCCTGTAGCCAGCATTATTGGCGGTTGGAGCTGCCGTCTTGAACGAAGATGCTGCGCAAAACCGTTATAGAAACGGACGGAAACGACTGGTCTCGCGCAGCGACTTCGTCATAGGCGGCGCTTTTCGCCGTCATAACCGATTTTCCCTTGCCCCGATCGGTTTCCACACACACATTGTGCGCTTGCCATACGCACAATGTGCTGGTGCACTTCAGCGCTTCTGCGGTCACGAATGCCATAGCGCTTTTCCATACGCACAATGTGCTGGTGCTACCTACACAATGTGCTGGTGGCACCTACACATTGTGCGTCGCATGCTTACATTGCGCACATTGTGCGTGGATTCGGCGCACAATGTGCGTTGGTTCGGGGCACATTGTGCGTGTGGCGGCCGGTCTGCGCACATTGTGTGGGTGGCACCTACACATTGTGCTGGTGGCACTAACACATTGTGCGTGTGGGATGCGTGGCGTTGGGGTGCGCAGTGCTGGGAAGCATAGTGTGGGAAGCATAGTGTGGGAAGCATAGTGTGGGAAGCATAGTGTGGGATGCCATGGTGTTGGGGCGTGGTGTTGGGGGTGTGGTGTTGGGGCGCAGCGCGGGGTGCGCGGGTGGAATTTGAGCGCGCGGTGCGGGACGCCGTGTGGAACGCTCGGAATGGGATGTGCCGTGTGGCCCCGAGCGGGATGCGCAGGCGGACTGTGCGGTGTGGGACGCGTTTGGTGAAATATGCATGGTGGAATTGATGGAATATGCGCGGTGGAATATATCGAGCGGAATGCATGCAGCGGGACGCGCGCAGTTGGGATGCGCACAGCGGGATTCGTGCCGTGGGAGACCTGGTGTGGGATATATGCGGTGGAGCGCATGCGATGGCGGCTGGCGCTGACGCATTGCGCGGACGGAAGCCACGGAAGCCGCGGAAACCGTGGGTGGAGCGTGCTGCGGCATTCCTTGAAACTGCGTTCGGGAGGCTTCGACGTTCCGTCACATCCTTGATACATATTTTTCAGGAATTTGACAGGAACACGTATCGTTCCTCCAAGTATTAGGCGGTTATATAGGACATGTCAGCAGTTACAGGCTACTGATGAGGTTCATTTGAACCCCATAACTGAACCCTTCTTCTCTCTTCTCTCTCAGCCGGCGGGCCTTCTCTCCCCGCCGGCTTTCTCTTTGATTGGGCGAAGATAGGACGGAAGCCGTGCTTGAGCCGGGCGGGATCCGGATGGTGGGGCGAGCATGATTTGCCCGCCATCCGGGCATATGCTGGGCGTAAGTTGGTATGAGCCGCAATAGGGCGAGGGCATGAGCCGGCTAATTCGGCATGAGCCGGCATGAGTGGATCGCGACTCGAAACATATGGGGCGTGGCGGACCATTGCTTGTTGGAAGAGCGTGCATGAAGCGCGATTCGGGGCATATGAGGCGCGGCCTGCGCGCGGTTCGCGTGCGATGCGTACGCAGTCCGGATGTGGCCATCCGGATGTGGCGATCCGGATGAGGTAATCCGGATACTGCGATCCGGACGCGATTGCGAGAAACGCTTCACCGGCATGGAAAAAATCTGTTAGGATGGTTTACGTATTCAAGGACCGGTGGCTGCACTGGCGCAACGTGCCGGTTCCGCTGGTGAACGATAAGGGGACGGCCATGACTTTTCGCCTTAGCGGCTCCAAAGCGGACCCCTCGGATGTCCGCGCCACCAACCGATTGCTGATGTTCGATCTGCTGTTCCCGGACCGGACCATGTCCCGTGTGGAACTGGGCCGGCAGACGGGTCTGTCGAGAGTGGCCGCGTCGGAGGCCGTGGGCGACATGCTGAACAAGCATGTGCTCCGTGAGATAGGCGTGGATGAGCGCACCGGGCGCGGCAAGCGTGCGGTGATGCTGGCCATCAATCCCGACGTGTGGCGCATCGTCTCGGTGGACCTTTCGCAGCCGTATGTGCTGCGCGGCGCGTTGCTGAACCTGTGCGGGAACATCGTGCTGCGTATGGAGATGCCGCTGGAGGACGAGAACCGGGTGGATCTCGACGACGTATTCGACATGATCCGCAGGCTGCTCGCAAAGGCCGGGGACCACGTTCTGGGAATCGGCGTCGCCGTTCCCGGTGTGGTGACGAAGGAAGGGCGCGTGGTCCAGTCGACGAATCTCGGTTGGTCCGACCTTGAATTGCGTGACATGATCGAAGGCGAATTCGTATTGCGCACGAACGTGTGCAACGAGGTGAGCGTGGCGCTGCTTGCGGAGCGGTTCCTCGGCAACGGCTCGTCCGATTGCATATTCGTGCAGATGTCGCGTGGCGTCGGCTCTGCGGTGCTGGTGAACGACCAGTTGGTGTACGGCACGTCGAACGCGGCCGGCGAAATCGGCCACGCCGTCGTCGATCCGGACGGTCCGCAATGCCCCTGCGGCAAACGTGGATGCCTGGAAACCATGATTTCCGCCGTCCGGCTGCACAAGCTGCTGGAAAGCGAGCCCGAGCGCCGTCGCGAGATCCTCGAGGGTGCCGGTGCGATGCTGGCCACCGCTTTGGCCGTGCCCACCTGCCTGCTGGACATGGGCGACGTCTCCGTATTCGGTCCGGCCGATATCGTCGGCGATACGTTCCTCGACGCGGCGACGCGCCAGCTGGCGGCGCTGACGGATTCGCGCTTCCATCATGCGCCGAAGGTGAGGCGTTGCGAATTGGGCGACGACATCGTGCTGCGCGGGCAGGCCGTTGCGGTGATCCAGGCGCGTGTGGCCCGCCTGTAACGGAAGAGGATTCGTGGACGGTTGAAACGTTTTGTGTAAACGTTTGCTGAAAAATGATTTTTTCGGGAGTGTCGCGCCCTGTCCGACGCTATACTGAATCCACCAAGACGTTGTAGATGGGATTGTTACTCACAACGAGGCAAGACCCGGGACGGCACAGGACGTGCCTCCCGGGTCTTTTTTGTTGCCGCAGTGACGCCGCTCTGCGCCGTCCCCGCGAACTTGCCAGCAAGCCGCTCCCGCATCAGCCATCAACGAGGATAGAAGGACTTTTCACCATGACCGCAGCACAAGGGGCCCGCACCACCTCGGCCACATTGCCGGACGCCGCAGTGGCGGACGCCATCGCATCCGGAACCGCCGCACTGCCGGAGAGCATCGGCTCCAAAACGTCCACGCGCTTCCCGCTCAACAGCGCATTCATCTTCACCTTCGGAGCCCTCGGCGGCATGTTGTTCGGCTTCGACACCGGCATCATCTCCGGCGCCTCCCCGCTCATCGAATCGGACTTCCATCTGTCCGTCGCGCAGACCGGCTTCATCACCTCGTCCGTGCTCATCGGCTCCTGCGTCGGCGCATTGTCCATCGGCTCGCTGTCCGACCGATTCGGCCGCAAGAAGCTGCTGATCGTCTCCGCGCTGCTGTTCCTGCTGGGCTCGGGCATGTGCGCGCTCGCATCCGGCTTCCTCATGATGGTGGTCGCACGTATCCTCCTCGGTCTCGCAGTCGGCGCCGCTTCGGCCCTGACTCCCGCATACTTGGCGGAGCTCGCCCCCAAGGAGCGTCGAGGCTCGCTGTCCACCCTGTTCCAGCTGATGATCACATTCGGCATTCTGCTCGCCTACGCATCGAACCTGGGATTCCTCGGGCAGAACATCGCAGGCATCCGCGACTGGCGTTGGATGCTGGGCTCCGCGCTTATCCCCGCGGCTCTGCTGTTGATCGGCGGCATCCTGCTGCCGGAATCCCCGCGCTACCTGGTCGGCAAGGGGGATGAGCGCAACGCGTTCAAGGTGCTCACCCTGATTCGCAAGGACGTCGACCAGGCGCAGGTCGTCGCCGAACTCGACGAGATCAAGGCCGTCGCCGCGCAGGACACCAAGGGCGGCGTACGCGAACTGTTCCGCATCGCCCGCCCGGCGTTGCTGGCCGCGGTCGGCATCATGCTCTTCCAGCAGCTCGTCGGCATCAACTCGGTGATCTACTTCCTGCCGCAGGTGTTCATCAAAGGCTTCGGATTCCCGGAAAACCAGGCGATCTGGGTGTCGGTGGGCATCGGCGTCGTCAACTTCGTCAGCACCATCATCGCCACGCTGATCATGGACCGTTTCCCGCGCAAGAAGCTGCTCATGTTCGGATCCGTCGTCATGGCCGTATCGTTGGGCGCGCTTGCCGTGCTGAATTTCATGGGCGACGTCGCAGTGCTCGCAGTGCCGACCATGATCCTGATCGCCGTCTACATTCTCGGCTTCGCCGTCTCCTGGGGCCCGATCGCCTGGGTGCTGATCGGTGAGATCTTCCCGCTGAGCGTGCGCGGCATCGGCAGCTCCTTCGGATCGGCCGCCAACTGGCTGGGCAACTTCATCGTCTCCCAGTTCTTCCTGATGCTGCTGGCCGCATTCGGCAACAACGTCGGAGGCCCGTTCGCGATCTTCGGCGTGTTCGCCGCGCTCTCGATCCCGTTCGTGATGCGATTCATCCCCGAAACCAAGGGGAAGTCGTTGGAGCAGATCGAGGCGGAGATGCGCCGCTGATCCAAGACGCGACGTCGCAGGCCGGCCCACGGGGGCCGGCCTTTTGCATGGTATACGGACTCCGCCATGCGTCCGGTTTGACTTCAAGCCCACTTGAGCCTTTAGGGTGTGGAGGAAACATATACGTCGACCGTGAGGTCGTCCGATACCCACTCGGACCCATTGGCAGCAGAGGAAGCATCATGCAATATCGCAACGTAGGCAAAGCCGGCATCAAAGTCAGCGAAATCGCTTTGGGCAGCTGGATGACGCGTCTGGACGACACCGACGCTGTGGAGAACGCGACGGCGATCGCCCGGCGGGCATTCGACTCCGGCGTCAACTTCTTCGACTGCGCCGACGCGTATTCCGGCGGCGACGCGGAACGGTTCCTGGGCCGCATCATCGCCGACCTCCCGCGTGAAGACGTCGTCGTCTCCAGCAAGGTGTTCTTCAAAACCGGCGCCAGCGTCAACGGACAGGGCCTGAGCCGCAAGCACATCTTCAACAATTGCGAACGCAGCCTCGCCAATCTCGGCACGGACTACATCGACCTGTACTACTGCCATCGATTCGACGAACGGACTCCGATGGAGGAGACGCTGCAGGCCCTCAGCGACCTCGTCGACCAGGGGAAGATCCTCTATTACGGCGTTTCGGAGGAATGGAGCGCGGCCCGTCTGGAACGTGCGCAGCGCATCATCTCCGAACGGGGACTCCACCCGCTCAGCGTCATCCAGCCGCAATACCACATGCTGGACCGCTATATCGAACATGAGATCGTGGAGACCTGCGAACGCTACGGCATCGGCATCACGCCGTTCTCCCCGCTCGCCCAAGGCCTGCTCACCGGCAAATACCACAAGAACGCGCCGCTGCCGGAAGGCTCGCGCGCGACATGGCAGGCCGACCGCCAGATCAATGCGCTGCTCACCGACGACAACCTCGACAAGGTGGAACGGCTGAGCGCCGTGGCCGACGGGCTCGGCGTGACCATGCCGGTTTTGGCCCTGGCCTGGATTCTGCGCCTGCCGGCGGTCTCGTCGGTCATCGTCGGCGCCAGCAAGCCAAGCCAGCTGGAAAGCAACCTGGCCGCCAGCGGCGTGACCATACCGGCGGACGCGCTTGCGGAAATCGACGACATTCTGGGATTCCGCCGGTTCGAACGCCACATCGGCTGATCGTCATCGGGTGAACGTCATTGTCTGAGCCACGTCGTCCGAATGGCTGAATGGCTGAACGCCATCGGCTGGGCGCCTGTCACTGGCCGGCGTCCAGCCGATGCGGACGCGCTAGCAGCGTGCGTAGGAGAAGTCGCGGATCCGAGCGAGGGCTTCGCGGCTGGCGTCCAGCCACGGCATGCCGATGACGAACACGTGGCCAAGCGCATCATGGCGTCCGACCTTCGGGTCGAACAGCTCGAAATCGGCGCCCTTGCGCGAAAGCGCGGTCGCCAACGCCAGGTTTTCGGCCTCCAGGAAGTCGTCGCTGCAGGTCACGATGAACAGCGGCGGCAGGTCGACGGAGTCCACCAATCCTTCGATGTTCATGAAGCGCTGCGCGTCCTCCAAGCCGGCGAAGAACTCCTCGCCCAGCATATCCGTCAGCATCCGGCGCTTTCCGGCGTCATACGCGATGCCGCCGCCCGGCACACGTTCCGGCGCGGCAAGGCTATAGACGCCGCACACCGGCGTCGCGCCCGCGAAACGGATGCCGGAAGGCTCGTCGACGCCGAATGCGGCGGCGGCTTCGGCGTTGTTTTCAATCGCCAGCGTCAGCATCGTCAGCGCGCCGCCGGCGGAATCGCCGGTAAGGAAGAAGGCATCCGGATTCACCGGATAATCGCCGATATGATCGCGGATCCAGCGCAATGCGGCCTGAATGTCGGCAAGCTGGCCTTTCAGATCGGCCTGCGGCGCCGGCCGGTAGCTCAATGAGAACACCGCGAATCCCTGCTCGGCCAGATGCACGTTGAAATGGCGATTCAGTTCCTTGTATCCATACGTGAAACCGCCGCCGTGAATATCGATATACACCGGCAGCGTGCGGCCGTAGCGCAGCACTGCGTCATGCGGCAGATACACGTCCAGCAGGTGGCCGCGGCATTGGCCGGTCTCCTTGTCGTATCCGCCGTCCGGCAGATACGGGATATCGGCGATCATGTCGATGCCTTCCGGAATGTGCCATCGCTCGGAGCGGGGCGTATCCGCGGCCACGGATCCCAGCCGGGATCGCAGGATCGCCGCGGCGCGTTCCTGCGGCAGGCCCGCAAGGTCGCCGTCGATCTCGCTCCATGCCTCGGCCGCCTTGATCTGTTCCTCCGATAGCTGATGCGGATACGTCTTCATCGTCGTCCTTTCATTGTCGATGCATGCTCGTTGACAGATGTTTCCATGCGCAGCCCGCCGCAAGGACGAGTGCAGCGCTTGACTGTGTGTCATGCATGTGTTCATGACACACATTAATCCGCTTTTCCCCAGTCCGCGCAATGCTTTTGACGAATGGCGGACAGTTTTCGCAACACGCCATACAGTCCACTTGCATCCCATACCGTTTCGCATAAAATGAACCCCGTTTGCGAATCCGAACAGGGGTTTCGGCCGGCGAAAGAGAACGCCGGTAACGGGACGCTCGAACACACGACGGACGTGAATCGTGACGGCAACGAATGGCCGTAACACAGCGAAAAAACAAACCCAGCCAGCAAACAATCACCAAGGAACGAGAGGGTTCCCCAGAACCATGTATGTCGATCCGAACCGTAATAAGGACAAAGGCAATCTCAGATGGATCATGCCCTACTGCAAACCCGACCTGCCGCGAATCCTCGGCTCGATCGTGCTGTTCTGCGTGAACAACACGATGGCCCTGATCATTCCGCTGCTTTCCGGCCTCATCGTCGACCGCGTCATCATGCAGGGGCATGTCGACGAGCTCGGCCGCCTGTGCACGATGATGATCGTGTTCACCATAGTGCGCGTCGCCTCACGCTACGGCTACCAGATGTGGATGGAACGCTTCGGCCAGAACTCCGTCTACCGTCTCGTCAGCGACGAATACGAAAAACTGCACGAGCTTGACTTCACCTACTTCAACCACACGCGCACCGGCGACATCATGAGCCGGATGACGTCCGACACCGACGCCATCCGTCATGCGTTGAGCTGGGTGAGCTACCAGGTGCTCGACTGCGTCGTCATGTTCATCGGCGCGCTGTGCGTCATGTTCGCCATCGACTGGCGGCTGGCCCTGGCGCTCGCCTGCGTGACGCCGTTCCTGTTCCTGCTGACCAGAGGCCTGTCCACGCATGCGCATCCGCTGTTCTACGCGATCCGCAACTCCCTCGCTTCGCTCAACTCCATGGTGGAGGAGAACATCGAAGGCAACCGCGTCGTCAAGGCCTTCGTGCGCGAAGACCACGAAACCGAAAAATTCGACGAACGCAACGACGACTACATGCAGCGCAACATGGCCCTGGCCTACAATTCCCGCCGCTACATGCCATGGCTGGACGGCCTGGGATTCTCGCTGCAGCTGATCACGCTCGGACTCGGCGGCTTCCTCGTCATCCGCGGCGACATGACGCTCGGCAACCTCGTCAGCTTCAACTCCTTCCTGTGGATGATCGACGGCCCGGTGCGCCAATCCGGCTGGCTGATCAACGATTGGCAGCGCTTCAACGCGTCCTGCATCAAGATCCGCAAGCTGCTCACCGCCGAATCCCGCATCCAGGAGAAGCCCGACGCGGAAGCCTCCGTCAAGCAGGCCGTCTCCATCGCCAGCCAGGTCGGCGGCTCCCATCCGGCGGCCCCCGACCGCATCAGCGGCGAAATCCGCTTCGACCACGTCAGCTTCGCATTCCCCGACGATCCGGAAACGCCGATCCTGAAAGATCTCGACTTCTTCATACCGGCAGGCGGCAAACTCGGCATCCTCGGCGAGACCGGCGCAGGTAAATCCACACTGGTCAACCTGATCTCCCGCTTCTACGATCCGACGGTCGGCCACGTGCTCATCGACGGCATCGACGCGCGCGACTGGCCGCTGTCCACGCTGCGCTCGCAGGTGTGCGTCGTCGCGCAGGACACCTTCCTGTTCTCCGACACCATCGGCGGCAATATCGGATTCGGCGCGGGCGAACAGGCCGGCCGCGACGAAAACTACATTCGCCGCATGGCCGCCATCGCAGGCGCCGACAACTTCATCCGCGCAATGCCGCAAGGCTACGACACGGTCGTCGGCGAACGCGGCGTCGGCCTGTCGGGCGGCCAGAAGCAGCGCCTCAGCCTCGCCCGCGCGCTTGCCGACGATCCGTCGATCCTCATCATGGATGACACGACGAGCGCCGTCGACATGGAAACCGAAGCGGAGATCCAAAAGCATCTGCGCGAAATGGACGACAACAAAACCATCGTCACCATCGCCCATCGCATTTCCTCGATCAAGGACGCCGATCTGATCCTTGTCCTGGAGCACGGGCGCATCGTGGAACGCGGCACGCATGAGGGTCTCGTCGCGGCCCATGGGCGGTATTGGGAGATATACCGCAAGCAGCTCGGCCTGCAGTCCGGCTGCTCGCAGGGATTCGAAGAGTAGGCGACGGCACGAGGAAAGGAGGAGCCATCATGGCACAACGCAATACCTACCGTGAAGACGAAGAGCTTGAAGAGCAGATCAACTTTCATGACATCATCCGCATCGGCGCATATCTGAAGCCATACACGAGCCGCGTGCTGCGCATCCTCGCCGTGGTCGTGACGATGAGCTGCATCGCCGTCAGCGTGCCGTATCTGACCAAGATCATGATCGATGAGGCGATTCCGAACAAGGATCTGGGCCAGCTGGGCATGCTCGCCGGCATCCTCGCCATGCTGATCGTGATCTACGAGCTCGGCCTGCGCTACCGTACCGTGGCCATCACGCGCGTCGGCCAGCTGATGCTCAAGGACATGCGCCGCGACATCTTCACGCATATCCAGACGCTGCCGTTCAGCTATTTCGATTCGCGCCCGCACGGCAAGATCCTCATCCGCGTGGTCAATTACGTGAACACGCTGTCCGATACGCTGTCGTCCGGCCTGATCAACGTGATCTCCGACGTGTTCACGTTCTTCATCACGCTGATCGTGATGTTCGTCATCGACTGGCGACTGGCCTTGTGGAGCCTTATCCTGTTCCCGGTCCTGATCGTATGGGTGAGCGTGCTCAAGGTGTTCCAGCGCCGTGCGTATCAGAAGCTGTCGAATAAGCAGAGCAACCTCAACGCCTACATCCACGAGTCGATCGCCGGCGTGAAGACCACGCAGACCTTCGCGCAGGAGCAGACGCAGTTCAGGACCTTCCAGGAGCAGCAGGGCGAAGTGCGCTCCGCCTGGATGAAGGCCGTGCACGTGCAGTTCCTGATGTGGCCGGGCGTGCAGACCATTTCCGTGATGACGATTTCACTGATCTATCTGGTGGGCGTCACCGGCCTGGCCGGCGTCAGCGTGACCACCGGCGTGCTGATCGCATTCATCGGATACGCGAATAATTTCTGGAATCCCGTCATCAACATCGGCAACTTCTACAACCAGCTCATCACCTGCTCCGCCTATCTGGAACGCATTTTCGAAACGCTTGACGTCAAGCCTGAAATCGAAAACCGCAAGGGCGCGGCCGACCTGCCGCAGATCCGCGGCAAGGTCGACTTCAACGACGTGGTGTTCCGCTATGAGGAAGGCGGCCGCAACATCCTCAACCTGGTCGACCTGCATGTCGAACCGGGCCGCACGGTCGCTCTGGTCGGCCCGACGGGCGCCGGCAAGACGACGATCATCAACCTGCTGTCGCGTTTCTACGACGTGGCGGAAGGCTCGGTGACGATCGACGGCTACGACGTGCGCGACGTGACGCTGGAATCGCTGCGCCGCCAGATGGGTGTGATGCTGCAGGACACGTTCATCTTCTCCGGCAATATTCGCGACAACATCCGCTACGGCAAGCTGGATGCCACCGACGAGGAAATCGAGGCCGCGGCGAAGACCGTGCACGCGCATGAATTCATCATGGAACTGCCCAACGGCTACGACACCGTGGTGGAGGAGCGCGGCTCGACCTTGTCCGCAGGCCAGCGTCAGCTCATCGCCTTCGCGCGCGTGCTGCTCGCCGATCCGCGCATCCTGATCCTGGACGAGGCGACGTCGAATATCGATACGCGAACGGAAGAGGCGTTGCAGGCCGGCCTTGCCGAACTGCTCAAGGGCCGCACGTCCTTCATCATCGCCCATCGTCTGTCCACCATCGAGAATGCGGATGAGATCTGCTACATCGACCATGGGCAGATCGTCGAGCATGGCAACCATGCCGAATTGCTGGCGTTGAAGGGCGCATACTATCGCCTGTACGAATCGCAGTACGCGATGATCAAGGCGGGGCAGTAGCGGCAGCCGTGTGATATGGCTGGCGTCTGCCCCGGTCGGGATAGACGCCAGCCATATTCTTACTGATTATGCCGACTGACGCGGTTCAAGCACATGTATGTCCATGCCGGGGATCCTTCCCCATGAATATATGGCCGACATCACGGCGAAAATCGGCAGGGATGGGCCGAATGCCATAAACAGTCCCGGCCAGACCGCATATGCCCATACTGTGACGACGAAAAGCAGAAGTATCATGAAGGAACACCAGGGGCGTGCGATCACCATGGACAGCGATGTCTTCAACGTCCATAGCGGCCTTTCATCAAAATTCGTATGAATCGCCCAGCTGACGAATACGAACAGCCCATATAGGAGGTTAAGCAGCAGCAGCACACCGGAAACCGCGATGCCGGTAACGCCCATGTCGTTGTTCTGCACAAGCCAGTATTCCCAGATCAGGAATCCCCAGACAACGAATTGCGGCCAGCCGAAGGCGTTGGCGCTGCGCAGTTCGGATTTCCACGCCTTGTGGAAGACCGTCCATGTCTGTTTGATGGTCCAGGAACGGTCGTGCACGTCGAGGAACCAGGTCCGGTAGGTGGCATACGCGGCTGCTATGGATGGAAACGTTCCGGCCACGATCAGGCCTGCCGCCGTATGCAGGATGAACGCCACGTGGACGGTCAGAATCATCATTATCATGCGGCAGAGGTATTCATAGCCGAGAGCAATGCGTTTCATGAGTCTCCTTGTCGGTTGTGTGACGGCAGATCGGATTTATCGCCCTGTGGGCGCTGCCTGTTGACGGCTGCGCGTGGTGAATCCGGTGGAGGCGGTCCGTCCCATCGTGGATTCTCGTCTGAGCAGCTGGAATCCGACGATGATTCGTTTGGGAAGATGCTCGACATGGATGTCGTCTGTCCGCTCGATCTGCTCGTGCATCATATGCACCGCGGTCTGGGCCATGCTGGTGAAATCCACGGCGATAGTGGTCAGCGTCGGGGTGGTGTAGCTGCCGCTGGCGATTCCATCAAAGCCGGTGACCGCGACGTCGTCCGGCACGTTGACCCCGCATTCGGCGAGGCCTCGCATGACACCAAGCGCGAGTTCGTCGTTCATGCAGCATAAGGCGTCATATGGCAGCCCTCTGTCCACCAAGGTGTGGGCTGTCGCGATTCCGGCGTTGAGCCCCCAATCCGAAGGCACCTTCGTATGGGAATCGGCGAGCCCATAGGCGTGCAGCGCTTGATACGCGAAGTCGAAGCGATTCTGGCGCAGTGTGGCGGATAAGGTGTGTTCCATGCATGCGGCATCGTATGTACCGACCACTCCGATGCGGGTGCGTCCGCACTCCTCGACCAGATGTTTGATCGCAGCACGCATGCCGCTTTGGCTCGGGGTTTCGATGGAGTCGTAATAAGCGTTTTCCGACTCGCTCATGTCGTCAAACATCAGCACCGGGTATCGACCGGCCGTGGCGTGGACCTCTTTGCCTGTGTTTCGTGTGGAGCAAATGAACAGCCCGTCGCACAACGATGTGTTCATTTGCCTGATCTGCTCCAGTTCCTTGTATTTGTCGTACTGCGATATCTGCACGATGAGGTGGTTGTCCTCCGCAAGCAGGGCCGCGGAAAGCGAATTGGCGAGTTTCGCGTAATACTGGTTCTCGAGATCCGGAACGATCATGGTGAAAATACCGGACCGGCCTGAACGCAGAGCCCTTGCCGACAGGTTGGTGCGGTAATTGAGCTTTGCCGCGGAGGATAGGACTTTTTTGGCGGTGTCCGGCTTGACGATATCCATGCCGCGCAGCGCCGCCGAAGCCGTCGACACGGAGACGCCCGCTTCCGCGGCCACCTGTTTAAGCGTTACCATAAACACCTTCTCCTATGAGGATGTTATTGCAAACATGCAGGCATTATCACTGCTGGAACCTCATTATATCGTAAGCAAATCGAATCGTTGCGAATCCATGTTTGGTAACTGAGTGAAGTATGTTGTGAGTGGTATCCATTTATGCTTTAAACGGCTTGATTTCGGCGCGTGTCTTGATGATTTGACTTTTTTTTTATTTTGCTCAATAATCGAATCGTTGCGATTTTTCAATGAAGAAATCGCAGAAGGTGTCGGAGAGCCGAGGCGAATGTATGCATGTTAGCGTAAACAGACATACTGCCATACTTCGTTGCAACGCAGCAGCTCTTTGATGCTCATAAGGGGTCACAGAAAGGAACAATGGGATGACTCGTAAAAAAGCATCGGTACGAGCCCTTGCGGCCGCAGCTTCTCTTGCCATGATCGCGACCGCTTTGTCCGCTTGTGGATCGGATGAGGCGGCGACCGACGAAAACGGCAAGCCGATCGTAACCGTGCTGGTGGTGAAGAATTCCAATCAGACTCCGATGTCGGACATGACCTGGGCGAAAGAGCTTGAAGCGGACTGCGATTGCTCGATCGAATGGAAGGAAGTCTCCGACGATCAGTGGAGCCAGCAGAAGAACGCCTCCCTGGCTGCAGGCGATATCGCGGACCTCAATATCCGCGCTTTCAATCCGGATGACGCCTCGCGTAATCCCTCTGCCTTCGAGGTGTTGGGCGATGATCTGGACAGCCTGCCGAACGTCAAGCAGTTCTTCGAAGAACAGCCCACTGCGGAGAAATTCGTGACGGTCGATGGCAAGGTCACCGTTCTGCCCTCCAGCCGTACCTCCGGATTCATGTCGTCTGGGCAGCATTTCCTTATCAACAAGACCTGGCTGGACAAGTTGGGTCTGGAAGCCCCGACCACTTGGGATGAGATGCGCACTGTGATGGAGGCGTTTAAGACCCAGGATCCGAACGGCAACGGACAGGCGGATGAAATCGCCTTCAATCCGCGTGAGCTGGTCACGGCCAAGATCGGTGATTGGTGGAACCCGTTCCTGATGATGAATGCGACCGGTATCGCGACTCATTTCAATTCCGGTCCGTCCCAGACCGGCATCTACGTCAAGGATGGAACGGTCGGAAACTGGATGCAGACCGACGAATTCCGACAGGTGATTGAGTTCTATTACGAGATGGTGGAGAACGGTTGGGCTCCGTCCGATTGGGTCACCATCAAGGACGACAAGTATAACGCACGCAACCAGTCCGACGGCAAGACGGCTCAGGTCGGCATGGTATTCGGCTGGGATGAGTCGGCGTTCGGTGCATACGGCTCCGAGCTGGCCAGCCAGTATGAGGCCATCCCGATTCCGTCCGCGGATGGTGTGTCCGCTGATGAGACGGTATGGGACGGTTCCTTGGAAGCGAATCGCTTCGAGGACTACCACATGGCGATGTCCGCGAATGCCAAGAACAAGGAAGCCTGCCTGAAGGTCATCGATCTGCTGTATTCGGAGAAATACTCCATCCAGCAGCTGTACGGTTCCATGACGGACGGCTACGTCGAACAGACCGGAGAACATTCCTATAAGGTCACGGACAAGTTCCACGCGGCTCAGGATGAGCTGAAGGTGCCTGCGCTGGAAGACCGTCTTGCGGGTTGGATTTCCGATGACGTCACCGTTGAAGGCGATCGCGGCATGGACCATGTGGCTGCCGCCGATAAGCCGTACGCGGATCAGTATGACAATTACGACCATGAAAAGGATTTGATGCCGATTTATGTGCGTGTCAGCGAGGCCGACCAGAACACGATCGCTAACAACAACACCGCATTGTTCAATTATGCGATTCCGGTCGTGTCCAAGTGGCTGGCGCAAGGTGGCGCGGAAGATGACGCTCAATGGAATGAGTTCCAGGAGAACCTGAAGAAGTACAACATCGAGCAGAACACTGAAATCTGGCAGAAGGCGTACGACAAGTACGTGAAGTAATCCAGACGCCCTCGGTCGCCGACCCGGAATCGGTGTCGGCGACCGTGTATATCCGGCCAGGTCATAGACGACAAGGGAGTTTCAAGTGGCAAGGAAAAGTGCGGTTGCCGTTACGGATGAGCGCGGTGTAGTCGATAACAATGCGGTTCGTCGTGCATGGCCGCTGTCGAAGCGGTTGGGGTGGCATTTCAAGCGATACTGGCAGCTGTGGCTGATGGCTCTGCCGGCTATGGCGTTCGTTGGCCTGTTTGCATATGTGCCGATGTATGGCATTCAGCTGGCTTTCCGTGAATTTGTTCCGGCGAAAGGTCTGACCGGCGGCAAATGGGTCGGTTTCCAATATTTTGAACAGTTCTTCACCTCGCCGATGTTCGCGTCGACGATGATCAATGCCTTCAAGATCAGCTTCGGAACACTGGTTTTGGGCTTTTTGGCGCCGATTGTGCTGGCTCTCCTGGTGAACCAGATCGGGTCCAAGCGCATCAAAGGCTTCGTCCAGACGATTACCTACATGCCGCATTTCATCTCCACTGTGGTCATCGTGGCGATGCTGAACATTTTCCTGACGCCTGAGACGGGTTTGATCGGGCGTTTCCTGGGTAGTCAGAGCGTTCTGGACAATCCGGACGCGATCGCTCCGATCTATTGGATTTCAGAGGTCTGGCAGCATTGTGGTTGGAACGCCATCATCTATCTCGCGGCGCTATCATCCGTGGACCTGAGCCTGTATGAGGCGGCGAAGATGGACGGGGCCGGGCGTCTGCAGCTGATTCGTTACGTGGATTTGCCCGCGATCATGCCCACCTGCGTGATTCTGCTCATCATGAACATGGGGTCGGTCCTGAATGTGGGCTTCGAAAAGGTATGGCTGATGCAGAACGCCATGAACATGCCTGGGTCCGAAGTCATCTCGACATACACCTTCAAAATCGGCATTCAATCGTTCCAATTCAGCTACGGCACAGCCATCGGCCTGTTCAATACTGTCATCAACTTTGTGTTCCTGATACTCGCCAATTGGATTTCCAAGCGTGTGTCCGACACGAGCATCTTCTGATGCATCTCGATCGATTGGAAGGGAATCATCATGAGTGACGTTGCAAGTCTTTCGCCGTCCGTCGCGCCCAAGACGGATTCTTCGGAAATACCGTGGAACAAGCATATGCATCAGCGGAAAAGCTTTGGCGATTGGACCGTGGACATCATCATCGCACTGTTCGTGGTCGTGATAGTCGCGGTCGTGATTTATCCGTTGTGGTTCGTGGTCGTCGCCTCGTTCTCGGATCAGACGGCGGTGTCGGCCGGCGAAGTCACTGTCTGGCCCAAAGGGTTCACCTTGGCCGGATATATGCGCGTGTTCCAGGATTCGCGTATTTGGACAGGCTACACCAATACCATCATCTATAGTGTGGTCGGCACCATCCTGAACCTTGTCGTGACGCTTCCCGCTGCGTTTGCCTTGGCTCGGTTGGAGTTCAAGCCGCGTCGTACGCTGCTGTTCCTGTTCACATTCACCATGTATTTCGCCGGCGGCTTGGTGCCGAACTATCTGCTGTACAAGGATCTGAACCTGCTGGACAACCCGTTGGTGTTCATCCTCCCGGGAGCTGTGAGTGTCTGGAATCTCATCATCGCACGCTCCTTCTTCGAAACGTCCATTCCCGAAGACCTGCATGATGCCGCGCAGATCGACGGTCTGAGCTATTTCGGGTATTTCGTGAAAATAGTCATTCCGTTAAGCTCCGCAATCATCGCGGTGATTGGCCTGTATTACTTTGTAGGACATTGGAATGACTACTTCACTGGTTTGATCTACATCAGGGAAAGCGGACTGCAGCCGCTGCAGAATGTGCTGCGCGACATCCTGTTGGCGAACCAGACCAGTCAGCTCGGGTCTGGCTCCGGTGGCCAGAACGTCATGGAACAGCAGCAGCTGGCCGATCAGATCAAGTACGGTGTCATCATCGTCTCCACTCTGCCGTTGCTGGTTCTGTATCCGTTCCTTCAGAAGTATTTCAACAAGGGCGTTATGATCGGCGCCGTGAAGGGCTGATGCCTGGTCGGTGACTGATGTGCAACACAGGATATGGCCCATGCGCGTCCGATGGCCGGCATGGTATGGGCCATATCCGTTGAAGTCTTATCGGAAGTGAGTGCGATGATGCCTCGAAATGAATACCGTCTGCGCATGCATGACTTCATGCTGCATGATCCATACGTGTTGGCGGATAAAACAACGGGCTTGTATTACCTGTACAACGCTAATTACGGACAATACACGTCTGCGGAATTCGGACATGGCAAGTCAGTGGTGCTTTACGTCAGCCCGGATCTCGTTCATTTTTCCGAGCCGGCCAACGTCTTTGACTTGGAAATGATTCCCGAAGATGCATGGTATGACGACTGTGATTGCCCATGGGCTCCTGAAGTTCACGAATGGAACGGTCGTTTTTGGATGTTCATGACGCTTCATGCCAAGCGTCCAAGACCAGTGCATCCTATTGACGGTCCGCAGTGGTATAAGGATGAGAAATGGATTTCGGAACGTCGCGGCATGGTCGTAGCCGTCGCCGACGCTCCGTCCGGGCCGTTCACCGTGGTGAACCCGAGTCATTCGATCACCGCGGAAGATGATATGACATTGGATGGCACGTTGGCATATGATCGCGATGGGATGCCTTGGATGGTCTATGCCCATGAATGGGTGCAGATTTTCGATGGCACGATGGAGGCGGTCAGGCTGGATCCCCACGATGTTTCGCGATCCGTCGGGCAGCCGGTGCATCTATGGGATGCCAGCGAAGGCCTGTGGCACAAAGACGATGGCGAAGCGCCGGTCGGTGGGTGGCATCGTAATTTCTCCACGCCGCAGGCGGACGGTCTGATTCGTCACGGACAAGGTGGTTACGTTACTGACGGCCCATATGTGCTTGCAACCCCATCCGGCTCGTTGCTGAGTCTGTGGACGTCATATAGTGGCGGCGAATATGTGCTTTCCCAAGCGATTAGCGAATCCGGCGAAATGTGCGGACCGTGGCGTCAGCTACCGCCTCTTGACCGGAACGATGCCGGGCACGCGATGATTTTCCGTTCCTTCGAAGGAACGCCGCTGCTGATCATGCATACCAATATGACCCGTCGTGACCAGAACGACCGGCCTTTGGTTTCGCATGGCGTCATCTATGAGATCGAAATCACCGACGACGGCTTTGTATTGGGGCGGCATCGTTCCGATTTGGACGGCATCGTTGATCCCTCCATGGACTGCTGAGTCATTCGGCGCGCAATCCGTGATCAGACAGAAACCCGCTGTTTCAGGCGGCGGCATATTACGAGTAAGCGAATAAGGGAGATTTTCAATGGCCTTGATGCAAGGCGTTCAGCTGTTTTATGACGACACCGGGGCTGTGGCGCAGCTGCATGGCATTGGCGTGCAGCGATTCGACGGTCGTTGGTATGCATATGGCGAAATCAAAACGGATAACGGGCACCTATTTAAAGGCGTGGCCTGCTACAGCACCATGGATTTCGTGCATTGGCATAATGAAGGTGTGGTGTTGGATGCCGGCGAGGAAGGCACCATCATTGGCGTCGATCGGGTGATCGAACGTCCGAAGGTGATGCGTTGCCCGACAACCGGTAAATACGTAATGTACCTGCATATAGACGGTATTGACGATTATGCATATGCGCATATCGGCACCGCCGTATCGGACAGTCCGACCGGGCCGTTCGAATTTCTTAACACCATGCAGTTCAAAGGGTATGAGTCTCGCGATATCGGAGTGTTCCAGGATGAAGACGGCAGCGGTTATGTTTTGAGTGAAGATCGTCCGCACGGTACTCATATTTATCGTCTGTCCGAAGACTATCTCAGCATCGTCGAGGATGTGGCATGTCTCAAGGGCACGAATTATTGGGCTGGCTATGAAAGTCCGATAATGATAAAACGTGACGGCGTCTATTATTGGTTCGGCTCTCAGCTGACAGGGTGGGATTGCAATGACAACATGTACGCCACTGCGGTTGATCTGTACGGTCCTTGGAGTATTTGGAAGCCGTTCGCTCCAGAAGGGTCACATACTTTCCAGTCGCAATGCGATATCATCATTCCGCTTGACGGCGAAGACCAGTGGCATGCCACGCGTTTTCTTTACATCGGTGATCGTTGGCAACGCGACGATTTAGGCAACTCCAAGCTGGTGACGTTGCCGATTGAAATCGGAAATGCGTCGGCGACGCTGTCTTGGCGGGATGAATGGGATAATCTGCTATGAATTCGGATTTGGACGGTGAACAGTATGGTTATCTGCTGATCCATTTCATTGAGGACCCAGAACACCATGCGGAACGCATCTACCTTGACCTTTCCGATGGGGACGATCCGGAGCGTTGGATTCCTCTGAACGGCGGGCTTCCGATCCTGACCTCGACGATTGGCACCGGAGGCGTGCGCGACCCGTATCTGGTGCGCAATCCGCAGACCGGGCGCGTATATATCATCGCCACCGATCTGCGTGTGTTCGGGCAAGGCGGAGGCTCGGATTCCAACAGCGACTGGTACACGTTCTCCCATCATGGCAGCACACAGCTGATCGTTTGGCATTCCGATGACTTGGTGCATTGGAACGGCCCTCATGCTTTGGATGTAAGCCGTCGCGCCGATGGCAGCCACGCCGAGCTTGGCATGGCATGGGCTCCTGAAGCGATGTGGGTTCCGGACTATTACCCGGAGGGACATCCTGGAGGACGCGGCGCATTCGTCATGTATTGGTCCAGCACATTGTTCGACGATGACGACAAGAGCCATGCCGATCCGTCGGTATATGACCGCGTGATGTGGGGCGTGACCATGGATTTCACCAACGCTACATTCCGGTTCGGTGGTGTGTTCATCGATCGAGGTCATGCCACCATCGACGCCACCATGCTGCAACGTCGGCTGCCGGACGGCACGCTGCGCACGTATCGCGCCACCAAAGACAACGGTCCGCAAGCCAATATCTGGCTGGACCGTACGGATGCGCCGCGTTGGTGGCATCCGGATACGCAATGGACCGTAGTGCAGGAGAACGTCGGCGCGCAGTGGGTGGAGAACGGCAATCCGGGCGGCGTGGAAGGACCGGCATTGTTCGCTTCGCACAGCGACGAACGCTGGTACCTGTATGTGGACGTCATTCCTTCCATCGGGTATCGTCCGATGGTCAGCGTCGATCTTGATGACGGATTTGAATGCCTGCCATTGGATCGCTTCCATATGGCTCCTCATACCAAGCATGGCGGAGTGCTGTCGCTGACCCGTGATGAATATGAGCGTCTGGCGGCATGGGACGGACGTATCGGGGGAGTCAAATCCCTTTAGGACGCTGATTCCAAGGAGTTGAATGATATGACGGTGACGTTGCTCCCGCTACATGCGGGTGAACGTGTGAATGGCGAGGCCATTGATACGACATGTCCGGCAGCGGGTTGCGGCTGGACTGTCTATGACAGGGACCGCATGCCCGATGCGGCGGTGCATTTTGAGACCGCGGCATGCCTGACCGTACGGATGTTGGGCCTTGATCGGTATTCCGTCAGTGCGCAGCTGGCATTTTACGAGAACGGGCAGTTTGAACGGGGCGACGGTCCGACATTGCGGGCCGTGTTTGGGTTGCTGCCCGGCACGGACGTCACCGTGTCGTTTGACTTGACTTGGTTGGACGGGCAGACATTATTCGCCCCGCGTACGATGGGTCGGCTGAAAATGACGATTTTCGGCAAGCCCATGCGACGTTCTGATGTGGAGCGCGTTGTGTTGTCGACGATGCCGAGCTTTGAAGGGCGGCCGTTGCGTGTTTGGGATGCGGAACTGCGAGATGAGGCGGTCGCCGACATAAAAGGCGTCCGGGACGAATGGAGGCCGTTGGTCGATGAACTGGGACAATCGAATCGGCGCGACTGGACTGGGAAAACCGTCGACCGCAAACGCTGCACCGCGATGATGCGGATGCTTGCCGAAGAGTCGTCGGCCGGATATGATCGGTTTCCTCATTGGGATCGGCGTGGCGGTTATACCGCACGACGGTTTGACGCGACGGGATGGTTCCATGTTGCCAGGGATGATGAAGGCAGATTCTGGCTTGTGGACCCGGACGGCGCCGCATTTCTGTCCACGGGTGTTGACTGCGTGCGTCCGGGTGTCCAGACTCGTGTGGATCCCGTGCGCCCGTGGGTGGACAAGCATGTGAAGAGTCTGTTGGACGAGGTGTCGGATGGGTATCATGCATTCGATTCGGCGGACGGCTCCGGACACCTGCACGTCCATGCCAAGGATCCGGATTTTTCCTGGCGGAATGACACGAAAGGCTGCGGAGGTATCGTCGCATTCTACGATTACGCGATGGCCAACCTGCGCCGGGCCTTTCCCGAAGCGACGCGTGGCGCGTGGAACCGTATTACCAAGCGGCATTTGCAGGAGTGGGGCATCAACACAATCGGCAACTGGTCGGATACGGAGTTTATTCGATACGCCGATATGCCGTATGTGTTGCCCGCCGATGATCTTGGCGGCGTCGGATTCCCCTCGACCTCTACGATGCTGTTCCGTGACTTCCCCGATGTGTTTTCCGAAGAATACACTCGGAATTCGTCTCGGTACGCGCATGGTCTGTGTGCATGGAAGGACGATGCCAATATGGTGGGATACTTCATGCGCAACGAGCCGAATTGGGCATTCGTGCATGGGTTGAATCTCGCTGAGGAAATGCTGAACAATCCGGCGCAGCTGGCGTCGAAACGTCATTTCGTCGCTTGGGCGGGAAACCGCTATGACGGTGATATCTGCGCCCTCAACGAGGCTTGGGGCACCGGTTTTCGGAATTTCGAGGAGATCATCGACGAACCGAGATATCGCTTGGCGCAGGGGAATAGGCGGTGCGCCAAGGACTTGCAGGATTTCTCTCGTGTGCTTATCGATCGTTATGTGCGTATTCCGGCGCAGGAACTGCGCAAGGCCGACCCACATCATCTGAATCTCGGTATGCGTTATGCGTACATTACCGAAGACACCTTGCTGGCTGGTTCCGACTGCTATGACGTGTTTTCCATAAACAGTTACCAGCGCACCTGTTTCGACCAGGTCGAGTCGTTGGGGCGCAAATTGGATATGCCGGTGATGGTGGGTGAATTCCATCACGGTGCATGTGACCGTGGGCTGAGCGCACACGGTATACGCGGCGTGACCACGCAGTATGAGCGTGGCGTAGCCTATCGGTATTACGTTGAGCAGGCGTTGCTCAGTAAGTATTTCGTTGGCGCACATTACTTCCAGTACAACGACCAAGGTACGTTGGGCAGGTTCGATGGCGAAAACTATCAGATTGGTCTTGTGGACGTATGCCTACGGGAATACGAAGACATGGCTGACGCCATGAGGGCGTGTCATGCGTCGTTGTATCCGGTGGCGCTGGGCGAGTGCCCGGCGTTCGGACAATTGCCGGAGGAGGTGAATCCGATTCACTACTGAGTCGGGTTTTCGTGCGTCCGTGCGTCATCCCGGTCTTTCAGGTTTTCGTGTTGCGGCCGTTATACAATGCAACCCGTTATGCGAGGAAAGGCGGCTTGAATGGCGAACAAAGGCATTTTGACGCAGGAACAGCAGGAAGCGGTTGCCGAGCTGTCGAAAACGAACAAATATGAGCACCAGTCTATATGGACGACGTTCAAAGAGCTTCCAATGAAGGACAAGTGGCCGTATTTCGTCCAACACTTCCTGCTGTATGCCGTCATCATCTTTGCCGTGGTCGTTTTCGTCGTCGCGATGACCATCACATATCTGACCAAGCCGCCACAGGCGAAGCTTTCGATCGCGAGCGTGAATCTGGGAGATGTGACCTCTCAGCTGGACGCTCTTGAACAAGGTTTCGTCGAGGAGAGCGGTTTGGATGCTGAATTGATCGCAGACCGCGACGATGTGATGATTCGCAGGGACGTGACTAGCGCGTATGGAGACTCGTCCGTCCAGCTTTTCGCCGAGGTGGCCGCCGGTGACGTCAATACGCTGATTGCCGATACGGACACCACCACGATGATGTGCACGGATCGGGGACTGGTGTCGCCCTTGGCTGATGTTCTAGGGAAAGATCGTGTGACCGCATTGGAGGAGCGGGGAGCGGTCGTGCAGATGACGACGCCTGACCCGGGTAGCGGGGAGAGGGAGGACGTGGACGCGGCACTGGATCTGACGAAGTCTTCGGTGTGGAATTCGCTTGACGGCGCCGATGAGATGGGCGACGACGTGCTGCTGGCGTTCGCAAACGTGACGGAGACGGGCACGGAATATCCGCGGGCATTGGTCGATTATCTGTTCGATCTGTGACGTGCGTCCGTGGTGCCGTCCACATGCCGGCCCGTGCCGCGGATGCACGTTCAGCGCAGCTGCGCCACCGATCCGCGGTCGATGAGAATAGGGTCGATGCATATGTGCATGGTCGGTGCCTGTGGATCGTCGATGCGCGCGGCCAGCAGGCGGACCGCCGTCTGGGCAAGGGCTTGGCCATGCGCGCGTAGCACGGTGAGCGGTCTGGAGCCAGGCGTGGCGAATCCGTCGATGGAGATCAGCGACACGTCATCCGGAACGTTCAATCCGCGATGCTCCAGCGCCTGAACGAGGGCTATCGCCAGATAATCCGAGTGGACGAGCATGGCGGTCGTTCCGGTGTCCGCCACCATATCGGCGAGATGACGGACGCCGCCCGCATCGTATGGCGGTATATGTTCCAGTGCGAACGTGCATGTGGCCTGACCGGTTTTCGCCAGGATCTCCCTCCAGCTTTCCGTGATGATCCTCGACGTCGGGGTGTCGGTGCTGCAGGAGATCCTCGCGATCAACCCGGCCGTGAGCGCGGCGCAGGCGGAAGAAGCATCAACGATACGAAAGGACCATGTATGTCGGCATACGACAATCCACCCGTGAACATCAGCGTCGACTCGGCCGCAGTGCGCGCCGCGGCGCGCCGTCGCAACGGCCTGACCTTCAAAGGCTTCGGTGTGCTGTCGGGCAACGCCACCTCCGCCCTGCTGATGGATTACAAGGCGGAGCATCCGGAAGCGTATTGGCGGTTGGTCGAAGTCCTGTTCGGCGGCGAACGGCCGCTGATGAACACCGTCAAGGTCGAAATGGGCAACGACCGCAACAATTCGACAGGTCCGAACGCCGCCACCATGCGCGATCGCGATGATTACCCGAATGTGCTGCGCGAGCCGGGATTCCAGCTGGCGGCCGACGCCATGCGCTGCCAGCCCGGTCTGCACGTGAGCATCCTGCGCTGGTGCACGCCGACCTGGGTACGTGATGACGACGACGTATATCGCTGGTACAAGAACACGATCCTCGCCTGCTACCGCGAATACGGGTTCATGGTGGATTCCGTCAATCCCGACATCAACGAGCGCGCCGCCGATCTCGAATGGGTGGCTGAGTTCGCGCATCGTGTGCGCACGGATGCCGAAGGCTTCCTCGGCGCGGCCGCCGATGACCCGCATGCAGGCTGGGTGAGCGACAGGGAACGCGACCTGTTCCATCGCATTCGCATCATCACCTCCGACGAAGAGTCCACCGGCACGTTCGGCCCGGCCCTGACCGGCAGCGCGACGTTGCGCGACGCCATCGACATCGCCGCATACCACTATTCGGTGGACGATGACGAGGACGGCAGCTTCACCCGTCTCGCCGACGAATTCGATAAGGAAATCTGGAATTCCGAAGCGCAGGCGGTGTTCTCCAATTCCGCCGATCGCCCCAACAACACCAATGACCAAGGACTGGATAACGGCGAAACCGGCACGGGGGTCGGCGGCATCGGCGGCCCGCTGGAAATGGCGAACACCATCATCAAAGGATTCGTGAAATCACGCCGCACCTGCGTGATATACCAGCCCGCCATCGGCTCATGCTACGAACATATGGAATACGCGGCCAAGGAGATCATCAGCGCGCGCGATCCGTGGAGCGGCTGGATCTATTACGACGCAGGCTGCGCGGTGCTGGCTCATTTCGCGAAATTCGCGCATCTCGGATGGGCGCCGGCCGTCAACTCCGACATCGTCGCCGACGATACGATATGGCGGGCCATCCCGCAGGCCAGCGACTGCCGGGTCGCAGGCCGCAATCCCGTATCCGGCGCCCGCCACGGCGAACCCAGCTATCTGACGCTCGCAGCACCCGACGGCGGCGACTGCAGCATCATCATCGTCAACGACAGCGCCTATACGAAAACCTACCGCATCGCGATCGACACGGCGCTCGCGGCGTCGCATTCGCCCCTGCACATATGGCAGACCGCGGCGGCGCGGCCGGGGGAACGCTACGATGCGGGCTGGATGCGGCATATCGGCGACGTCTCCGCCGAAGATCAGCGATCCGGCGACCATGCCGGCCACGTGACGTATGTGCTGCAGGTCGCACCTTGGTCGATGGTCACGGCGTCGACGCTGGATGACGTGCAGCCTCTGCGCCTGCCCGCCGCCAGCGAACAGGCGCGCGCGGTCCTTGACGTGGACCCCGGCAGCGGCGTGCTGTATGCGGACGATTTCCGCTACGAGGACGAGCCCGAAGTCGGCGTCAGCCGCAGCGGCGAGGCCTATGCGGAACGCAAAAGGCGTTATCTCGACGCGCGCGGCGGCGCTTCCGGCGCGGTGCCGCGCTACACCACCGACAGCAACGGCGCATTCGAAATCGTGTCGGACGCCGTCTGCGGAGACGCCGTCTGCGGAGACGCCGTCTGCGAGAACGCCTCCCGCGGCAGCGTCCTGCGCCAGCAGATCGACTCGCCGCACGCCGGCGACGCATGGATCGAAGGCGACCCGCGCACCGCGATCGGCGACATGCGTTGGACGAACTACCGCGTATCGGTCGACGTGATGTTCGAAGCGTATGCCGGGCGGACGCCGTATATGCTGCTTGGCGCTCGCGAAATGGGCGGCGATAAATTCACGAACGCGATCTGCGCATACGATTTCAGATTGCGTGCGGACGGCGGTTTCGCGCTGCGGCGATACGGCGACGAAAAAATATGCGGCGACTGCGAAGACCCTCATAAGGCCGCGCAAAAGGCCGGGATGAAGCCTTTCGCGGCGGGCGCCGGCGCGTGGAACACCGTCATGTTGGAAGTCGCCGGCAATACGGTGACCGCATCCGTCAACGGCCTGGTCGTGGCCTGCTGGAAGGATGACGCCCCGCAATCGGCCGGTCGCGTGAATCTGGGCACCAGCTTCGACCGCGTACGCTTCTCCGACCTGCGCGTCGAACGCGTCGCCGGATATTCGCCGTACTATACGGCGCTGATCGACGACATGCACATGACGTCATGGTCGGATTCGCGTACGCCGGTGCTGGTGTACGACGGCGATTGGACGCATGAGAACGGCCAAAGCATGTTCACCTATATGCGTTCGATCTCGCGCACGTCGCAGGTCGGCGCATCATTGTCGCACACGTTCTACGGCACCGGCGTCGATCTGTTCGGGCCAAGCGACGGCGGCGCCCGGCTTGATGTGGTCGTTGACGGGAAAGCGGTGGGCGAGGCGCTGCCGACGGTCGCCACTCAAGGCGCGCTGCGTACGATGTTCCGCGTGGAAGGCCTGCAATATGCCCGCCATACGGTGACGTTCCGCCTGGCGAACGCGCACGTGCTTGCCGTCGACGCGATCGGCGTGAGCCGGTGACGCCGGGCGGTTTCGAATGACTGCGTGGCTTGGAAAAATACTCCTGAACAACGATTTGTCCACCTTTGGAATGCGTCCTGATTTCTAATGTGGACAGCGTATGCCGCGGGGCGCCTATGCGGAGAATATACGGACGAAAATGCCGCATATGCGTCGCCGCTTACGCAAGGAGGACCTTATCATGGCGGATTTGGAAACCAGCAAGCCCCTACCGTTGAACGACGTCGTCGTCGACGATGCGTTCTGGAGCGCCGAACAGGAGCTGGTGCGCACAACGGTGATCCCATACCAGTGGAAAGCGCTGAACGACGACGTTCCGGGCGCAGCCCCCAGCTATTGCATGCATAATTTCAAGGCGGCCGCCGCGCAGAACGCGCGCAAAGAGGCGCAAGGCAAGGACTTTACGCCACCGACCTACACGTTCCGCGGATTCGAAGCGCTGCCCGACGACCCGAACAATCCGGAACCCGATAAATTCTACGGATTCGTCTTTCAGGACACCGACTTCTCCAAGTGGATCGAAGCGGTCGGCTATTCGCTGTCCGAACATCCGGACGCCGAGCTGGAAGCCACCGCCGACGCGGCCATCGACATCGTCTGCGCGGCTCAGCTCGAGAACGGATATCTGGACACGTACTACATCCTCAACGGCATGGACCGGCATTTCACCAATCTGAAGGACCATCACGAACTCTACTGCCTCGGCCATCTCGTCGAAGGCGCTGTCGCATATTATCAGGCCACCGGAAAAGACAAGCTGTTGCAGGCCGCATGCCGATTCGCCGACTACGTCGGCTCCGTCTTCGGCACGGAGGAAGGCAAGCTGCGCGGCTACCCGGGCCATGAAATCGCCGAGATGGCGCTGGTGCGTCTCGCCGAAACCACCGGCGAACGGCGTTATGCCGATCTGGCCGAATACTTCGTCCGCCAGCGTGGCCGGCAGCCGCTCTACTTCGAACAGGAAGACCATCGCCGTGCGCAGGAGAACGGCGAAACCTACCGTCCGAACGACAATGTTCCCGCGCCCTACGCCTATTATCAGGCACATACCCCCGTCACCGAACAGCGCGAGGCCGTCGGCCATGCCGTACGCGCGACCTACTTCTACTCCGGCGTCGCCGACGTGGCCCGGCTGACCGAAGACCCGGCGCTGCTCGAATCCTGCGAAACATTGTGGCGCAACATCGTCGACCGCAAACTGTACGTCACCGGCGGCATCGGCGCGACGCATGTCGGAGAATCCTTCTCCTACGACTACGACCTGCCCAACGACACCGCGTATTCGGAAAGCTGCGCGGCCATCGCGCTCGCGTTCTTCGCGCGCCGCATGCTGCAGATCCATCCGAAAGGCGAATACGCGGACGTCATGGAATCCGCGCTGTACAACACCACGCTGGCCGGCATGGCGCTGGACGGCAAAAGCTTCTTCTACGTCAATCCGTTGGAAGTGGTGCCGGAGGCCTGCCGTCGTGACGAACGCAAATTCCATGTCAAGCCGGTCCGCCAGAAATGGTTCGGCTGCGCCTGCTGCCCGCCGAATATCGCCCGCATCGTCGAATCCGTGCAGCAGTACGCATATACGGTAAACGACGAAACATCCACCTTGTATACGCATCTGTATATGGGAGGCCGTGTCTCCGCGCATTTCGCGCACGCCGCGCTGACCCTGGAGATGACGGCGAATCTGCCTTGGCATGGCGACGGAGCGGCGACCGTGCATGTGGACGCCCCGGCCAAGGCGACGCTGGCGTTCCGCCTGCCTGCCTGGGCCGGAGAAGAGGCGGCGTCGGCGATTCATGCCTCCGGCGAGGCCTCCTGTGAGGTCTCTTGCGAATCCGGCGGCGAATCGGCCGGTCGCATCACCCGTGATATTCGCGACGGATACGTGTATTTCAGCGGCGAATGGCATGACGGAGACGTCATCCGTTTCGATTTCCCGATGCCTGTGCGCATGGTAGCCGCCAATCCGCTGGTGCGCGAGGATGCGGGCAAGGTCGCATTCGTACGCGGGCCGATCGCCTACTGCGCGGAAGGCGTGGACAACGGCGGCAATCTGCACCTGTTGCATGTCGATGCCGCACGAATCGCCGAGGACCCGAATCGCGTCACCGTTTCCGATGTGATGTTCCATGCCGGTGCCGCCGGGCAGGACGAGTCCGGATTGGGCGAAGTCGACGCGGTCGACCGTCCGATGGTCACGCTTGCCGTTCCCGCATGGCGGGAAAAGGCCGACGACGCCGAACACCGTCCGCTGTATGCGGCATGGCGGCCGGCCGAGCGTGAAGCCACCAGCGTCACGCTGATCCCGTATTTCGCCTGGGCCAACCGTGGGGAAACCGAAATGACGGTGTTCCTGCACGCATAACCGCGGCTTTCGCGTACTTTGCGCCCGGGTTTCTGACGGTTGTGACCGCGACGCGTCGCGTACGGCGGCCCACAACCGTCAGAAGACCCAGTCGGCTGCCGCCCGTCGCGGCTCGTCGCCGTGTTGCTTGCGGCTGATAAGGTGATGGGCGTGAAGGTCATATGCAGCCGACTGGATAAACCGGTGGATTTCTTCGTGGTCGGACAGTTCGTGTCCGGAGCCGGATGGCGGCATGTGCGACGCATCAGCAACTCATTCGAACTGATATTCGTACGTCGGGGAACGTTGCCCATACGCGTCGGCGAGCGTTCGCTGCACGTGGTGGCCGGTGAAGTGGCGTTGCTGCCTCCCGGAATCGAGCATGCCGGAACGGAGCCGATCGCGGAGGAATTGGATTTCTTCTGGATGCATTTCCAGCTTTCCCACTGGCATGAGCCGGGCATGGACGGCGGCCTGCCGTCCGACGAAAGCCTGTTGGCATTGCCCGAAAAGATGCGGTTGGTCGATCCCGACCGTCTCACCGTGCTGTTCGGACAATTGGTGGACGTCTTTTCCGATGCGGCCTCCCGGCCCGACCGATACGGGGCGTACTGCGCCACATGCATACTGCTTGAGGTCAATCTGCAGATGAGGCGGATGCATGAAAGTGTGGGGGCGCGCAGTCGGTGTAAGGCGGCCGGCGTCGCGATGCCCGCGGTGCGTTCCTGGATACGCGCCAACGCGTTCGAGCCCATCACGGTGGCGGGCATCGCCGAACGATTCCACTATTCACCCAGCTATCTCACCGCCAGGTACCGCAGCGAATTCGGCATCGGCATCGCCGAACAGATCGCGCAATGCCGAATCGACCGCGCCTGCGAGCTGCTGACCTCCACGGCTGCAAGCGTCGCCGACATCGCGCATGAAATCGGATATGACGATCCGAAATATTTCATGCGGGTGTTCAAACGCCGCGTCGGCCTGACGCCGGGCCAGTACAGGGCGGCTTTTCCAAGGCGATTGTTCAATACGCAGTGAATATGCACGGTGTGATCGATCGCAGTCATGGAATGACGGTCATCGCAATGGGGCGCCTAAGCCGACGCACGTTCCAGCAAGTGATAGTCAAGCGTGACGGAGCGTGGCTGCTCGGATGCGGCGTTTTCAATGCGTTCAACCAGCATATCCAAGCAAATGCGCGCAGCCTCGCCGGCATCCACGCCCACGCTGGTCAGGCGCGGCGAACAATACGCGCCCTCATCCAAACCGTCAAAACCGATGACCGCAACATCTCCCGGTACGCGAATGCCTGCATCCGCAAGCGCCCGCATCGCGCCGACCGCAATCGAATCGGTCAGGCAGAAAACGGCATCGAAATCCAATGCCGTCCCGCCTTTGCCGCGCTCGCGAATCAGCCGTGACATCGCGTCATAGCCGCCCTGTCGATTCCATGTGCAAGGCGCGATGCCGCTATCGGCGACAGGCGGGAGGCCATAATCGCGAACGGCCGCCAACGCGCCATCCAGACGTAAGGCGGCGGAATTCGGCCGTTCCGCCGACGTGCCGGCATCGGAAGGCGCGACTCCCAAAATCGCGATTCGTGTGCGCCCGCAATTCGCAAAACGGCGAATCGCGGCGGCACTGCCTTCCAATGATGGGGAGAACACGCAATCGACATGCCCCGCCAAGGTGAAGCCGTCCAACGCCACCACCGGATGCGCATGGCTGAATTCCACGATGGGCGCCGCAGTGCCGCTCGGCCAGCACACGATCGTGCCGTCGCACATCTGCATCGCCGCGCTCGACAGCACCTGCTGCTCGAAATCAGTGGAATATCGGGTCTGCTGCAGCACTGTCTGATAGCCGCGCGACTGAGCCAGATCGGACAGGCGTGCGGCGACGTCGGCGGGGAAGGTCAGATCGAAATCGGAAATGGTGATGCCGATGACATGCGTGCGCCCGGAGCTGAGCTGGCGCGCCGCCAAATTGGGGCGATACCCCAATTCGGCGGCCGCCTGCAGCACGCGCCGCGCCGTTTCGGCTTTGACGAAGGGCTTGCCGTTCATCGCATTGGACGCGGTCATTCGAGACACTCCTGCCAGTGCTGCGACATCGTCCAATGTGACCATGGATCCTCCTTCTGTCGTATTCAAGTATGCGTCCGCCGCCGTCGCAAACCGCAATCAGATCATGCCGGCCAGACCATGGTCGGCGTCATTGCGGGCGAACAGCGGCACCACGTCCAGCGGAGCGTCGGCCGTGACCTGCTGGCCCCCGGCGAAGCGTTCGCCGGTATGCAGATTCGTCCAGGTCGTGTCGGCGCCTCCCGGCAGATACACGTCGCGGCTGCGTGCGCCAAGCTCTACGACCGGCGCGATTAGCAGATCCGGGCCGTACATGTATTCGTCCGGCACGTTTGCGGCGGCCTCGTCATCCGGGAATTCGTAGAACAGGCCGCGCACCAGCGGCTGGCCGTCGGTGTGGGCGGCGTCGAACAGCTCGCGTGAATACGGGCGCAGTGTTTCACGGATCCGAATGTATTTGCGCATGATGCCTTCGACCTCTTCTCCGTACGTCCAAGGCTCGTTGTCGGCGCCGGTGTGGATGTGATCGATCGGATTGCCGATGCGGTCGAATGTCGGTTTTCCGGGGACGCGGGTCGCCGGCATACGGTCGCCATGGTTGCGCATCACCGGCGAAAAACACGAGAACTGGCACCAGCGCACGTACAGTTCGCGGAAATCCTCGCTGTTCGGGTCGCCGCCGGCGAAACCGCCCATATCGGTGGTGAACCAGGGAATGCCGGCCACGCCCATGTGGATCGCGCAGGTGATCTGGGCTTTCAGATCGTCGAATGTGGAATGCACGTCGCCCGACCACACCAGCGAGCCGTAACGCTGCGAACCGGCCCACGCCGCGCGCGTCAGGTTGACGATGTCGTTTTCGCGGCCGATGGTGATCTGTCCGTCGTAGAAGGTCTTGTTGTACAGCTGCGGGTAGATGTTGCCGACCTTGCCGACCGGGCCTGCATGATACAGGTAGTGCGCGTAATCGTAATCGGCGCCCCATTCCGGTTCCGCCTCGTCCAGCCAGAAGGCGTCGACGCCGAGATCGGTGTAGTTGTGTCGGATTTTGTCCCACAGCCAGCCGCGCGCCGCCGGATTGGTGGCGTCGAAGAACTGGTTGTCGCGCGGCCACCACATGCCGACGTCCTTGCCTTGGCGCGTTTTCGCCAGGTAGTTGTTGCGGCGCATTTCATCGTAGTTTTCCGACTGCAGGTCGATCTGCGGCCATATCGACACCATCAGTTTGATGCCCATGCTGTGCAGTTCGTCGGCCATCGCCTTCGGATCGGGCCAGAATTCCTCGTCGAAGCGGAAGTCGCCCATCAATGGCCAGTGGAAGAAGTCGATGACGATCAGGTCGATCGGAATGTCGCGGCGCTTGAATTCGCGGGCGACGTCAAGCAGCTGCTCCTGATTCCAGTAGCGCAGCTTGCATTGCCAGAAGCCCAGTCCCCATTCCGGCATGACGGGCGCGTGGCCGGTGGCGTCGGCGTATTGCGATTCGATCTGCGCCGGTGTGGTTCCTGCGGTGACCCAATAGTCGATCTGATCGCAGACGGAGGAGTGCCATTCGGTGCGGTTCGCGCCGAATGTGACCGTGCCGATCGCCGGATTATGCCACAGGAAGCCGTAGCCGCGGCTGGACATCATGAACGGCACGCTGACCTGCGAATTGCGGTGCGCGAGTTCCAGGGTGGAGCCTTTGAGGTCGAGGACGGGCTGCTGGTATTCGCCCATGCCGAAGATGTGTTCGCCGTCCCATGCGTTGAATGTGACGGTGGGGGATTCCGAGCCGTTTTCCAACGGATGATGGGCGCGGGCGCGCAGACGTAGGGCGCCGCCGTCACCGGCTTCGCGCAGAAGGATTTCGCCGGTTTCGGTATTGAGGAAGGTGAGGCGGCAGGCGCTGCCTTCGTTGTTGGTTTCGGCGGTCACCGTGATCAGGCCGTTGACGAGCGTTGCCGTTGTGCCGGTGACGGTGGTTGTGACCGGTGTCGTCGCTGCCGTCGCCTCTGGCGCGAGCAGCGCCCAATCGGCGTCGGCGATGTCTTGCATGATGCGGGCTCGCACGCGCACGCTGTTGGAACCCCACGCTTCGATGCGCAGGAATTCGCCGTCGCCGGTCCATTCGATGGCGCCGTCGCCGGTGGTGAATGTGGTTGCGGGAATGATTTCCGCGGGATTTGAGCTCATGTGTCTTTTCGCCTCCACTGCCTGAGAGCGTATGGGATGTTGCATTGCACACGTCGTTTGTGTGAATGACTGATTGAATTGTAGCGCTAAAAAATGTAGCGCTACAATAGTGTGTTGCAGCATGGCGTATCGATGCGTCATGTCGAGGTGCTTCCGGTGCGTTTCCGTTGCGCGTCGGTCGTTTTGAGGAGGCAATGTGGCTGAAGAAACCGCGATATGCCCGAATGCCGAAGGGCGTTTTGTATGGGGCAACGGCGTGGTGTCGATGATGTTCGAGGTTCGGGGCGACGCTCCTGTGCTTATGTGCGGCCTTGCGGGGCGTGGCATGACCGGCGGCGGGGCCGGCGCCGTCGATGGGCTTGAAGGCGGTTGCGCCGCCGGCGGCGCGGCGGATCGCATCTGCGAGTGGCCGTCCGTGCAGAACGACCCGCGTCCGATCGTGGAGATGAATGCCACCGCGACCGGATCGAACGACAACCGTCTCACGTTCATCGAGACCGTGGCCGGATCCCGTCTGCGTTTTGTTCGGGCGACGACTTCCGTGCGGGAGATTCCGCAGAACGTCTCGCAAGGCGTCTCGGGCAAGGGCGGTTCCGTTGGCGGCCTGAAACTGTACCGACTGGAAATCGTGCAGTACGCGGCTTTTGATGATTTGCGGCCCGACGCGCGATACAAGCGTCTCGATAAGACATGTGAACATCTGTCGGACAGGATTGTTTCACGTGGAACGTCATCATATATTGAAGGCGGTCTGACTGTGATTTCCGTATACGAAGCATTTGAAGGCCTGTCCGCCGTGCGCGCCTACACGAAGGTGGCATCGCCGGAACGGTATCCGGTCGAAGCGATTTCATCGTTGCAACTGACCGTGCCGATGAACTGCAACGGCGGCACAGTGGAATCCGGCATCCTCTACTGGGGCGATTCGGCGTGGGCCGTTGAAAACGATTGGCATAGCGCCCCGCTCCGTCAAACGGCATTGCGTGATCGCAACCAGATCATCAATCCTGGCGTTGCCAGCTCGCGGTTCGCCTTGAAATCGTTGTCCACATGGAGCACGGGTGAGCATCTTCCGGACGGTATCGTGCAGATCAATCCCGGCGGCAACGCCGGAATCGACGGCGCCGCCGCCGGCGGCGATCATGCCGCAGACGTCGATGAGAGCGGGCGGCACGTCTCTTCCCGGCCGTTTTCCGTGATGTGGCAGGTCGAGCACAACGGCCCGTGGGAGTGGGAAATCAGCGAAACCGATCCGGGATTGCGCATCACCGCGTTCGGCCCGGAAGAATGGGACCATCAGTGGTTCAGCACACTGGGGAGCGGCAATGACGTCGTCACCGTTCCCGTCTCCTTCGTCGTAACCGCAGGTGATTGGCAGCAGGCCGTCGCCGAAATGACGCTGCAACGCCGCGCGCTGCGCGTGGAAAAGGCCGCCGAGCTTGATCGTTTACCTGAATTCGAGCATACGCAAGGCCTTGTTGTGTACAACGATTACATGAATACGCTGTTCGGCGACCCGCGTATCGACAAGGAACTTCCATTGGTAGAAGGCGCGGCGAAAGTCGGCGCCGATGTTTTCTGCATCGATGCAGGCTGGTACGACAGCACCGATGGCGGATGGTGGGACATGGTCGGCGAATGGGCGCCCTCCACCAATCGATTCGGCGATGCAGGCCTTGCGGGGCTGGCCGAAAATATTCGCGCGCATGGCATGCGGCTTGGCTTGTGGCTCGAACCGGAAGTCATCGGCGTGAATTCGCCGTTGGCCGCGGCTTTGCCGGATGAAGCGTTCTTCACCCGTCATGGCGCCCGGGTCAGCGATTCCGGCCGATATCTGCTGGACTTCCGCTGCGCCGCCGCTCGCGAGCACGTCACTCGCACCGTTGACCGTCTGATCGATGAATTCGGCGCGGTATTCTTCAAATTCGACTACAACACGATTCCCGGTGTCGGCACCGATACGAATACGCAGTCTGTAGGCGACGCGCTGCTCGGCCATTGCCGTGCATACCTGGACTGGCTGGACGACCTGCGTCGTAGGCATCCTGACGTCATGATCGAGAATTGCGGGTCGGGCGCGATGCGTGCCGACTACGCGCAGCTGGCGCGATTGGACCTGCAATCCACTTCCGACCAGTGCGATCCGCTGATCTATGCGGCGATCGCCGCCGGAGCGGGCTTGACGATTCTGCCGGAGCAGCAGGGCAACTGGGGTTACGCGCAGCAGGAAATGGATGATGAGACCGCGGTGTTGACTTTGGCGACCGGTGTTCTCGGACGCCTGTACCTGTCCGGCTTCATCAATCGCATGGACGAGCGGCGTTTGGGATTGGTCCGTGATGCCGTTGCCCTGCATCGTCAGGTGCTGGCCGAACAAATCGCCGACGATCTGGTTCCATGGTGGCCGGCCGGTCTGCCTGATTTCAATGGCGATTGGCTGGTTTCCGGCCTGCGCGGATTCGGCACTGCCGCAGACGGCTACGTGATTGCGTGGAGACGGGACGGCGAAGCATCGGTCGATATCGAAATCCCCGAAAGCGCGCATATGGAGCAGGTGTTCCCCTCGCCGGCGAATCGCGACCATGCGCCGCAGGCTGCCGAATGGGGCATCACCCGTTCCGACCGCAACCATGTGCGGCTGACCGCCGCCGTAACGGACAGGCCTTCGGCCAGGATCTTCCGCATCCATCAGGATTGATCGGCGCGATCTGCGGATATGACGACATGTGACACGCCGTGCTCTGGGATTTTTCAGGGCACGGCGGTCGTATTTCCGTCGTTCGCGGAGCTATTCGTCGGTGGATTTGTGGTTTTTCGACACGCCGATGGTTGTGTGTGTTTGCAATGGTTTTCGGGGTCCGGTGTGCCGGTCGGGTTGCGTTCGTGGGCGGGGTCGTGTAAGTTCTTCATCTTGCTGCCGCACGGCGCGGTCCTTCCGGGGTTTCCGGTCGGGTGCCGGGTCCTTGCGTGTGGTGGTGGTTTGAGAACTCAAGAGCGTGTCTGTACTACTTATCTTATTGATAGTCAATGATTGCCAGTCCGATTCCCGCTCCGTCCGTTCCGGTCGGAGTCGCCGGGGGGCGTTG
>NZ_JBKEUV010000010.1:0-104994 GCF_056356755.1 Bifidobacterium sp. LH_449
AGACCGGCGACGCGTCGCATGTACCGGTCGCTGTAACGTCTTCTTCCGTCCTGTGACATGAGAAACCGTACCTCCAAAAATCAGATCAGAATATTTCCAATCCAACTTTTGGGGTGCAGTTCAAACTGAATCACCCCTTCTTTTTCCCCTGTGCTTCTTTTTTATGAATGCGCAACGCATAATGCAATTGTGGCATAAAAGAAACCCCTCATGATTGATAAGTCAACGTTCGTTGACCGATACCGACAAACGTTGATGATTTCCGCAAACAGGAAACTCGGAACAGGCGTAATATACGCCCCAGCCATGCAAGCATGGCCGATTAGAATGACGTCCATGCTCGTTACCGGCATAGGCGATTTGTTAATCCTGTCGATCGTCCACACGCGCTTTGATGATTCTTCCGACCGCCTTGCTTCCCCACTCAACATGCCTAATGTTGACGATCTTTCCGGGCTGAAGACTGTAGAGTGCCACAGACTTTTCAACGCACACCGCATCCCCCTCCCCATCCGTTCGGGCGCAGGTACGTTTTCCTCAATTGACCCCATTTCGCCGCCGCCTGAGCCAGGGTTCGGCAATGTAGTTTCTCTCTGGCGCGTTTTGTGTATGTACGAACAGTTGCGGCGGAAATGTCGAGACGGTTGGAGATCTCATTCTGGTCGTATCCCCGCAATGTGAGTTCCAGAATCTGGATCTCCCTGGACCCAAGGTCCGGCTTGTCGGCAGGGTTTGAATGTGACGGATGGTCACACTCGCGTTGATGGCTATGGGCCGCCGTATCGAACGACACATTCCGGCATTGGGGCGGAGGGGACATCGTTCTCCCCCGTGCAAGCGTTCGGACCGCAGCCGCGATTTCCCTGATATCGGTCTTTCCGACAATGCCCTGGGCGCCGCATTCGGCGACTTCGGCAGCATACGATTCCAAAAGGTATGACGTAATTCCCAGCAATGCGACCCTGCCGTTATCGGCACGTATCGCACGACAGACCTCAGTCCCCCGCATATCATCAAGCGACATGTCCACGATCATGACATCAGGCGTTCCGCCCTTCAGGCAACGGGAGACCGCGTCCCTGCCTTTTCTCGCCACCCACGCCACCGACAATCCGTACCTGCGCTCGAGCAAGAACCGCAAAGCGCCGAGCACGATCGGATCGTTATCCACGATGGCGATGGAGATTTCACTACCCGTCACAGGTTCCATACCAATCACATATACATCCGGCATGTTTCGCCGCATCGAAGCGAATCTGAACGCCGGTTGAACAATCCCGTCGAGAGCCTTCCTCGGCAGGTGCATGCCGAACGTCCCTCGCTGACCGAACGGACCGAATGAACCGAACCAGCCGAACGGACCAAATCGGTCAAACCAGCTGAACCAGCCAAACCGGTCAAACGGCCCGAACCGATAGAGCGGACCGAGCCTGCCGCCCCCACGGCGAACATCCGATGACGAATCGAGCCGATCCATACAACGGTCCGGTGCGCGTTCCGCCGGTGACCGCCGAACGTAAGCCCTCAACGGCGACAGGACACCACAGGGAAAGGAAAAACCGATTCCCGTGGAATGTCCCGCATGTTTTGAAGGCCATCTCACGATTGTGTGTACATGCGTCTTCGAACCGACCCATTGCCACACCGTTTTTCCTTGAAATTCCAACGGACGAATCACTGTCCCACGACGCTAGGGTGCACACAATCGCAAAATAGCTCCGCGGTGAAACCATTTTCGCACCACACCCGACCGTTTTGAGTAAGGTCCACGCCGGTTTTCACGGCTCGCGGCTAGGAAGCCCGGGCCACGAGCCGGTTTACAGTTCGCACTGCCGTCCCTCGATCGGCACGTAGTCGCGCTGCGGCTCGCCGGTGTAGACCTGACGCGGGCGGCCGATCTTCGTGTTCGGGTCGGCCAGCATTTCGCGATACTGCGCGATCCATCCGGGGATGCGGCCCAGTGCGAACAATGTGGTGAACATGGCCGGGTCGAAGCCGATGGCGCGGTAGATCAGCCCCGTGTAGAAGTCGACGTTCGGATACAGGTGGCGCGAGACGAAATATTCGTCGTTGAGGGCGATGTCCTCCAATTCGGTGGCGACGTCGAAGAGGGCGCGCTCGTCGGCCGGCAGACGCTTCGTGTCCTCGCGGTCCATGATCTTTTCCAAATACTGGCGGGCGATGGCCGCGCGAGGATCGTACGACTTGTACACGCGGTGGCCGAGGCCTGAAATACGCTGGCCGTTCGCCTTGGCGTCCTCGACGAATTCGCGTACGGACTTGCCCGAATCGCGGATGGCCTTCAACTGGCGCAGCACCGCCTCGTTCGCCCCGCCATGCAGCGGTCCGGACAACGCATTGATGCCGGCCGCGATGGAGGAATACAGATTGGCATGCGCGCTGCCTGCGATGCGCACCACCGACGTTGAGCAGTTCTGCTCATGGTCGGCGTGGATGATCAGCAGGCGGCCCAGCGCGTGCACATACAGCGGGTCGGATTCGAACGGCTCGTACGGCACGGCGAAGCACATGCGCAGGAAGTCGTCGACGTAGCCGCGCGCATAATCCGGGTACAGCATCGGCTCATCGCGGCGACGGCGGAAAATATAGCTGACGATGGTGCGGACCTTCGCCATGATGATGACGGCGGCCTCGTCCAACTGGTCGGAATCCAACGAATCGGTGGTGTCCGGGTAGAACGTGGCGAGCGCGTTGACCGCGGAGGCGAGCACGCTCATCGGATGCGCGGTGCGGGGGAAGGAACCCATGAACGTGCGGAAATCCTCGCCGACCATCGTGCGATGGTTGACGTCGGCGCAGAAGGCTTCGAACTGCTGTCTGGTCGGCAGTTCGCCATGGCGCAGCAGCCATGCGACTTCGAGGAAGTCGGATTGCTCGCAAAGCTGTTCGATCGGGTAGCCGCGGTAGCGCAGGATGGAACGCTGCCCGTCGATGTACGTGATTTTCGATTCGCATTGCGCGGTGGTCAGGAAGCCCGGGTCGAGGGTGACCCAGCCGTCGTTGCGCAGGGAGGAGACGACGATGCCGTCCGCGCCGGATGTGGCCTTGACTACAGGCAGCGTGTATTCGCTGGAATCCACCTTGAGCTGGGCCATCGCCATATCGCATTCCTTTCGTCGTGCCTGCCGTAAGCAAAGTATCGTTCACTATAGGGCACATTCGTTTCACGGGATGTTGCCGTCTCAAAATGACGTTTTATATGCGGGCAGGATATGCGGACGGACTGGTGACGAACCGCTGATGAGCCGCTGGGACGGGGGACGGTATGGAAAAGCGGCATCGCGCCTCATATGGAAAGACGTAATGCCGCTTTGGATGGCTGCGGATGCGATTGCGCGCCCGTACGATGCGCGCAACCGTTTGGTCTCGCGCTAGTCGCGCACGGTCAGAATGATCGGGCCGTTTTCGGTGATGGCGATGGTGTGCTCGCTGTGCGCGCCGCGGGAGCCGTCCTGCGAGCGCAGCGTCCAGCCGTCCTTCGGATCCTGGTAGATCTCGTCGGTGGTCTTGAGGAACCACGGTTCGATGGCGATGACCAGGCCCGGGCGCAGGCGGTAGCCGTGATGGGCCTTGCCGTCGTTGGGAACATGCGGGTCGCCGTGCATGATGTGTCCGACGCCGTGCCCGCCGAATTCCAGATTGACCGGGTATCCGTAGGAGCGGGCCACGTCGCCGATGGCGCAGGAGATGTCACCGAGTCGATTGCCCGGCTGGGCCATTTCGATGGCGGCCGCAAGCGCCTCTTCGGTGCTCTTGATCAGGCGCAGGTCTTCCGGATCCTGCTTGTCGCCGACGATGAAGCTGATGGCGGAGTCCGCCACCCAGCCGTCCACGTTGATGGCGAGGTCGAGGCTGAGCAGGTCGCCGTCCTTCAGGTTGTAGTCATACGGTACGCCGTGCAGCACCGCGTCGTTGACGGAGGTGCAGATGTAGTGGGCGAACGGGCCGGTGCCGAAATCCGGGGCGTAATCCACATAGCAGGATTCGGCGCCCTTGCGGTCGATGATGCGCTTGTGCACGAATTCGTCGATTTCCAACAGATTGGTGCCGACTTTGGTGAATTCCTTGAGGTCACGCAGAATGCCGCCGACAAAACGTCCGGCCGGCTTCATCGCCTCGATTTCCTTTGGTGTCTTCAATTCGATCATGCTTCCACCCTACTTCGTGAGCTCTACTTCGTCGATGCCGTCCGTCGACGCCGGCGTCGAATCCTAACGCTTGGGCGTCTTGCCGAAGGTGAAGGCGCGGATCAAAGACGATATGCCCGTGATTATCAGCGCGATGCCGCCGAACATCACCAGCCATACGGTCGAGCTGACCGGCGAGCACAGCACGATGAGCCCGGCGATGATGGAGATCACCGCATACGGGATCGCCCATCCCGATCCCGAGGTGCGCCATGATTCGATCAGCGCCATCACGCCTTCGACCATCCATCCGAGCCCGACGACCATCGTGATGAGCAGGACGAGCGTCTGCGCGGAAACCACGGAATTCTTCAATACGACCACGCCGCCGACGGCCAGCAGCAGTCCCACGAGCACGTCGAGGACACGCCAGCCGCCCGGCAATCCGACTTCCACCAGCGCCATGATGATGCGGATCACGCCGGAGACGACGAAGTAGATGCCCAAGGCGACGGCCGCGACATGCAACGTGGCGCCGGGCCACAGCAATAGCGCCGCGCCGATCAGCAACGCCGCGACGCCGACCACGCCATAGACGACGCGGACCGCGTTCTTCGCACGTTGCGGCAGCATTTCCTCGATCAGCCGGAATGGATTCGAGAACAGACCGGACGGGCCGGCGCCACCATTCGGCGCGTATCCGGCGCCGTTGTTCGCGTACCCCGTTCCATACCCTTGGCCTTGACCGTTCCCATAGCCGGCCCCATAGCCGTTCTCGTACGGCGCCCCCTGGGGCTGGTCCGTCCCGTACTGCCACTGGCCCTGCGGCCCATACGGGTTCTGAGGATATGGCGCCTGGGCGTAGGGGCCCTGCCCGTAAGGGTTTTGCCGATCATACGGGTTCTGGGCGTAAGGCCCCTGCCGGGGATGGGGTCCTTGTCCGTATGCCTCCTGTCGTCCTTGCTGTTCCTGGGGCTGTCCCGACGCGCCCCATTCCGGCTGGTTCCATCCGTTCTGCCGATTCATGCCGCCCTGTCGTCCGTCGTCATATCCACGGTCCTGGCTATCCGCGCCATTGCCGATATCGTCTGTCATCATCGCTCCTTACATGCCTGCATGCGGCCGGCCTCGGCCTTTTCACGATGGCTGAGGTCCGGTCCGCGCCCAAACCCCAATGTAGGCGCCCTACCCTGTCGTTCCCGGCAAGATTCATGCATGTTCGCTGTGAAGCGCCTGCATGGACGGGAATTGTCACCAAACGCGGATAGTGTAAAGCCATGAATACAACCCTGACTTCGGGCATCGATCCGGCATCGTTCTCCGCCGTGACTTCCGCCTCCACTGATTTGTTCCGCTATGTCAACGGTCCCTGGATCGATATGTACCGTCTTCCCGACGACCGTTCCCGTTATGGCTCCTTCGACAAGCTCGCCGAGGACGCCGAAAGCCAGATTCGAGACATCCTCGAAGACGCCGACTGTTCTGCGACCAAATCGCAGGCGCTGTATCGCAGCTTCCTCGACGTCGATGCGATCGAACGGGCCGGACTGACCCCTATCGCGGATGCGTTGAAGGCCATCGACGAAGCCGACTGCAAGGCCACGCTGACTCGCGTGCTTGGCTCGTTGAATCCGACCGGAGGCCCCGATCTGCTGGGCATCGCGATCTACGGCGATCCGGGAGACCCGGACAACAACATCGTGCATATCGAGCAGGCCGGCCTGGGGCTTCCCGATGAGGCGTATTACCGCGAAGACCATTATGCGCCGATTCGCGAAGCGTACGTCGACATGGTGGCCCGTCAGTTGAGGAACGCGCATTACGCCGATTCCGAAGACGAGGCCGTCGCTGACGCAAGGCGTCTGCTGGATGTGGAGACGCGCATCGCCGACGCGCATTGGGATAACGTCGCCACTCGAGATTCGCAGAAGACGTATAACCCCGTCGATTTCGACGAACTTGCCGAGATGCTCGCCGACTTCGACATCGTGGCTTGGGTCGACGCCTGGCAGGCCGCATATGACGCGACCGAAGCCGCTTCCAGCCAACCGGTCGATTTCAAGGGCGCACTGTCCCGCGTGATCGTTCATGAGCCGAGCTTCCTGACCGGTTTGAACGCTTTGTGGAAGAACGTGGAGCTGGATGATCTGAAGCTGTGGGCCCGCGTTCATACGATCGTCGGCTCCACGCTGGTGCTGCCGCACGAATTCGACGAAACGAATTTCGACTTCTACGGCAAAGTGCTGTCGGGCCAGAAGAAGCAGCGCGACCGCTGGAAGCGCGCGGTTTCGCTGGTCAATGGCGTCTGCGGCGAGGATGTCGGCCGTGAGTATGTGAAGCGTCATTTCCCCGAGTCCTCGAAGCACCGCATGGAAGAACTCGTGGCCAATCTGATCGAAGCGTACCGTGTGTCGATCTCCAATTCCGATTGGCTTGGAGAAGGCACCAAGGCGAAGGCGTTGGAGAAGCTGTCGAAGTTCGTGCCGAAGATCGGGTATACGGACCATTGGCGCGATTACGCCGCGCTGAACGTGCGCGCGGACGCCGGTCTGGCCGCGAACATGCGCGCCGCCAACCTGTATGAGACCGGATACCAGCTGTCGAAGGCCGGCAAGCCGGTCGACAGGGACGAGTGGCTGATGAATCCGCAGACCGTGAACGCCTACTATGAGCCGACCATGAACGTGATCGTGTTCCCGGCCGCGATCCTGCAGCCGCCGTTCTTCAATCCCGAGGCCGAGGACGCCGCGAACTACGGCGGCATCGGCGCGGTGATCGGCCATGAGATCGGGCACGGTTTCGATGACCAGGGCGCCCAGTATGACGGCGACGGCAGGCTGCATGACTGGTGGACCGAAGACGACAAGAAGAACTTCGAAGCCCGCACGAAGGCGCTGATCGAACAGTACGACGCGTTCGTGCCGGTGCAGCTGGCCGAGAAGTATGCCGACGACCCCGACAAGGCCCCGCACGTGAACGGCGCGCTGACGATCGGCGAGAACATCGGCGATCTGGGCGGCGTGAACATCGCGCTCAAGGCCTACGCATTCGCTCTCGACAAGGCGGCCGGCCGCGAAGTCGACGGTTCGCCCGAAGCCATTGAGGCCTCGCTCGACACCGCTCCGGAAATGGACGGATTCACCGGCCTGCAGCGTTTCTTCCTGAACTATGCCTCCATCTGGCGTACGAAGAACCGCGACGAACTCGCGGAGCAATATCTGCAGATCGACCCGCACTCCCCCGCCGAATGCCGGACCAACGGCATCGCCAGCAACGTGGACCTGTTCTACAAGGCGTTCGACGTGCAGCCGGGCGACGGCATGTGGCTTGACCCCGATCAGCGCGTACGCATCTGGTAGCGACGGTTTCGTCATGGCCCGCCGTTCCCGGTCGTCATAACCGTCGTATCGGACCGATCAGAACGGCGGGCCGTCATCACCGTCGTATTCCGACAGTCCGTCGGATGCGGCGGTTTCATTATGTTCGGAGTTATTCCGGTCTCCGCCCCCAGCCGAAGCCGACATGGCGGCATTGACCTGTTCCACGGCCATATCATGGTCCGCAGCGACCTCCTCATGCACGGGAACGCTCTCGTTGACGGCGTCGGAAACAACTGCGGCCCCTTCATCATGGACCGTGATCTCCACCGGCATGACCCCGGCAGCGCCGTTCGCGGCAGCCGGCGGCACATTCGGCATATTCGCCGTGTTCACGGCAACGTCTTCATCATCCCGCTCCCGGTCGTTCTCATTCCTGGCGTTCCTGCTCTGCTTTTCCGTCCACCTGCGCAGATATGTCGTGCCGTAATTCAGATCATGGCCGACGCTGCTGGCTTCCAACACCGTTCTTGAACGCATTTCGCCCTGCTCGTTCGCCCACACTTCGGTGCTGAGCACGCCCGTGACGATGGCCGCATCGCCCTTGTTCAACGATTGGCATACGTTCGACGACAATGTGCGGTAGCTTTTCACCGTGATCCATGTGGTCGGAAGGTCCTTCCAGGTCTGCGTACGCTGGTCGAAATAGCTTCGCGTGCTTGCCAGCCTGAACCTGCTCGCATGTGGCATGCCGTTCCTGTTGTACTGTTCAGGCTTGTTGCCTACAAAACCCGTTATGGTCACTATCGCCTGCTGCTGTGCCATGATAACCGCCTTCGACTCGTCGTTGAGATTCGCTATGTTGCCCACGGAAGCACGGAAACGGAAAACGTCACATCAACGGGTGTGAGGGGTCGATCTATTCGATGTTCGAATTCTCCGTTCCGGCTTCCGCGATATCACCACTATCAGGGCATTCGCTTCCCGGCACAAGGCCGAACGGGCCTTGTGGACGAATGGACGATTCCGCCGGCGTGTTGTGGATAGTGTGTGGACTGTTTTTACTTATCCACAATGCAGAAGGCGACTCCGCCCAGCGGACGGAATCGCCTCCATATCAATCAATCGCGGCATCCATGACCGCTAGGAAACGGCGTTTCACGCCGTTTCAGGCCAGCAGTACCGACAGACGGCCGGCAATGGCCTTTGCGGCGTCGGCGACCGGCACGGCTTCGGAATTCTCGCCGTTACGGTCGCGCACTTCGATGGTGCCGTTGTTCACGGTGTCGCGGCCCGCGACGGCGATCAGCGGCACGCCGATCAGCTCGGCGTCCTTGAACTTGACGCCCGGAGAGACCTTCTTGCGATCGTCGTAAATCACCTCGACGCCATTCGCCTCAAGTTCGGAAACCAGCTTTTCGGCGGCCTCGAACGCGGCCTCGTCCTTGCCGGTGGCGACGACATGCACCTGCGCCGGAGCGACGACGGCCGGCCACGCCAAGCCCTTTTCGTCATGGTGCACTTCAGCCAGACAGGCGAGCACGCGGCTGACGCCGATGCCGTAGCAGCCCATCCAGACCGGAACGGTCTTGCCGTTCTGGTCGAGCACCTTCAGGTCAAGGGCCTTGGAATACTTCAGACCAAGCTGGAACACCTGACCGATCTCCACGCCGCGTTCGAAGCTCAGCGGACCGGAACCGTCCGGGCTCATGTCGCCATGGCGGACCTCCACGGCCTCCACGGTGCCGTCGGCCTCGAAATCACGGCCGTACACCGCATGGAAGCGGTGCTTGCCGGCTTCATCGCCGCCGATGATCCATTCGGAGCCACGGGCGACGTGCGCGTCGATGAAGAAGCGGACCGGCTCGGCCACGCCCGCGGCCTCGCCCTGCCTGCCGAACACCATCGGGCCCATGTAGCCGGCGACCATTTCCGGATGCCGCTTGAGGTCCTCCTCGGTGGATTCCTCCAGCTCGGACGGAGCGAACTGGGCTTCCAGACGCTTCATATCGACCTGACGGTCGCCCGGAATGGCGACGGCGATGACTTCACGCCACGGCTTGTCATGGTCGTCGTCTTCGGCATGCAGCACGGTGACGGCGACGGTCTTCAGCGTGTCGGCGGCGGTCCATTCGCGGCCGTCCTCACGCGGGTACAGGCGGTTGGCGGTGGCCACCAGATCTTCGATGGTCTTGGATTCCGGGGTGTCCAACGATTCCATGGCTGCGGTGGCGCCGCAATCGACTTCCGGCACCTCCGGAGTGGTCAGGGCTTCCACGTTCCAGGCCTTGCCGGACGGCGCCAGCGCGAACGTGTCCTCGCCGATCGGCATCGGGGCGAGGAACTCTTCGGAAGCGGAGCCGCCCATCGGGCCGGACATTGCGAACACCGGCACGTAATCCAGGTGCAGACGCTGGAAGATGCGTTCGTATGCGCCGCGCTCGTCCATATAGCACTGCTTCATGCCCTCTTCGTCCAGCGTGAACGAATAGGCGTCCTTCATCACGAATTCGCGTCCGCGCACAAGGCCTGCGCGCGGACGGAATTCGTCACGGTACTTGGTCTGGATCTGGTACAGGGTGACCGGCAGATCCTTGTAGGAGGAATACATGTCCTTGACCAGCAGGGTGAACATTTCCTCGTGCGTCGGCGCCAGCAGATAGTCGGCGTCGTGACGGTCCTTCAGACGGAACAGGTTCTCGCCGTACTCCTCCCAGCGGTGGGTCGCCTCATACGGCTCGCGCGGCAGCAGTGCCGGGAAATGCACTTCCTGGGCGCCGATGCCGTTCATCTCCTCACGGATGATGGCTTCGATCTTGTTGAGAACGTTCAAACCGAGCGGCAGCCAGGTCCAGATGCCGGGAGCGGTTTTGCGGATATAGCCGGCACGCTGCAGCAGCTTGGCGGAATCAACGTCGGCGTCGGCAGGGTCCTCGCGCAGGGTGCGCAGGAACATGGTGGACATACGAAGTGCTTTGGTCATATGCCCAAAATATTAGCGTTGGGGGACATTACCGCCCCTGCGCGCTCTCCTCGTCGACTTCGTCCTCCACCGCTTCCTCCAGCATCTCATGTTCGATGTCGAACGGAGGATACGCGTAGATGATCAGCATCAGCAGGCATCCGATCAGATACAGCGCATCCGCCAGCGGCACGATCGAAAAAAGCATCACGCTGTTGGGAATGAAGATGCCGACGCATACCAGCACAATGCCCGCGATCGGCAGGTAATACCACACCCAACGATGCCGTGCATTGGCCGCGTCCTTGCGTTTGACCGATTCGACATACATGGGCAGCACAAACAGCAGGCCGCCGATGATGGTGAGGATGTCGGTCAGCTTCACCGTGCCCCAGGCCGGCAGCGACGGCATGCCGAACATCAGGAATACCGCAAACAGGATAAGCAGACCGACCGCGGAGATCGCATACGACTTCATGTGCTTCATGTGCTTCATCATGCACCTCCAAATCCGCGAAACGGGTCTCCCCGCTTCGCCCGCACTCGTCATCGAGTACATCCAATGATAACGCCGCGCCATGCGCTTTCCCCGTAGCGAAGCGCCGTGATGCGGATCGTCGTTCAGAACAGGGCGGATTGGGCGAATTCACCGAATTCGCCCGCGTCCGGCATATCGGAACCGGCACCGACATCGAACAATTCAGGCTGGGCCTTGCGCTGCAGGAACGAGGAGGCGCCTTGGCCGGCAAGCTGCGCGCCGGCGGCGGCGGATTCGGCGCGCAGCCGCCCGTCGAGCAGCACCGCTTCCGGCGAGACGAGGAACATGCGCTCGTTGACGCCGCCCAGATACAGGCCGTCCAATCGTTCGACGCGCGACAATGCGACGTATCCCATGCCGGGCGCGAATGTGCGTCGCAGGTCCATGACCGCGCGGTCAAGCGTCATGCCCTGCGATTTGTGGATCGTGATCGCCCACGCGCAGCGCAGCGGCACCTGATTGACGGAGGCGAGCACGGTTTCGCCGTCCATCATCTCCCAGCAGTTCTGCTTCATCGTGACGATGTTGCCGTTTTCGAATTCGACGATCGGCCATCCGCCTTTGTTTTCCGGCGCGAATCCGCGCACCGTGCCGAGAGAGCCGTTGACGAACTGATGATCGGGATCGTTGCGCACCGCCATGACGGCCGCTCCGGTTTTCAGCACCAGCTTTTCCGGCGCAAGCATGTTCTTCTTCAAACGTTCCACAAGATTCGCCGGTCCTGCGGATTCGGCGTGGAATTCATGCGCTTCGCTGTGGATCTCGAACAGGCGCATGTCGTTAAGCGTGTCCGCCTGCCTGTTCACCGGGAACAGGTTGACGGCCTGCTGGCCCGGCTCAGGAAAAACGCCAAGCCTGGTCAGCAGCAGATCGCGGTCGGCGTCGTCCACGCGTCCTTCGCGGATATCGGTGAGCACACCGAGCAGCCGCCCGTCGTCCTGACGATGCTGTTCGGTCAGATAGCACACGACAGGCGACAATTCGTCCCACACCAGCGATTCGGTGATGAACCCCTCCGGATTGCGCCCCGCCTTCGCATAGCGTTCGCGGCTTGCGACGAATTCCGGCGAAGGCGCGATCAGGTCATGGTTCCTACCTGATACGCTGACCGGCGGCAATTGGAAGAAATCGCCCGACAGCACGACCTGAAGACCGCCGAACGGCCTTTCGTCATGCCGGACGCGCCGGCACACCTGATCGACCATGTCGAACAGCCAGGCGTGCATCATCGACACTTCGTCGATGATGAGGATGTCGGCGGCCTGCAGCTTGCGTTTACGACGTGCGCGAATGGTTTTGAGCAGATTGTCGCTCAGCGCGGTCGCCAGTCCGACGCCGCTCCACGAGTGGATGGTCTGCCCGTTGATATGCGTCGCCGCGATGCCGGTGGATGCGGTGACTGATACGGAGGTGCCGTCACGCCGCGCATCGGCGACGAATTCGTTCAGCACATATGTTTTGCCGGCACCGGGAGCGCCGGTGAGGAACACGTTCGCACCTGATTCGAGAATCGCCAGCGCTTCGGATTGGAGCATGTCAGCCGACCAGCCTGTCCACGACGCGCAGCACGCCATGTTCCACATTGGTCGGCGCGATGTAGCGCGCCGCCTCCTTCAGCCGCGGATGCGCGTTGCCCATGGCGAACGACCATTCGCCGGCCTCCAGCATCTCCAGATCGTTCAGGTAATCGCCGAACACCGCGGTCTGCGCCGCAGTGACGCCCAGATGCCGCTGCAAGGCCAGCACACCCTGCTTCTTGTCGACGTCGCGGTCCATGATATCGACCCAATGCGCACCGGAGACGACGACCTGATAATCGTCCGCCAACGGCAGGAACAAGTCGTTCGTGGTCGATTCCGCGTCACCGAAATCAAAAATCGCCAGCTTGAGGATCTCATCCTTTTCCGGAATGCCGGCCAGCACGTCGTACAGGTCCGGCACGACGCTCAGCGCGGCGTAGTATTTGCCGCATTCGGCGACGAAAGCCTCATCGTCGCGCTGCACGTACGCCGTTTTCAGGCCGCACACGACCAGTCCCGCATCATGGCGTCCGCCCGCGACGGCGTCGTCGACCAGGTCGATGACGCGACGGGTGACGTCGACGTCGACGCCGTGCGTTTCGACGACGACGCCGTCGACGGCCACGACATTGCCGTTTTCCGCAATGTAGGACAGGCCGTCCGCCTTTTGGGAGAACATGTTGCGCAGCGTCGCATACTGACGGCCGGATGCGGGCACGAATTCGATGCCGGCGGCGCGCAGCCTGTCCATCATCTCCCAAAAACCTTCCGGTATCCGGCTTTGGCCGTCGAGCAGGGTGCCGTCCATGTCGGCGACCACAAGACGGATGTCCTGCGGGCCTTCGATGGCGGTCCAATCAAGTGCGGTCATGCCCGTCCTTTCCGTGTTTCAGGTCTTCGATGCCTTCGATGTCTGCGATGCCGGCACCGATTCCATGATTCCGACGCCGGCGGCGTATGCGCTTCGTTTCAGTGCGCGATGCTGGTCGCCGAGATGTCGTCGGCGATCGCCTTCGCCTCGGCGGCGTCCGGGCCGGGGGCCGGCGCCATGAAGGCCTTGCGGTAGTAGCGCAGCTCATCCAAGGATTCGATGATGTCCGCCAGCGCACGGTGTCCGCCGTTCTTCGGCGGACGGTTCTCGTATACGGCCGGATACCAGCGGCGCGCCAATTCCTTCAGCGTGCTCACGTCGACGACGCGATAATGCAGGTGGCTCATCAGCCCCGGCATGTAATGGTCAAGGAACTTCTTGTCCGAACCGATCGAATTGCCGGCCAGCAGCGGGCGCACGCCCTGCGGCGTGAAGCGGGCCACGTATTCGGTCACCTTCGCTTCGGCCTCTTCGAGGCTCAGGCCATGCTCCCATTCATCGATCAGTCCGGAGCGCGTATGCATGTCGCGCACGAAATCGTTCATATGCGCCACCGCCGCATCGGACGGCTTGATCACGTAATCGATGCCTTCATCGAGCACGTTCAGATCGAAGTCGGTCGGCACGACGGAGATCTCCACCAATTCGTCGCCGCCGAAGATATCCAGCCCCGTCATCTCGCAGTCGATCCAGATCAGGCGTGAATCCTTCGCCGTATACGTTTCGCCATCATGCGCGTCAACCATCGTCAGCCTCGTTTCTGCATTCGCCTACCGGCATGCGCCGGCTTGTGTGACCTGTATGAAGCCTACCATCGCCGTTGCCCGGCAATACGAAGGCGAGGCCTGAAACCGGAGTTCCAGGCCTCGCCTCAGATGATCCATACGATCGATACGGCTGATGGGACCTCACGGTCGCATCAGTCCGTGCGGATCAGCCGCGGCCCGTGTAGTTCGGGGCTTCGGCGGTCATCACGATGTCGTGCGGATGGGATTCGCGCAGACCCGCGTCGGTGATGCGGATGAAGCGGCCCTTTTCCGGCATTTCGGCGATGTTGTGCGCGCCGATGTAGAACATCGACTGGTGCAGGCCGCCGATCATCTGGTACAGCACGGCGTTCAGCGAGCCGCGGTACGGGACTTCGCCTTCGACGCCTTCCGGAATGACCTTGTCGTTGGACGTGACGTCGGCCTGGAAGTAGCGGTCCTTGGAGTAGCTCTTCTTGCCGCGCGGAGCCATGGCGCCCAGGGAGCCCATGCCGCGGTACAGCTTGTACTGCTTGCCGTGCAGCAGGACCTTCTCGCCCGGAGCCTCCTCGCAGCCGGCCAGGGTGCCGCCGAGCATGACGGAGCTGGCGCCGGCGACCAGAGCCTTGGCGATGTCGCCGGAGTAGTGGATGCCGCCATCGGCGATGCACGGCACGCCGGCGGCGCGGCAGGCCTGAGCGGCCTCATAGACCGCGGTCAGCTGCGGAACGCCGACGCCCGCGACCACGCGGGTGGTGCAGATGGAGCCCGGGCCGACGCCGACCTTGACCGCGTCGACGCCGGCGTCGATCATGGCCTGAGCGCCCTGGCGGGTGGCGATGTTGCCGCCGATGATGTCAACGCCCTTGAAGGCCGGATCGGACTTGATGCGACGGATCATGTCGAGGGCCAGCTTGGCTTCGCCGTTGGCGGTGTCGACGACGAGAACGTCGACGCCGGCCTCCATCAGTGCGGAGGCGCGCTGCCAGGCGTCGCCGAGGAAGCCGATGCCCGCTGCGACGCGCAGACGGCCCTGCTCGTCCTTGGTGGCGTCCGGGTACTGTTCGGTCTTGACGAAGTCCTTGACGGTGATCAGACCGGTCAGGTGGCCTTCGGAGTCGACCAGCGGCAGCTTTTCGACCTTGTTCTTGGCCAGCAGGTCGTGGGCGTCTTCCTTGGAGATGTTGGACGGGCCGGTGATCAGGTTCTCCTTGGTCATCACGTCGCGCACCTTGAGGTGGTCGTAATCCTCGGAGGCGATGAAACGCATGTCGCGATTGGTGATGATGCCGACGAGCTTGTTGTCCTTGTCGACGACCGGCAGGCCGGAGATATGGAAACGGCCGCACAGCTTGTCGAGATCGGCAAGCGTGACGTCCGGGTTGACGGTCAGCGGATCGGTGATCATGCCGGATTCGCTGCGCTTGACGATATCGACCTGGGCGGCCTGATCGTCGATGGACAGGTTGCGATGCAGCACGCCGATACCGCCGTTACGGGCCATGGCGATGGCCATTTCGGATTCGGTGACGGTATCCATGGCGGCGGAGATCGCCGGAACCTTCATGGTGATGTTGCGCGTCAGATGCGTGGTGGTGTCCACTTCGGACGGAATGACGTCGGTTTCGTTCGGCAGCAGCAGCACATCGTCATAGGCGAGGCCAAGCTGGGAGAAAATCGGCGGAAGCGGTGCATACTGGGATTGAGCGTTCATATCGGTTGTAACCATAGGCCCACTATATGAGTGCGTGCTGACGAAACGACACGGACAATGCTATGGCCGTCGTGTCGCATATCGCCACTCGGATACGCGGGGAACATCACACCGACGATGCTGACGTTTCCGGCCTGTCCGTCATCCGCTTATCACTTGTCCGCCGTTTTTCCGACGGATTTCGCGGACGACTTCGCAGACGCTTTTCCCGCTGATTCCGCAGCGGGATCGTTCGCATGCTTCGCCGCTTCCAGCATCGCGTTTTCCTCACGGATTTCCGGCAGCCGACGCCGCAGATACGGATACATCGTCGCCGCGGCAAGCAGCGCCGCCGCGACAACGAATCCGATGGCGACATATTGGATTTCGAAGAACAGCACCATGATCGACCCGAATGCGATCAAAGCCGCCCATCCCCACAGGATCAGCACCGCCCCGCGCACCGAATGGCCGATGCGCAGCATGCGGTGATGCAGGTGCATACGGTCCGGATGCATCGGCGACTGGCCTTTGCGCACGCGCCGCACGATCGCCATGCACATGTCCAGCACAGGCAGGAACAGCACCAGGATCGGCAGCAGGATCGGCATGAACACCGGCAGGTAGATGCTGGCATGGATGGAGGCCGGATCCAAGCGTCCCGTCATCACGATCGACGCGCAGGTAATCAGATATCCCAGCAGCATCGAGCCGGAATCACCCATGAACAGTTTCGCGGGATGCCAGTTGTGCAGAATGAATCCGACGCACATGCCGACCATCGCAATGTCGATCAGCGTCGCCATCGACGCGTATGACGGCGAATTGCGGGCGATGATATACGAATAGATCGCGAACGCGATACCGCCGATCGCGACGATGCCTGATGCCAGACCGTCAAGACCATCCACAAAATTGACGGCGTTGATCGAAGCGACGATCAAAAACGCCGTGATCGTGATGGAAATGCTGGGCGACGCCGCCACAAGCGACCCCAACGGCAAGGAGATGATCTGCAGGCCGCCCCACGCGACGAATACCGAGATCAGCAGCTGCCCCGCCATTTTCAGCATCCAATCGAGATCCCACAGGTCATCGGCCATGCCGAGCAGGCAGATCATGATGGCGCCGGCAAGAATCACCCACGCCTGGTACGTGTCGGTGAACAGGCCTTGTATGAATGGGATGCGGCAGGCGAACAGCATGGCGACGGTGAATCCGATCAGCATGCCGAGACCGCCCATGCGCGGCGTCGGAATCGTATGCACGTCGCGTGCGCGCACTTTGCCGACCGCTCCGATATGGATGGCCAGATGGCGGATCAGCGGGGTGATCAGATAGGTGGCGCCGCCTGCGATCGCGGCAATGAATAGGTAGACTCTCATGCGCCGAGTGCACCGCCGTTCATGGTCAGGGCTTTGCGGATGACGGATTCGCGGATCATTCCTTCGCGCAGGATCTCGATGCCGTCGCGCGCGAGCGGATTCGCCGCGACGACGGTGCTGGCGACATGGCCTTGCGTCGGCCCGCCGTCCAGATACAGATCGACGGCGTCGCCGAAGGCGGCCACCGCCTCTTCGACGGTCTGCGCGCTTTCATTGCCGGAAAGGTTGGCGCTGGACGCCGCCAACGGGCCGGTTGCGCGCAGTATGCGCAGGCATGCGGCGGAATTCGGAATGCGGACGCCTTGTGTGGCCTCGCCGCCGTTCGGATCGCGATGCAATGTGGCCAGCGAGCAGTTTTCGCGGGCGACGGCGATCGGCGAGAATGCGCCGGGGAGGAATTGCGCCGCGAGACGATTCAACGGGACCGGCAGGTCGAGCCGGAGTCCTTCCAGATCGTCGACGGAGGCGAGAAGAACCTGCAATGATTTGAATTTCGGACGATGTTTCGCTTCGTAGATGCTGCGGATCGCGTCGATGTTGCGCGGATCGCAGCAGATGCCGTACACGGTGTCGGTCGGGATGACGATCAGGCCGCCGTCCCGGATGATTGCCTTGGCTTGGGCGAGGGAATCGTCGTCAATGGCTTGTACCAGACTCATGCTTCCTCCTTTATATACATAGCCTACTATTGCATCATTGCGCCCAGACGCCGGTCGCCACGCCGAAAATCACGGCGGCCGCATATCCGCATGCCGCCGCCGCGCCGTGGCCGCATGCGATAGGCATATGCGATGGCTGCGCATAATGTTCACGAGATATGGCCACACCTTGTATATACCGCGATCGCGCGGATCATGAGCCGATTGCCTTGCAGGCGAACAGGTAGCGCGGGCGCCCTGTCAGATCATCGCCGGTATGGGCGTCGACGAAGCCGCGCCGCCTTGCGTATCGGACGAGGCCGTCGCCTTGGGTGACGTCATGCTCCATGACGAGCGCGCCGCCTTCCCGCAGCAGCTTGTATGCGCGGTCGATGATGCGTTCGGGAATCAGCATGCCGTCCGGCGAACCGCCATACAACGCCAGTTCGGGGTCATGGTCGCGCACTTCCGGCTGTTCGGGAATATCGTTGAGCGGCACATACGGCGGATTGGTGACGACCAGGTCGATGCCGCCGTCCAATTCGCGCAGGGTTTGCGGTGATGTGGCGTCGCCGACGATCAGATGGTAGCGTGAGCGGTCCGGTTCCGTCTGCAATGTGTTGCATCGGTTGAGGTCCGTCCATTGCGCGGTTTCCTGCGACAGTTCAACGGCCCACACTTCACTGTTCGCGACTTCGGTGACGACCGACAATCCGATGGCGCCGCTGCCTGCGCATAGGTCGACCACGCGCGGGCCATGCCGGACCTGCCCGTTTTCGGTACGATCAGGCTGAGGTTGCGAGGACAGCCAATCCAATCCCGCCTGCACCACGGTTTCGGTTTCCGGACGAGGAATGAAAACGCCCGGACCGACCCGAAGATCCAGCCATCGGAACGGCGCGTGGCCCGTTATATGCTGCAGCGGCTCACGCGAGGTGCGACGCGCGATCATATCGTCGAAACGACGCAATGCAGCGGCGATGTCGTCAACCGTATCGTCTTTCGCCATATCACCGGCATCATCTTGTACTGCATCATCAGCGGCATCGCCGACCGCACGGCCGGCATTCGCCGCACCGATCGCGGCGCCCGCCAATGCCGAAACGTCGTCGCGCATCAGCATCGCCTTGTCGATGTCGCGCAATTCGCAGCCGAAGGCCGCGGCAAGCAGCAATTTGGCGTCATGCCGCGGCGTATCGATGCCCGCATCCCGCAATGTCGTCGCGCTGCGGCGCACCAGTTCGGCGACGTCTTGCGTTGCGTCCGACGCGACATCCCGCATGGTATTGTGCGCAGAATATCGTCCGGCGGCGTCTGCTGCGATTTCAGCGGCGGTCATGGCGAACGCGACTACTTCTGGTTGGCGAGACGTTCCGCCTCATCGGCTTGGATATCGGAGTCGATGACGGCCTGCAGGTCGCCGTCGAGCACGGCATCCAGATTGTAGGCCTTGTAGTTCGTGCGATGGTCGACGATGCGGTTCTCCGGGAAATTGTAGGTGCGGATGCGCTCGGAACGGTCCAGCGAACGCACCTGCGAATGACGCATGTCGGCGGCCTCGGCGGCCTCCTGCTCATGCTTCATCGCCAGAAGACGCGACTTCAGCACGCGCAACGCCGCCGCACGATTCTGAATCTGCGACTTCTCATCCTGCATGCTCACGACGATGCCGGTCGGAATATGCGTCATACGCACCGCGGAATACGTGGTGTTCACGGACTGGCCGCCCGGACCGGAGCTCATGAAGATGTCGATCTTCAGATCCTTCGGATCGATTTCGATCTCGTCGTCGTCCTCATCGGCTTCGGGGAATACGATGACGCCCGCAGCGGAGGTCTGGATACGCCCCTGCGATTCGGTGACGGGGATACGCTGCACGCGGTGCACGCCGCCCTCGTATTTCAGCGACGCCCACACGCCGTCTTCCGGAGCGGGCGTGCCCTTGGCGCGGATGGCCAGCTGCACATCCTTGACGCCCCCCAATTCGGTGGTGTTCTCGTTCTGAATGACGGTGGTCCAGCCGCGCTTTTCCGCATAACGCATGTACATGCGCAGCAGGTCGCCGGCGAACAATGCGGCCTCTTCGCCACCGGTGCCGGCCTTGATCTCCATGATGGTGTCGCGCGCATCGTCGGGATCTCGCGGAATCAGCGCGGTACGCAGCTTTTCCGTGACTTCGGGCAGACGGGCTTCAAGACGCTTCGCCTCTTCGGCGAAATCGGGATCTTCGGAAGCCATTTCCTTGGCGGCCTCCAAATCGTCGCACACCTGACGATACGTGTTGTATGCGGAGACGATGGAGCCGAGTTCCGCGTGGCGGCGGCCCAGTTTGCGCATTTTGTCGGGATTGGACGCGACGTCCGGCTCGGCCATCTGTCGCTCGATGCTGGTGTATTCCTCCAATGCCGTCGCGGCTGCGGGGAATTGCTCGTCTGCCATGCTGATGTTCCTTTCCGCTGTCGCGGCAATGTTCGGATGTATTCGATGAATGTCGGGAATATACAAAAACGCCAGTCCCGCGAGGTCTGACGGGGTCGCCGAAGCGACGCCTGCCTTGCGATGGACTGGCGTTGGGAAAGCTACTTAGCCTTCTTGCCGTAGCGCTTCTCGAAGCGGGCCACACGACCACCGGTGTCGAGGATCTTCTGCTTGCCGGTGTAGAACGGATGGCACTGGGAGCACACATCGGCCGTCATGGCTTCACCCTTGTAGGTGGAGCGGGTGACGAAGGTGTTGCCGCAGGAGCAGGTCACTCGAACGGCATGGTAATCAGGATGGATACCCTGCTGCATAATTGTCTCCTAAAGATTCAGGTGACCCGGGTCGCCATGCCCCGATGGCAGGCGTGAACCGGAACTTTCGAAATTGTACTCCCCCATCCGGATTTTCAGACACGCCGAAAGGATTCGGAATCGGAAAAACGCCGCCACCGGCTGGGTGACGACGTTTGAAAATGGTGGGGGCGCACAGGCTTGAACTGTGGACCGGCGGATTATGAGTCCGATGCTCTAACCGACTGAGCTACACCCCCGACCGTCGATATGAAAACCGACGGTCACAGATAATAGCAGATGTTCCGCCGATTCGCCATACACGATGTTGTCATATGGTTTTGCGGAACGCCCGCCCGGAGGCGAGGCGGTCGAGCGCACCGGTTTTGGCGATGGCGACATACAGATGCCAGCTCATCACGCCGGCGATGATGACGCCGCCGAGGATTTCGCAAATCATGTGGATGGTGCCGCGCGGACTGAACAGAGAGACGCCCTGATAGCGGAACAGCAGCAGATAGAAGCCGTATTCGACTGCGGTCAGCGCGCCCGACGCGATCGCCAGCAGCATATTGAAGCGGCGATATCTTGTCAGTGCGAAAGGAATCTCCGCGAACAGTCCCTGCAGTATGGCGGAAACGAAAACGAAGCTGATTGAGAATTGGTTGCCTATCAGCATTTCGGCGGAGGCGCCGACGATATTGACGAATACGCCGGCCCCGGGCTTGCGGATGATCAGCATCGCCAACGTGCCGGAAAAATACCAGACCGCGTGCAGAATGCTGGCAAGGCCGGGCAATATTGCGCCCAAAATCGGCGACAATGACGAATACGCGAAATTGAATCCCCAAAACACCACGCCGCAGGCGACGCCCAAGGCGGCCGCTACGGCGATATCGGCGGGCCGCCAACGCAGTCGCGGCGATTGCAGGGATGAGGGTACGGATGATGTGCGATTGTGTTGGACCATGCGAAGGCTCCCGATATTCATGTGGCCGCGCACTGTGGATGCATGTCGCAGACGTTCCTTGACCTGCGCGGCACGGGCGGGAACGTCACCGGCAACTGTAGCAGCCGCCACGTAGAGGCGGCGTCCCGTGAAGGCGCAGCGGCTCCGATGCGATATCGGGGAACGATTCAGGCAACCGATATGTCAGTGACCGCGTCATCGGTTCCATCATCGATTCCGTCGTCAATCCGGCAAGCGCGCAATCGCATCATCAATCCTGCTGCATGAATCGCAACGGATTGTCCACGAAGCGGCGCAATCCGACCTGCGCGGCACCGAGCAGTGCCGGCCTGTCGTTGACGTCGGAAATCAGCACGCGCACCTGCACGCGCGAGCTGCCCAGCACCTGCGGGCGAGTCATCCGTTCCAGACGGGCCACCAGACCGTCGTCGAAATGCGCCCATAGGCCACCCAAAATCACCGTATCGATGTCGCTGAGATTGACCATGGTCACGATCACCGACGCCATGGCTTCGATGGCGCGATCCACCACCGCGACGACCGTTGCGTCTCCTTGATGCCAGCGTTCGGTCAGTTCGTTCAGGCATTTTCGATTGGCTGCGGCGCTGCCGCTGGCGATTCCCGCGGCTTCGACCATCGCGCGACGGCCCGCGTAGGTCTCCAGGCATCCCCTGCGGCCGCAACGGCATACGGGACCTCGCATCTCAACCGACATATGGCCGATTTCACCGCCGAAACCGTGGTCTCCGACGACGACCTGCCCGTCGCGCACGATCGCACCGCCGATGCCGATATCGGTCGACATATAGATAAACGAATCGGACGGACCGACCAGTCCGTCGTCGAGACGTTGCGATGCGTAGCCTGGAATCTGCGCCAAGGCGGCCATATTCGCTTCGTTGCCGGCCTGGACGTCAAGTCTGCGCACCACGTCGAATTTGGCCAGGTCCAGCTGCTCCCAGCCCAGATTACGCGCCACGATCAGCTGCATGTCGTCGGTGACCAATCCAGGCAACGCCAATGCCGCACCGGTTATCGTATATCCTGCTTCCGTAAGCCGCCGCTCCAGCCGCATCGACATGGCATCGAGCTGGGCGAAGATCTCATCCGCGTCGGCATTCGACATGTCGGCATCGGTCCATTCGCCGTCGGCGATGGACCCGTCCAAATCCAAAGCGATGACGCCGAAGCCATCGGTGTTGATCTGCAGACCGAGACCACACAGGCGGCCTCCCCGTATGCACAGCGGCGTGCTCGGACGACCGTATGCCGGCTGCGCCACCGGCTCGCCCTCGCATAGGATGCCGTCGTCCATCAGCAGCGACACCAGCAGCGACATCGTCGCCTTGGTCAGGCCCGTGCGTTTCGCCAGATCGGCGCGGCTCAGCTGATCGGTGGTGCGCAGCAACGTATCAAGCACTACGGAAAGATTATGGTTGCGCAAATCATCCTGATTGATTCTTCGTAGCGAAGGCATCGCCCATCATCCCCCTACCATTTCGATGCATCATTGCACTGCCGCATCATTCCGTATTTTTCAAAAATCAAGAACAATGCTACACTGAATATCATAGTTCATTCATCTAACTATTGCCGCACGCCACGCCGCTGTGCGTGCGACGGAACATTGCGCGCAAGGAGGCACAATGACAACTCTGGTGGCCGGCATCGATACATCCACCCAATCCTGCAAGGTACGCGTCACCGACGCCGAAACCGGCGAACTGGTGCGCTTCGGACAGGCAAAGCATCCGGACGGCACGTCCATCAATCCCGACTACTGGTGGACCGCATTCCAGGAAGCCGCCGAGCAGGCGGGCGGTCTTGACGACGTCGCGGCCCTCGCGGTCGGCGGCCAGCAGCACGGCATGGTCATTCTCGACAAGCAGGGCCGCGTGATCCGCGATGCGATGCTGTGGAACGACACCAGCTCCGCACCGCAGGCGGCCGCGCTGATCGAAGAGCTCGGCGCCGCACCGGCCCAGGAAGGCGAACCGGAAGACGTCGTCGCACGCGGCAAGCAGCGTTGGGTCAAAGCCGTCGGCTCCTCCCCCGTCGCTTCCTACACGCTCACCAAGCTCAAATGGGTCGCCGACAATGAGCCCGAAAACGCCGCGAAAATCGCCGCGGTCTGCCTGCCGCACGATTGGCTGAGCTGGCGCATCGCCGGCTACGGCCCGGTCGAAGAGGGCGAAGACGCCCATCTGGATGCGCTGTTCACCGATCGTTCCGACGCTTCCGGCACCATCTATTTCGACGCCGCATCCGACGAATACCGTTACGACCTGATCGACATGGCATTGGGCCGCCATGATGTGATCCTGCCGACCGTGCTCGGCCCGCGCGAAGCCGCAGCGGTCAAAGCCTCCCCCGACATCGCCGGCAAGGATATCGAAGGCGGCTGCATCATCGCCCCGGGCGGCGGAGACAACGCAATGGCCTCCCTCGGACTGGGCATGGGCATCGGCGACGTGTCCGTGTCGCTGGGCACCTCCGGCGTTGCGGCGGCCATTTCCGAAAACCCGACCTATGATCCGACCGGTGCCGTCTCCGGATTCGCCGACTGCACCGGCCACTACCTGCCGCTGGCCTGCACCATCAACGGATCGCGCATTCTCGACGCCGGCCGCTCAGCCCTCGGTGTCGACTATGACGAACTCGCGTCCCTGGCATTCGCTTCCGAGCCCGGTGCCGGCGGCATCACGCTGGTCCCGTATTTCGACGGCGAACGCACGCCGAACCGTCCGGACGCGACCGCGTCCCTGACCGGTCTGACCTTGAAGAACACGACCAAGGAGAACCTGGCCCGCGCATTCGTCGAAGGCCTGCTGTGCTCGCAGCGCGACTGCCTCGAACTGATCCGCTCGCTGGGAGCTTCGATCGACCGTATTCTGCTGATCGGCGGCGGTGCGAAATCCGAAGCCATCCGCACGCTGGCACCGGGCATTTTCGGCATGGATGTGACCCGACCGGCCACCGACGAGTATGTGGCCATCGGCGCCGCCCGCCAGGCGGCCTGGGTGCTGTCCGGCGAGGCCGAGCCGCCGGCATGGAAGCTCACCATCGACGGCGTGGAGACCGGAGAGCCGATGCCGGCCGTATATGCGGCCTATGCGAAGGCCCGCGGCTGAGGCCCGCCGGATTTCCGGACCCCAGCGGCCGGTCGGTGATTCGATACCCCCGACGCGTAGCGTCGGAAACATCGCAATACCATGAAAACAGGCGGTGGCGGCTCCCTGGCGCCGGGAGCCGCCACCGCCTTTGCGTATATCCGCAACCGATTCGTTGTTATGCGACGGAGCCGTGCACAAGCATGCCCTGCACCCACACAGCATGAATGTTGGCCGGAGTGGACAGGTTGATGATCTTCTGGAAAACGTCGCGGGGATCTTCGTCGGCATCAAAGACCGGAAGATCGTTGCCGGGGGCGTGTACATCAATCAGCTGGGCGTCCCACACTTCGCCCGGCCGCAGTGCGCCGGCGTTGACATGCAGCGCGCTCGCGCCGCCGACCGTGGCCAGCCAGAACGCCTGGTCAAGCGTTATCATGCTGCCCGGGACACCTCTGCTTGCGGCAGGCATTGCGGGGTTCACGCCGTGCATCAATGCGCGCGAGGAGATGGCGGCCATACGGATCATGGAATAGATGCTCGGATCGTATCCGCCGGAGATGTCGGTGCCGAGGCCGACGGTGACGCCTTGCGAACGATATCGGCGAATCGGGGCGACCGCATCGCCGAAGTAGGCGTTCGACAGCGGGCAGTGTGCGACGGCAGCGCCCCGACGTGCGAACAGGTCGGCATCGGATTCGGAAAGGAACACGCAGTGATGCATGACCGTGCGATCGGTGAGCAGACCGAACGTGTCCAAGGCTTCAGTATCGCTGCGTCCGTATCGACGCATCGCCTCGCCGTGTTCCCAATCGCTTTCCGAGCAATGCGACTGCACGTACGAATGGTATTTCGCGGCAATCTCGCCCAAGCCCTCCAAGGCACGATCGGTGCAGCTGGGCACGAAACGCGGCGTTACCACCGGATGCACGCCTTGAGCGCACCGCACGCCATCGACGTCGTTGACGAACGCTTCGGTGTCGGCAAGCGCTTCGTCGGTGGTTTCGCGATAGTAGTCGGGGCTGGCTTGCGGATCGTCCATGACGACTTTGCCGACGAAGGCGCGCTGGCCTTTGTCGGCGCAGATTTTCGCCAGTCCGACCGCCGATTCGCGGTGGATGGTGTCGAAATACAGCACGCTTGTGGTGCCGCGGGCGAGCAGCGCATCGACGAGATGCGCGTGTGCCCTGTCAGCGAAGGACTTGTCCGCAAAACGCGATTCCGTCGGGAATGTGTATTTGCCCAGCCAGCGTTCCAACGGCTCGTCAAGAGCGGTGCCATCCTGCACCCATTGCGGGGCATGCACATGAAGATCGCTGAACCCCGGCAGCAGATACTGGCCTTCGGCCAGCGAGGTCAGGCGCCCCAGCCGCGCGGCTTCGCCGCGAAGCGCGAAATATCGCGAATCGTCCGGGGTGAAGATGTCGGCGATGATGCCGGAGTCGTCGATGATATACAGGGCCTGCGGTCGGAATTCCACGGTGTTTTCATCCGCGCTGGCGAAGGCCGGGCCCTCGACCGCATGGCTCATACGGGCGGAAATGTCAGTAATCGTGCTCATTCTTCCACTATGCCATATTTCAGGCTTCGACTTCAGCAAAGGCCGGGTCGCAATCCGGCAGTTCGCGAATCACCCGGCACGGGTTTCCGACCGCGATGGAATTGGCCGGGATGTCCTTGACCACTACGGAACCCGCACCGATGATCGAATTGTCTCCGACGGTAACGCCCGGGCAGATGGTGACGTTGGTGCCGAACCATACGTTATCGCCGATGACAACGGGAGCGGTGTGTTCCCAGCCGTCCAATCTCGTTGCGGCATCCAGGGCATGGTTGGGGGTTGCGATGGAGCAGCGCGGACCGATAAGGCAGTTCTTGCCGATGATGACGCGACCGCCTCCGACGATCAGGAAATCCTTGTTGATGAAGGTGTGGTCGCCGATGGCGAGGCCGATGCCGTAGTCCAGATTGATCGGCGGACGGAATTCCACACCTTCTCCGGCTTCCGGAACAAGCTCATGGAACAGTCGCATGGCTTCTTCCTGATTTTCAAAGAAAATCTGATTGATTTTCGTACATGTGGACTGCGCTTCCCAAGTCAGCCCCGGCAAGGATTTCGACTTGCGGTATTGCATGGGTCGCCCTTCGAACAGACGACGGACGTCTTCGTCAGCGTCCAACAATTCCCGAAGATCTGCGGTCATGTTTTCACCTTTCCGATTATTTGAACATCACTTAGTTCACTGCTTAAACCATACCCGTCTCCGGCCATGTTCAATCAGTCGGCATGTAAAGCGCGGAACACATAATCCTTGTATTCCGCCGCATGTAGACGACTGCACACGGACACGTTCGGCTCACGGCCCAACACATTGTTCACATCAACCAGCATCGCGCCATAGCTTGGCCCTTGCGACGTATCGACCTGGCAATAGTAGCGTTTGCAATCGGCGACGCATTGCGGATGCAATGCCGCCGACATCGCAGCGGGATCGGCCATGTCAAGGCATTCATCATGGAAACGCTCGCGATTCAACGCCAGCAAATCCTTATTGCAATCCATCGCGAACCGCCCCAGATCACCGCTTTCGCGGATACGTTCAATATCGGCCTTCGTCAGCATGCAATCACCCAAGCAGGCGTCCCAGCCGACGAATGTGACATCCTGTAATCCGGCTTCCACCACGATTTTCGCTGCTTCCGCATCCTGCCAAATATTGAATTCCGCCACCGGCGACGCATTGCCTCGCCCCAATCCGGCACTGCCCATGATCACGATGCGCCGCGCGCGACGCACCGCCTGCGGATCGACGCGCAACGCCAATGCGATATTGGTCAACGGTCCCAATGCAATAATGTCAATCGACTGATTCTCATGCGAACGCAATGTTTCGATTAATTTGATAACGCCATTGCCATCCGCCGCATGCAAACGACGCGGCTTGAAACCGATATCCCCCATACCATCGCCGCCATGCGTTTCGTACGCGTATGACAGGTCGTTAAGCAGCATGCATTCGCTGCCACGGTATACCGGCGGCTCATACGTGCCCGCGTATTCAATCGTGGTAAGCGTATTCACCGTCGCCTGATCGACATGCACATTGCCTGAAACCGTTGAAAACATGAGGATTTCATAATTCGGGTCGTTCAACGCCATGGCGATGGCCACGGCGTCATCCGATCCACAGTCAGTGTCGATAATCAGTTTTTGGCGGGTCATGCGGTTCCTTTGTTACTATGTTGCATTGAGGTTTTCAATATGAATGCATGAATATCCTACTGTTGCATCCAGGGTTCATCGGCGACCGTCACGTCATGTCCAGTGCGCGACGATGCGCCTTGCCAACAAAGGATTCCACCACTGGTTGTCAACAAAATCGTATAGACCATATCGGCCATCGCCGAAATCCAATGTCGCGACCGTGGATGTGTGAGGCTCCGGTTTGAGATCGGCAATCCATCCGTCAAAGCGCAGCGGGTCAACCATCGGTGCGGTAAACGAACGCGCATTAACGGCAACCGTCTTCAAACCAATATCCATATAGTCGCGCATCAGCGCCACCGCATGATACAGATGCGTCGAAGCGACCTCAACGCAATTCACCTGGCCGAGCGCGCCGGAACGCAACATATTCAGACGGGCGGCGTGCCCTGGCATTCGATAATACTGTTCGCCGACCTGCACCATATCAGCACGATCCGAAAGACGCTGCCATATCGCACGCAATCCATCCAGATCCGGCGCCGGAGGCGTTTCGCAATAGACATGATGGCCGGCATCGACCAAGTCGCAGACCGCCGTCGGGGCTGCCGGCCATGATACCGCAACAGCCACGAAATCCGTTTTATACGAATCCAGCATTGTCAGTCCGAACAGGCCGGCACCTGGTATTCCTGCTGGATGCGCCGCATCGCATCATCATGTTTACCGACGACAAGCGCCACTTTCAATCTGTCCGGTATCGACCGTGCCACACGGCAAAAGAAACGACTCCGCCATCCGTCACCGATGATGGCAATACGATACGGTTCGTTCATATCTCCTCCTTGAAAAAGACCGTGCGTTTCCCGCGGGAAACGCACGGCAACGAATCCGATTCAAGTCAAGCAATGTCGCGAGGCGAGAAAGCCGCGATCGACGATGAATTCACAAAACCGTCGGTATCAGTCAGTACCGGGCCGACGGCGTTCACACGAATGCCCCGCGTTTCTCCGGCAACGGCACGTAAACGCCTTTGCAACTGTCATATCAGCGTTCCTTTCAAATTCCAAAGACGCAAGCCGGCTCAGAAGGTCACGGGAGCGACGCAGTCGGCGAGGATGGCACGGGCGTCATCACGTGTAATCGCACGATAGGAACCGCCGGCGTTGCCGGCATGGTCGGCAAGCCTGTCGAGCACCGCATCAAAGTCCTCACCGTCGGCGGGCACACCGATTTCGGCAAAGGTGCGCGGCGCTCCTACGCGAGCGAGGAAATCGGAATACCGTTCAATGCCTTCCTCGGCAATGACCTGTTCGCTCTTGCCGGTGGCATCAACGCCCCATACGTTCACTGCCCAACGGGCGAAGCGAGCAGTGGATTCAGGGCAGAAACGATACACATACTTCATCCAATGCGGGTGCACGACGGCCAGACCGGCCCCGTGCGCGACGTCATAGTAGGCGCTGATCGCGTGCTCGATGCCATGCGTCACCCAATCCTCTTCCTTGCCGCGGGAGATCAGACGGTTCAACGCCAACGTGGAATCCCACATCGCGTTGCTGCGCGCGCGATAATCCTTCGGATCACGCTGGCAGTCTCGCCACGAGCGCAGGATATGGCGCTGGATGGCTTCGGCCATTTCGTCGGACAGGTTGTCGTCGCTGGGCAGCGACAGATACTGTTCGCAGGTGTGACAGAACATGTCGACGAAACCGTATGTGGTTTGAACATCCGGCAGCGTCATCAGATAGCTGGGATCAAGTACGGAGAATTTCGGCGTCAGCGGGAAGGACGTGTAGCCGAGTTTGCGATGGCGCTCCCAATTGGTCAGTACCGCGGCGTCGCCCATTTCGGAGCCGGTGGCTGCGGTGGTCAATACGACGCCCAACGGCAACAGATGTTCCGGCGCGGGCTTGCCGGTTTCGATATAGTCGTCCCAGACGTCCTCGTCTTCGCCGATGCCGCTGGCGAGACAGATGAACTTGGCGCAGTCGATTGCCGAGCCGCCGCCGACCGCAAGTACCAGGCCCACATGATGGCGGCGCACCAATTCCACGCCTTCCAGCACTTTGTCAAGGCGCGGGTTGGGCGTGACGCCACGCAATTCCACGACTCTGCTGCCGGCTTCGGACAATGCAGACATCACATCGTCGTAGGCGCCGTTGCGTTTGATCGACCCACCGCCGTACACCATCAGCACGGCACCGTCATATTTGCGGGCCTCCTGTGCGATGTTCGCAGCCTGTCCTTTGCCGAAATAGATTTTCACAGGATTGTGGAAAATGAAATTGCGCATGACGTTCCTTTCACCAAATGCTTTCTCAGGATGTACAGCCGACGATGGGCGACCTGTCTGTTTGCCGGCGAACCATTATGCGGCAGGGACGATCTGCAAAGACCGTCCCTGCCTATGCATCAGTATTCACACATCAACTGTATGCCGTCACAGGCCAGATGCCTTTCGATCTGTTTCGGTGAGCCAATCCGTCTGCATGCCCGGCTTTTGGCACAAATGCATGGCAGGGCATTTCTCTCCGACGCAACGACCCCATGTGGGCAGCGGCGCTCCGTCGCGGTCCGTTCCGTTGGGATCGCCATTGGCGGCGAAATTGGTCCAATACAAGCCCATTCGCCTTGCCAGATCGTAATGCCATCCAACGAATGGACGCCAGCATTTCGCAAGGCTGCCGAAGGAGAACCACAAGTCGGATGAGTGGAAGGTTCCAGCATCGTCTCCCGGCATATCAACGTCGAAATGGTAGTAGTAGGGAGCTTTGTCATATGCGGTTGTCCACGCATGAATGAACGCCAGATTGCCCATTTGCCCGACATGTTGAAGACTGCCATCCGCTTGAGGAACGATGAATTCGTTCGTCGTATTACCGACCATTACATCGACTTCGTTGGCGTCGCCACGCCCGATGATTTCGGCTTCCTGATCGGGCAGGAACAAGCCGTCAATGCACGGCACCCAGTTGACCATCATCGACCAATCGCCTTCACGTCCGCTGTCCGGCGGAACCGGCAGGGATTCGGCGGCTTCCAATACCGTTCGGGCCGGGATTGCACGGGCCTGTTCCAGCGTGGAGACACCCAATGCTTCGAACAGACGGATTCCGTTGGCCTGCGCATGCTCCAGCGTGTCCTGCCGCGCATTGAAATACCCTAGGCCTGCGCCGGATTGCATGATGGCTTTCTGAAACAGGCCATGATTCATCGGCGAGCAGATCTGGGCCAAGACGCTGGCGGCACCGGCCGATTGGCCAAAAACCGTAATGTTTTCCGGATCTCCGCCGAACTTCGCGATGTTTTCCTTCACCCATTGGATTCCGGCACGCTGATCCAGGAATCCAAAATTCGCATATGGTTCGCCGTCGCCGCGTTTTACGGCCTCCTCATGCAGCAAAGGGTGCGTCATAAACCCAAACGCATTCAGACGATAGGCCACACTGACCACAACGACGCCGTTCGCGGCGAGATGTGTGCCGTCGAATTCCTTTTCAAATGTGCCGCCGCATTGATAGGCTCCGCCATAGATCCAGACCATGACCGGCAGCTTTTCGGAGGCTACCATGCTATCCGCGCCATATCCACGTAATGCCGGAGTCCAAATATTCAGGTAGAGGCAATCCTCGCTCATCGGCACGGCCGGATCAGTGCCCCATTCACGATCATAGAAATCATCGGAGGCGCCCGGCGTCGGCTGCATCGCGGTAGGCCCGAAATCGAAGGCTTGCAGCACACCATCCCATGGCAGGGCCGGCTGCGGTGCGCGCCAACGCAAGTCCCCGACAGGAGGCTGGGCGAACGGGACCCCTCGGAACACGGTGATGCCCTGATCTTCAGCCGCCAAGCCTTCGACAGTTCCTTGCGCCACTATGACCTGTCGCTTCATTGCTCTCTTTCCTTCGTATCCGGCGTCGAATACGCAAAGTCGTAAAAATCGGCGATTCCACCGGTCTCTTTTGTCGAATACAGGAACAATCCGATACGGCAACCTGTGAAATGATCCATTTTGAAGACCATCCGGTGCGCTGTCCCCAATGGACACCATTCGGATTCCGGCGTATCCGCATCGCGGTAGAAGAACGTCACTTCATCCTTGCAATCGGTGAAATCATATACCGCGCGCAGGCGCATGCAATCCGCATCCGCCATGATTTCCGCATCCGTTACGGCTGGACTGTCCCAATCATTATCGGAGAAGATGGAATCGTCATTCGCCGGCTTGTATTGGACGGTCAGCATCGTGCGGCCGTTCCTTCGCGTAAGCGCGATGTAGGAATAGCATCCTTGGAACGCCGCCAATCCGGCGAAGTCGCCATCATGCAATGTCGACGCGTCGACGGTGACTTCGGCCACCGTCACAGGCCCCATCGTGCGCTGCGTCAGCGTGTTCCATGCATGATTGAGATTCGAGCTGATGCGTCCGGAATGCAGACGGAATGCTCCCGGACGTTCCGTCAGTGACCAGTATTCGTTATGTGAGATGTGATTGAACTGCCAGTATGGCTGCAGACAGTTGGCATCGACTCCGCCTTCGGCGTTATACCGGGCTATGAATTCGCTGCCGTTGATGGGCGTGACAGGTTCGGCACAGCTTGCAGCCGGCACGCTGACCGACTGCGGCACTTTGCCGTTCTCGCCGACGACGGGGAATCCGTCCTCGCCGAACCGCATCGGCATCAGTATCGGCACGCGTCCCACACCGCCGCGGTCCTGCATCATGAATGCATACCAGTCGCCGTCCGGAGTGTCCACCATACCGCCTTGCGCGACTCCGTAACCGTGGAAGGACAGGTCGTCTTCGATAATTTCACGCACTTCGAAAGCGCCATCCAAGGATTCGGCCATCAAGCAGGCTTCTGTTTTGCCCTTGCCTTGCGGGAAGTGACAGGTGAAGACGTAATAGCGTCCATCATGCTTGTACAGGTGACTGCCCTCATAACCAAGGTCAGCCTGCGGATCGTCCTGCACGATGACCCGGTCGAGCCCACCCGGCATCGGCCCGCTTAATTCAGGATTCAACTCCGTGATGCGCAATGTCGACTGCCCATGTACGACATAGGCTCGATCATCGTCATCAAAGAACAGTCCGCTGTCGTAATAGAAGCCGTCAAGCTCACGCTTTCGCCATGGGCCGCATGGATCGTCCGCCGTCAGCAGATAGCTGGCATGCGTATCGTTGGCGGCGAACAACACATACCAAGTGCCCCGATGGTAACGCAGTGACGGCGCCCACATGCCTCGACCGTAGGCGTTGGCACCTTCACATTCCAAACGTTCTTCAGGGGTATCCGCCACGATATTCAATGCGTGCGCAATGAATTCCCAATGCACTAGGTCATAGCTGCGCAGAATATCGCACCCGGGTGTGAAATGCATAGTCGTAGTGGCCATGTAATACACGTCCCCGACCCGGATGATGTCTGGATCAGGAAAATCCGTGTAGACCATAGGATTAGTTGAGGTAATCATCATTCATACCGATACTTTCCGCTCAACGCCAGCATGGCGAAAGCATAGAGGAAATTGTCATAGTAACGACGCGTGCCGGTTCGCATCGGCGTATTCCACAGCATGCGCACCCATTCACGGGCATTATGTTCCGCGTCGGGCTGGGCCGAATGCACCGCCGCAAGTGCGCCTTGCGCGGTCGCGGCCAGGAATCCGACCGGATGAAGCACGACCTCGTCCACGGCGGTGCCGTCGATGGCGTAGACGCTAGTACGGTCGTGGGTCAGGAAGAATCGCTGCAGCGCGGCGACGCGGTCGCACAGCACTTCCTGCGGACCGTTCCAGGCTGCATCCAGTCCGATATTCGCCGCAGTACGGTAGGCGTCAGAATAGAAATGCCAATGATTGGACTCGTCGACATGCGGCTTTCCGTCATAATCCGCGTATTCAGCGTTCATGCCGGTCCGCTCGTCGCAGGCCGCCTGCAGATAGCGACGGCTTGCGGCGGCTGCCTCATGCCAAAATGGACGGTCTTCTTCGTCAGCTTCTTCGGCGAATACTTCATAGAAGTGCGGCAGATGGTAGGACGGATCGCTCCACTCGGTCTCCGGAATGAACTTGATGAGCTTGTTGTCGGGATTCCACATGGGCTCGCCGTCGTATCGTTCGCCCTTATGAACGCAATATCTCAAGATCTCGCGTCCCCATGCGGAATATTCGTAGATATCCTCGCCATCACCCCAGCGACGGGAGGCGAGGAACAGGTCCATCGCGAAATATTCCTCGCCGTCAGGTGCCGGACCGTTCGAGTTCGGCGTACCGTCCGGCGCGACCGACCATGCGAAATAATGCGCATGGTGACCTTCCTCCATGTACATGTGACGCATTACCCAGCCCCACAGCTTGTCGAATACGTCCTTACGGTCGTATTGCAGGGCGATCATCATCGCATAGCTCATGCCTTCGGTACGCACATCGTTGTTGCCGGTGTCCATCACATAGGCAAGACCTTCGTCGTTCTCCCAATAGAATTTGTTCGGACCTTCGAAGATCTCATGCCAGACCTGCGCCACGCGCTTGTCGATGTCGTCCTGGGCATATCCGCATTGTGCGAACATGGATTTATCCAATGTCTTGTTGGTATCGGCCGTGTTTGTCATATCAGTTGTTCCATTTCCAGATTCGAATGTGGTTCTCTCCAGCGGCAAGGCCATTCAATGCACCGGCCTTGCGTTCCGTTGCCGTCAAGGCTTGCCCCAGCAAGTCGGTGTCCAGCACATAGTCACCGCCATCGGGCTGTTCGTAGCGTTCTTCCACGATGCGCGGCACGCCGAGCATATCGCTGGTGACGACCTGCATCCTGGTATCGGCGACGGCCTGCGGCACAGCGCACTGCAGGTACAGTCCATCGGCTTCTTCGACCAATGTCACCGGCATGGACTCATCACATGCAACGCTCATAGAGGCGGTGCCACCGAAGAATGGGGCATCCTCCCGCATACGACCCGAATCGTCGACCATGCCTTCCTGCTTGCTCAGACCCCGGGCACCGGACAAGTAGACGTTGCCGCCAGCATACAGCGACTGCAACGGATTTCGCTCGCCGCCGCCCTGTGAAGGATCGGCCCACATGGCCCGCTGACGTTCCAAGTATTCATGCATCGACATCGGGCAATCGCCGTAAGCGGACAAACCATATTCACCGACGGCCGGCTTCACCGGCTGCGGCGCGAACATGTTGTTCAGCCAACGCTCATCGCCGCCGGACACCACTGCGCATCCGGCCACCTCGGTGGTATGCGGATAGTGATACGGCGTGGAACGGTCGGGGACGGTATGTGGTTCGATGGCGCCGCAGATCAGATTGTTGACGAAGGCACCGCCTTGCGACCAGTTCTGGAACATCACCGGCGAAGCGAAAACGTTATTGTCCACCAGATACGGCCCATGACTCACTTCAATCATCAGATCACGCACGTTGTTGTGGAACACATTGCGAGTGATGCGCGTGCCCTGTGTCTGCCAATCCATCCACATGCCCAGCGAGCAATCGTGGATGTTGTTGTTGGCAATGACCGTATCCAATGCGGCATGGAATTTGATGCCGGCGACTTCCCATCCGAAGAATTCGCGCTTCAGCGCGATGTGATGGACGTGATTGTGCTCGATACGGCAGAATGCGCTGCCCATATGACCGACGATGGCATTCTGGCCGCACTCGTAGATGTCGTTGTTGCGTACGATATGACCGCCGATCAGCCCCTTCTCCCAGCCGATGCGACGGGCCTTGAACACAGCCTCCAACTGGTATTGGTAACCGGTTTTGCGCTCGGTTTTCGCCCACTCGTTGTCGCCGGATGAGTTTTCCTTGCCCAACGACACCGCAGAGAATTTGGCGTCATGCAGGACATTGTCTTCGATGATCCAGCCATACGACCAGTTCGGACCGACCATACCCCACTGCTGCGAGGTCGGCGGCGCCCAATCGCCGGTGGCCTGCGCCATTTCGAAACCGCGCACAGTGATGTAGTTGACATGGTTGCGGGACGGGAAGAAGCACGCACGACGAACGCTGATTTCCACCAGTTCCGCATTCGGATCGGCACCTTGGAAATTCGCCCAGATCGTTGTGGTGCCGGCACGCTCGTCCACTTCGGCATGCCACGCATAACGGGTACGGTCCGCATCCGGTACAGGGCAGGGAATCTTCAACGCGAAATCCTCATCCGTGTCACGAGGTCGCGGGTCGTATACACCTTCCAACGTCGTCGATTCGAAGAAGGAGACACCGTTGAGATACACATCACCAAGATGTTTGTCCGGCTCCTTGCCGAACTTGGGCATTTCCAGCCAGTCACCGAAAATCGCAGTCGCGAAAGGATTGAAATCGCCGAACATCGCGTTGTCAAGCGTCACCGTCCACACATGCGGATGATCGGCCAATTCCGTCCAGCCCTGCACGCATTCCGAGCCTTTGATAACCGGCCGAGCTTCGCCCTCGGCTCCGCAATAGGTGATGCGTTCATGTTCGCTCAGACCACCGTGCCTCGGATCAACCTGTTCGCGGTATACGCCTTCATGCACGATCACCGTATCGCCCGGAGCAGCCACCTGCGCGGCCTTGGAAATCGTGGCGAACGGATGCTCCGCGTCGCCGCACGCGGCATCGCTGCCGGTTGGTTTGACATGGTATTCAAACGTCATTGTTGAATCTCCTTCTTCAATATCGGGATGTGACCAATACAAAATCTCGTTACGACAATTTGATACGGAACGGCGTCACCGGTATACCGTACTCGTCACACAGCAACCCGCGATGCGGGTTGTTGCCCCACGCGTATCGGATGGATTCCGGACGACGCGGCGGCAACGCAACATGGACCGTGTTCCCGTCAATGATCGCCGGCATGGCCTGCACGGTGCCGCCGTCGGACCAGACATATTCGAATTCCTCCGGAACACCGCCGTCCAACGTCGCCATTGCACAATCCTCTGCACTGTCATCAGGCTTCGTACCGTACGTCACATGCACGAACGAGATAACGGCCTCATTGCGGGCCCGGTCAATGGTGACATCGCGTACGGCTGGCTGCAGGGTGTTCTCGCCGTAGACCAGTGACAACGCGGCTTCGAACAAACGCGTACCAACCAGCTGTTTGTTATAGGGATGCAGGTCGTTCCAAGCACCAGCATCCAACGTGACGACGGTGGCCACATCATTCACGTCCTGCGACACCTGCCATTCCGCCTCACGAATCAGCGGCCAACCGCCATCATCGAGACAATTCATCGAAAAGACAGGCAACTGGACAATCAGGAACGGCATACGTTTTTGCGCCCACTTACAACGCCACAGATTGATCATTGCGGCCAGCATGTCATGGTATTGCGTGGCGCGGTCGCCGGTGTTTGATTCACCCTGATACCACAGTGCCGCACGGACACCGTAAGGAATGCACGGGGCCAGCATGGCATTATACAGGCCGACCGGCTTCCAGCGGACGAAATCCTCGATTGGTCGGTTCTCATCGGTGCGCGAGATGACCGCATACCGCCATGCTCCGGATACGTCGAAAGATTCGTCTCCGACACGCAGGAACATGGATTTGCCTGAAACGACGCATCCCATATCGTTTTCGCAAATCAAGCAAACGCGGATTTCGTTGGCACCGGCATGCAGAATGCCTTCATCGATCGTGAAATCCAACGGCTCGTACTGGCATGTGGTGCTACCGACGTGCCGCCCATTCACAAAAACCTCGGTACTGTCCATCCACAGACCAAGACGCAGCAATGCAAACCTGCCATCGCACTGGCGAGGCAAATATACGGTTTTGCGGAATTCCACGCGACCACGGAAATCGGACAACCCGGCTTCACGGAATAGGGCAGGGATGTCCATCGTATGCCACCGCCATTGCTCCTGTGGAATTGCATTCTCATCAAGGCGACGCAACCAATCCTGCTGGGCAGCGATGCTGTCTGCACTGCGTTTCTCGGCAACCCCCTCCCCCAAATACGGTTCCAGCTCCTTCACAGCATCGGAGAACCGCTGCAACGTGTCCCAATCCAACCAGGATTCGATTGGGGACCCTCCTAACGAGACGTTCAGCAAACCGACAGGAACATTGTAATGCTGTCGGATATGCTTGGCGAAGAAGTATGCGGCGGCAGAGAACTCGGGCAGGCCGTCCGCATCGCAGGCGGCCCAATGCGCCTCTTCATGATCGGCGACCGGACCATTGAAGTCATAACGCCACACGACTTTGTACTGACGAAGCAATGGATCCGGCTCCTTCTCGAATTCCGAGGGATAATCCGGCTTGACCCATTGCATCGGCAGTTCCATATTGGACTGGCCCGAGCACAGGAACACCTCACCTACATAACATTCACGGGTCAGTCGTTCGTCACCGCATTCGATGACCATCGTGAACGGCCCACCGGGATTCAATGAGGGGAGAACAGCCTTCCAAGCGCCCTTCTCATCGGCCTGAGACGTCACCGCATGTTCCTGAACCGTGACCGTCACGCTCCGCCGTGGTTCGCACCACCCCCACACCGGCACGTCCTGTCCGGATTGCAGCACGCATCCGTCATCGAAAATCTTCGGCATCGCAAGCATCGTCGCGTTCCCTTTTCTTCCATCTTTGACCGGCCATATGAAATCTCCGTCATATACGATTCATGACGGTTTGCATACGCCAGTGGCGACGAAAACACACGTTTCCGTCGCCACCAGAACACCTATTCGTTATCAGGCAATTCCCGATAATCGAATTCGCCGAATTTCGCGACCCTGTCGTATCCGGACAAATCAACCACAGCCATACCAACGAATGCTCCGGTGAAGAAGCCGCCGTACTGGCGCACAATATAGTCGTCCGACAGAATCTTCGCGTCCAGCTTGAGGCCCAAATCAGTCCACGTGGTCCCGTCAAACGAATATTCGTACGAATACCACTGCTTACGCACCTTCGTGCGCAGCCATACGGTCTTCACGTCATCCGGCACAACAGGTGCCTTGTCGCGCAGGAAAGACGTGTAGTTGTTGAAATCGTTCTGTGCGACTTCAATCACACGGCACTGACGCTGTTCGTCCCAGGTCACGAACACCCAGGACCAGCACAAATCGTCATAGTAATTCGTCAGACCGGCCATTTGACGGTAGTTCTTCGGATCGAATTCGACTTTCACGGTCGCATCGAAGTTGAACGCCTGCCAACGACGCGCCACCAACGACAGGTCGAACAGATTGCACAGCGAACCCTGGCCACGCAGTTCCAATGCACCGCCGCCGACCTTGCCCATGTTCTTATCGAACGGCACGCGCAGCGTGTTCCAATTCAGGTCCAACGTGTCCGACATGAAATCGTCATGCTGGCTGTGATCCGCAGGCGCCTCGGTCTCGATGGCGTCCTTCGGGGCATCCACATAACGCTGTCCGCTGTGCCCTCCGACAACGTACGGCCAACCGTCCTCGGTCCATTCGACCTTCTGGATGGACGTTTCACGGCCCAGCGTACACCAGCCGCGAGGATCGGTGAAGGATTCGTTGTCATGATGCCACGGACGGCCACACAGCGAGGCATAATACCATTCGCCCGACGGGGTATCGACCAGCGCACCGTGGCCCTGCTTCTGCAGATAGGAACGGGGCGTGTCGAAATTCGTGATGAACGGATTCGATGGCATGCCTTCAAAGGACAGCGCGTCCAAAGACCTGGAACGGGCCACGACTTCCTGATGCGTGTATACGGTGCCGCCTTCAGCAGCGAACAGGTAGTAATAACCATTGATCTTGTACAGATGTGGCCCCTCGGTAAGCTTGACGTCCGTGCCACGCCAGATCGTGCGTTCGGTTTCCGGCTTGAGCTTCATCGTCTCCACATCGAATTCGGTAAGCGTGATGCCGTCGAATCCATGATGGTATTCACGGAAATCCCAAGTCTGCTGCACCAGATACTTACGGCCATCGTCATCATGGAACAGGCTTGCGTCGAAGCCGACGCCGTTCACACGAACCGGCTCGCTCCACGAACCACGAATGTCCTCTGCCGTCACCAGATAGTTCGTGCAGTCCTTGAACGCGCCGTTCACGACCTTCACGTCCGTGTAGATAAGCCAGAATTTGCCGTCCGCATAGGAAAGATCTGGAGCCCAGATGCCACCGGATGACGGATTGCCTCGCATATCAAGCTGGCTTATGCGGCTCAGTGGACTCGGCAACAGGTTCCAATGGACCATGTCCTTGGACTCGTGCAGACGGACACCTGGGAACCATTCGAACGTGGAATTGGCAATGTAGTAGGTATCCCCGACTCGAATCATAGAGGGATCGGCATTGAATCCCGGGAGAACGGGGTTTGCGATTTGCATAATAAACGCTCCCTATGAGAATGCAACAGTGTGGCATAAACGGACTGCCTTATATAGACGACAGCGGTTTATGCCACACAATCCGTCACGCGATATGGTCACGCTTGGCACGGAAAAACGCATCCGGATCCGGTGCGGCACCAAGCAACTTCTTCGTATACTCGTTCTTCGGATGCAGAATCACCTCATCCGATGGACCATGTTCAACAATATCGCCGTGGTACATCACCATAATTTCATCAGAAAAGTGACGGGCAGTTGCCAGATCATGAGTGATGTACAGCATGGCAAGCTGTTCTTCCTGCTGGATACGGGCCAACAGGTTCAGCACACCTAGGCGTAGGGACACATCCAACATCGAAACCGGTTCGTCAGCAATAAGAATCTTGGGCTGAGGAGCCAGAGCGCGAGCGATGGCTACACGCTGACGCTGTCCGCCGGACAGTTCATGAGGACGCCGCCACATGAAGTCCTTGGCCGGAGACAATTCGACGCGCTCCAAAAGCTTCATGACCCGCTCTTCATATTCCTCTTCTGTTTTAGCCAAATGATTGATCTTCATCGGACGAACAAGATGGTGATAAATATTGTGATACGGATTCAAGGAAGCAAACGGATCTTGGAATACCATCTGCACGTTGTGACGATACTGGTGCAAAGCCCTGCCGCCGCGAGGAACCGGCTTACCATCAAGTGTAATGGTACCTGAAGTCGGAGTCTCCAAGCAAGTAATCATTCGCGCGATAGTTGATTTACCGGAACCGGATTCGCCCACCAACGCAATCGTCTTCCCGGATTCCAGCGTAAAGCTGGCATCCTTGACCGCATGAATCGTGGTGTGTTTCAGACCATTGCGCAGATCGAAATCCTTGACAATGTGATCGAGCTTGATTTCACTCATGGCTCTTAACCTCCGAATTCTTCGCAACCACGCGGACAAAATCTCCACGATCGCCCGTCAAGGACGGGAAGGAGCCCAGCAAACGCTGGGTATATGGATGCTGGGCATGCCAATAGATGTTCTCGGACGTGTTCTGCTCAACAATGACACCGTTCTTCATCACGGCGATACGATCCGTGATTTCCAAAAGCATCGGCAAATCATGCGTGATAAAGATGACGGAAAAGCCACGCTGATTCCTGAGTTCTGTGATCTGCTGAATGATTTCGCGTTGGACGACCACATCGAGCGCAGTCGTCGGCTCATCCATGATAATCAACTGTGGATCAAGGGCCAAAGCCATGGCAATCATCACACGTTGACGCATGCCACCAGACAGTTCGAACGGGTATGCAGCCAAACGATTGGGGTCAACATGCACAATCTTCAACAACTCAGCGCATCGATCCTGACGCTCCGATTTGCTCATACCAGGACAATGCGTAATGTACACATCCTCCAATTGCTTACCAATCTTGGTAACCGGACTCAGTGAATTCATTGCGCCTTGGAACACCATGGATGTCTTCGCCCAGCGATAGTCACGCAATGCTTTCCCCTGTAAGGCACGCACATCAATTGTTTCGCCGGATGCATCATGGAACAGCACTTCTCCCGAGGAGATACGTCCAGGAGCTTTCAGCAAACGGTTCACACTGTAAGCAAGCGTGGATTTGCCGCATCCAGATTCACCGGCCAAACCCATGATCTCTCCACGTCGAATCTGCAAGTTGGCATGCTGCACAGCATGTACCGGATTCTCGGAATCGTAGATGACATCAAGATCGTTAATCTCGAGCAGGACGTCCTTATCGACTTCAGACATCTCACTTCACCTTCGCTTTCTTGCTCTTGGCAGGCTTGGCGTTCAACGTGCGCAGCTTCGGATTAATCACCTCATCGATCGTGAAGTCGATGAAGGACAGGCCAGCGCCGATGATGGCCACAACGACTCCCGGCGGGATGAACCACCACCACGCACCGATATTGATAGCGGCCGCATTCTGGGAGTAGTACAACATCGTGCCCAAAGTCAACTGGCCAGAAGCACCAAGTCCAATGAATGACAGCGAGGATTCGCCAAGAATTGCGAAAATCACGGCAAACACGAACTGCGAAGCCATACAAGGCAACAGGTTCGGCAGAATTTCGACAACAATGACTCGCCAAGGACGTTCGCCTGAGATTTTTGCCGCCAGCACATAGTCCCTACCGCGCATGGATAGGGTCTGCGCGCGCAGCACTCGGGCCGAACCGGCCCAAGAGGTAATAGCCAAAACGATGATCACCATAGCGATGCCTCGGGTTGGGGACATCACTGCAATGACGATGGTCAGAGGCAGTCCAGGGATAACTAGCATGACGTTAGTAATCAAAGCCAGCAAATCATCCCAGATGCCACCGACGTACGTACCAAGGATACCGAAGATTCCAGAAAGAATCGTCGCAATTATTGCCACTGAGAAGCCAATAATCAGAGATCCACGCGTCGCATACGCCAACTGCATGAACACATCCTGGCCACTCATCGTCGTACCCAGTAGATGCTGTGCAGACGGGGCTGTCAGGCCTATGTCACTGATGGCATTCGGGTCATCGCCGAAAAATGGCACGATAATCGCGAACAGCAGCACCGCACCGAGCAGTACAAGACCTGTGACAAGCTTGGCGGAGCGACGCGGAAGCATACGCTTGACCGCATCGAAGCGATTACGTTTAGGAGCCTGATGATTGGACACTTTTGTAGCAGTCATAGTTTGTGAAGTCACGACAAATCCCTCCAATCAGTCCGTCTGGCGAGTTCGGGCATCAATGAAACCGTAAAAAACATCCACGATGAAATTGACGACCAAGACGCTGGTTGTGATGATCATGAAGATGCCCTGCATCAGGGCGTAGTCATTGTTCTGCACAGCCAAAAGCAGCTGCTGACCAATGCCAGGATAAGAGAACACCGTTTCAGTAAGCAGCGAGCCGCCCACGACGTTGCCCAAGGAAACAGCGAAACCAGACACCGACGGAAGAATGGCGTTTCGAGCCGCATAACGCCACTTGATACGGGAATCTGTCAAACCCTTGGCCTCTGCAGTGAGAATGTAGTCCTCAGACAATGTGGAAACCATCATGTTACGCATACCAACCACACCTGCACCAAAGGAGCTAACCAAAATAGTCAAAGCGGGAAGGAAAGCGTAATGCAGTAAGCTACCGATGAACACAGGCGAAAGCACGGGATTCAGATGTTGGTAATCGTATCCGCCGGAAAGCGGGAACCATCCCAAAGTCTTGGCGAACAAAGACACAAAAATCAATGCAAGCCAGAAGTAGGGGACAGACTGGAATACGGTGGATACCGGGACAATGAAGCTGTCGAACTTTCGTCCGTGCTTCCAACCAGCAGCAATGCCCATAATCTGCTGCAGGATGAAGGACAGAATCGTGGTAATGCCAACCAGACCGATTGTCCAAGGAAGTGCGTTCTTGATGACTTCCAAAACCGGGGTTGGGAAGTAGGCCACCGAGATACCCCAGTTTCCGGTGAAAATGTTTTTAAGGTACGTAACGTATTGGTCCCAAAGCGGCTGACCGTCACTTTGACCCAGCATGGATTCTATAGCAGCTCGCGTGTCCGGCTGTACAGGGCCCTTTGATGCCAATCTGTTCAGCACGATGTCCACCGGATCGCCTGGAAGCATGCGCGGGATAGCGAAATTAAGCGTAAGCGCAGCAAAGAAAGCGACCAGATAGAACCCGAACTTACGAAGATAGTATTTCATGGCTTCTCGATTCGGTAGGGTAGGTGTCCGTCGATATCTGACGGACACCTACCAATTGTTTGGGATATTGGCGGTAACGTCACTCGTTATCCGTCACAGGCTTAATCTGACGAAGGATGATACCTGTGTCCCAGGTATTCCAGCTGGCCGGGGCGGCGTAGACGTTGTCCTTAGTGACCCAACCGGTGTATTCCTTACTGGTCTCCACCATGGTTGCGGTACGCATCATCGGGATGTATGGCATGTCGTCATAGACCTGCTGCTGGATAATGGCGTACTGTTCCTTCTTTACATTGGTATCGGTGGTCGAGTTGATGACATCCAACGCATCATCTACGGTCTTGTTGGAGTAACGGGCCCACCCGTTAACGCCCTTCTCACCGACCTTAGCCGTCTGGTCGGAAGCGTAGAAAGTATTGTAGAAGTCATACGGCTCGGAACCCGAATACCACATGTTCTCAGTGATGATCTGGAAATCACCCTTCGAGTACAGTTCGGTCATCTCATTGGCGGAAACCTGCTTGACCTTCATTTCGATACCTACCTTCTTCAGCTGCTGACCAGCAACATCAACGCCGTTGATTGATTCGGTCCAGCCGGAGATCGCGGGCACTTCAAAACTCAGACGCACGCCGTCTTTCTGGTAGATGCCATCACTGCCCATCGTATAACCGGCATCTTCAAGCAGCTGCTTTGCCTTTTCAACATTGGCCTCTTCCGGAACCGTCGATTCAGGAACATCCGGAGACAGGTACTCTTCGTTTTCAGGAGTAGGAGTCAGCGAAGAGCTGGAATCGTAGAAGATACCGTAGAATGCCAGCTTGTTCAACTGCGCACGATCCATACCGTAATAAATCGCCTTACGGACGGCAACATCGGTCTGCGGACCAGTGCAGCCAAGTTCGGCATTGGAACAGGTGACCAGCACCTGCGCACTAGACGGCATAGTCAGATAATCAACCGGAGCATTCTTCAACTGCTTCTCCGGATCCTGGAATACATTCGAAGCCCAGTCGATTTCACCTGCGATGATTGCATCCTGGGTGGCAGTACCGCCAGCATAGGATGTGTAGCGAACACCGTCGATATATGGCTGGCCCTTCTCATGGTAATTCGGATTTGCACGGAACACATAGCTCTGTGAGGTAAAGTCCTTTTCATCAAGTGTGAACGGGCCACTCGTGACAGGATTCTTATTCACATCGGTGGTCACGTCGTCCATCTTTTCGAAAACATGCTCCGGAACCAACGGAACACCGGTGAGAATGGCGCGAGCCGTCATGGTTGCAACCTGATCAAAAATTAGCGTGAAGGTGGTGTCGTCGACCTTTTTAACAGTGCCGTGCCAGCCAATACTGTTCAAGCCACTGTTTTTATTAATCAAATTAAAGGTATACACGGCATCATCAGAGGTAATCGGCTTACCGTCACTCCATTTCAGGCCGTCCTTCAACTTAATCGTAAGCTCTTTGTTATCATCGCTGAACTTATACGATTCGCCCAGCATCGGTTGCATCGTATCGTCGCCGCCTGCCACATTCACGTAGAACAGCCCCTCATACAGAGCACCGCAAGTACCTTGAGAAGCGGTCGGGCTCAGAGGATTCCAGTTCTCAGTAAGCTGCGACGTAGAAGTCGTCGCGATGTTGACGATGTTTTCCGCTTTCTTAATGGCTGCATCATTGCCATCACACGCGGCCACAGAAAAGGCCACAATACCTGCACAGGCGGCTGCAAGCACACGCTTCCAGGTTCTTGATCTCATCATGTCTTTCTCCTTTGGTGACATGCACGAATCACATCTTTATGTTTCGTTAAACTTTGGCTTTTAGCCAAAGCACTGTTTGATTATATAGCTTAGTTTTAAAAAAAGTCAAGTCGTTTAACTTAAATACTGGAAATCTTAATAACGAAAACGACTCGCCAGTACTTTACGAAACTTTCGATTATATTTTCCCGCTAAAAAAATAAAGGAATATACATGTTCCCACAGACGAGCTTAGCGACAAACCCCTGTACGCGCCTCATCACCCAGGTATGCAAAACAGCGACACGGCACGACGTCAACATGGACCCTGCCTGCTATGGCAATCATCGAAGGGCCGACCTATGAACACAGAAATATTGCGCTATAATCTACAAGCGGCGCATCGTTGCGCCCATTCCGAATCACATAAGCCATGCGTCCCGGAATCAAGGACACAGCTTCACCCCACCGAGAGGATTCCGTTATGGAGCACATTCTCAACAGACGAACCGCCACCATCCTTGCATATACACGCATCCATAAGCCTGGGATGACACCCTGCGGTCTGGCCTACGCCGTTCACTTTGCCATCAGCAGAGACGGTCGCGTTTATGAATCTCTGAACCAGAACTACGGTATCCTATTCGCCCCGGCAGATATCACAGAAAACAACACAATTGACACAAAAAGCCTGAAAAACCCCTACATCTTTCCCCTTATAGAGGGAGGTTGGGGCATCGCCGCAATACGCACACAGGAAACAGGAGAGCCAGATTCCAACCACCGCATATTGATATGGAAGACCAAGGATTTCATGACCTTTACGCAGCTTGATCCGCTTTCAATCGGAAATGAAGCCGCTCACGCATTGCACGTCCATATCGAAGATGACGGTTACTCATTTGCATGGAAATCCGATTCTGGCTGCTATGAGACATTGCTCCCCACATTGCCCGGCACTGCCCTCGAAGTCAAGCCCACCGTCTGGCATGAGGAAAAGGAAGCTGAAATGCTGCCAGGTCTACCGGAGGATGCCATACCTGGTAATAGCGTTATGATTAATGCCTCACTGGCCGACAAACTGACACTATACTGGGGAGAGCTCTCCCACTGCGCCACTCATGTGCCCGATTCAGTTATCGCCCACTGCGCGAAGGATATCGAATCTATTGCCGCCATTGCAACGTATACGGACGGCTCCACCGCGCCGCAACAAGTGGATTGGGATATGTCCACCGTGGACTTCACCAAGCCAGGCGATTATGTCGTGCACGGCGTGCTGCATGGAAACCGTTATCGTTTCCCGCTCACGCACGGAACCGGCGATCCGGTCATCGTACCGTGGGCAGGCAAATATTACCTGCTGTTCACCAATGACAAAATGAACGACGTTGAGTTCTATGCGCGAGAAGCCGACAGTCCGGAGGAGTTATTCGCTCCTGGCATCGAAAACCATCTGATTTTACCTTACGACGAGCTAAAAGGCCATATCCAGACGTTCTGGGCACCGGAATTCCACATCGTGGGCGGCGAACCATATATCTTCTTCGCCATCAGCGGCAAGATTTGGGGACCGCAATGCCATGTCATGCATCTACGTCATGGCGGGAGTTTCATCGACCAGGAAAGTTGGGAAGAACCAAAACGCCTTGTACGTGCGGATGGCAGCCCGTTGGCCGCAAGTGGAATCACGCTCGATATGACGGTAATCAAGGCTGGGGGCCACACCTACGCTGTATGGTCATACCGCAACGGATTCAACGATTCGTTCGATACCGGCTCCATGCTCTATATCGCCGCATTGAACGAAGACCGGCCATGGATGCTGGCCAGCGAACCACGACTGCTCAGCCGTCCGACGCTCAGCTGGGAAAATACGGAAGGTACGATCAACAACGAGGGACCACACTCATTTGTTACAGAGGACTGCGTCTATCTGAGCTACAGCGGAGGCGCTGCAAACAGCTACACGTACGCGGTCGGTCTGCTGACCGCGAATCCGCAGGATGATCTTTCCAATCCCGCAAATTGGCACAAAAGCCTTACACCGGTATTGCACTACAAGTCGGTTGCGGGAGAATACGGCCCCGGCCATAATTCCTTCTTCCGGGACGATCTTGGCAACCTGTGGATTGCGTTCCACGGCGAGGTCAGTTACGAAAGCCGTGAACGTTGCGCCGGTATTCGCCGCGTGCATTTTGATGTGGATGGACGTCCGAGATTCAACCTTTCCGCGAATCGCGACGTCAATCCGGCCCTGCGCAATGTGTCGATCCACGTGACAGTGAAATAAACGAATTAGTCGACCGTACGAGGCGCACATGTGCTGTTGCGTACCACCAGCCCCACAGGCAGAATCGTCGTACGCAACAGCACCCTGTTGGCGTGGATATCCATAATCAGCCGGGTGGCAAGCGATGCCATTTCTTGCAACGGCTGATGAACAGTGGTCAACGGCGGCCCCATGAACTCCGAGGTCTGTATGTCATCGAACCCCACTACGGAAAGATCTTCCGGAATACGTAGCCCCAGCTGTCGTGCCGCCTCATATACGCCCATACATTGCAGATCGCTTCCTCCAAAAATGGCGGTGGGTCGATTCTCCACGTCCCTAAGTAACGACATCGCCTGCTCATAGCCGCTTTGAGTTTTGAAATCACCTTCCCGAATCAAAGTGGAATCGTGAAGGATTCCTTTTTCTTCAAGAGCCGACATATAACCCGACAGACGCGCCCTGGAGCAGAGCATGGACCGGGGACCGGTGATAATGCCGATACGGGTATGGCCGAGATCCAACAAATGCTTTGTCGCGATAACACCTCCTCTCCAATTGTCCGCCTGCACAGAGATGCTGTCGCTTGACGGCTCACCTGATGGATCAAGAATGACATACGGTATATCGTGATCACTCAAACATTTATGCTCGCTGTCAGTCAGCTCGGAAAACACGAGAATGGCACCAATCGGGCGTCGTTGTGCCACATCATCCGCCCATTGCGGATCTACATGCTCCCGGCTACCGCTTTGTGTGACGACGACGCTGACATCAAACAGTTTGGCTGTCGTCACCATACCACGTAACAGCTCCATGCCCCACACGGTGTCAAGACTTTCAAACACCACTTCGATGCACCGGCTGGTGCGGTACAGATGTCGTTTATGACGCGAATACCCGCTGGCCCTCAGCTCCGTATCAATGCGTTTGCGCGTTTCGGCCGAAACATCCGGATGACCATTGAGAACCTTGGACACGGTCGCTAACGAGTATCCTGTCCGACGTGCGATATCAGCAAGACGGACGCCTTGCACCCGACGATCCATAGCATGTGAACGCCGTCCAGAAGATGAGGCCGCCATAAGCCATTCCCTCCTCGTATGCTGTATGTTACTTACAGTCGCACCCATGTCAATATTTTCGCATTGGAGTTTCAAGCCCCCCCCCCCCGGGAAAAATGCAGACAGCTGAGGTTTCCCGAACAATGCCTGCTTCGTCGATATTGCAAGTCTTTCACCGTCACCGAACATGGTGCCGAATCCAATACCGCGATGTCAGAATTCTCGCATCATACAGAAATCCTCGGCCTGTGCCGTTACTGCACGACCAATTCAAAGGGAGTGGCGGGCAATCCCTGATCATTATACAGGAACAGCTCCGGTGACGGATCCCAAGCATAACGAATCAACGTTCCTCGATTCAACCTGATTTCCTGACTGATCGGAACCTTAATCAAGTGACCGCCATGGCAATCGTACCGACAAGCCTTCACCCGATATATCGAGCCTCCCGGCTCCAAAATGTCAAAAGGCACGTCGCCTGTGCAGACCAATCCCCCTCCCGTATGGATGAAGGAGATCTCAACGCCATCATCCTTGTGAATCGCCATGACAGGAAGCGGCCCCATCGGCTCGCAATCACGTCCATAAACCAACGACTCGGCAGCCGTTGCCAAGCGCTGCGCGACATGACGCTTATCCAAAGGATGCAGGTCATTGTCCTCTCCGTATCCGATCGTCACCACCATCGCCGTGTTCCACAACGTCAAAGCGCGCCGTTGCTCATCACGCAGCCTTGGCCAATCGCAATCGGGCTCCAAAGTATAGTTCGGCAATTGAGCAAATATGAATGGTAGTTCCGGACGCTTGAACAGCGCACGCCACTCCTGAATCAGCGACATCAACAGCTGCGCATAGCCATAAGACGCATGGGCGTTGGACTCCCCCTGATACCACAACACACCGGTCAGCGATAAGCGTGCCAGCGGAACGATCATTGCATTGAAATCACCAACCGGAAAATACATGAAATTCTCCGGTTCCATACGATCCGGCATAAAGCATCCACGCTTGGCCTTCCATGGTCCGTAATCGTCAAGATCAAGGCATGAATTGCCATTAACCATCAACAAATGCCGCTTATTCCGCGTCAGCTGACCTCGTCCGGTAAAAATCATCATGCGTATGACCACGGTAAAGGATGCGGGAAGCGATGAAACTTCATATTCACGGGGAGGATACCGGTAGCTGGTCTGTCCGATAAGCCGCCCATCTACATAACATTCGTCAGCATCCACGATGGTTCCAAGACGCAATCGGGCCGGCTTGCCTACAAACGGCTCCGGAATGGTAATGCGCTTACGAAGCCACACAGCACCTGACGCCTTAATTTCAGGGTGCTCCGATTCCGTCAACGACATATCGGCCCAATCGGAATCGTCATAATCGGGAAGGGACCATCCTTCGCGCTTGCCACGATCAAAAGCATCCAGATCATGCATGTATCGGCGTTCATAATCCGCATACCATTGCTGCTGATATTCGATGTACCCTGGCTGCAGCACACGATTGAAATCACCAGGAAGCATTCCCAACGATTCCAAATTCCCGCGGCTCATCCATGATTCGATACGAGTGCCGCCAACCGCCGTGGAAATCAAACCAATCGGCACGCCAATGGATTCTCGCAGGTATTGGGCGAAGAAATAACCGATCGCGGAAACCGATGAGATATCGTCAACCCCTGCCGACAGCCATGATCCCGATGGGACATCATCATGGCGTCGAATAAAATCAAAGATTTGCGGTACTGCGAATATGCGAATCATTGAATCCTGCATCGGGCCCGTTTCGTCAGGAAACACCACGGAAACGCGCCCCACATTCACTTCCATATTGGACTGTCCGCCCAACAGCCACACATCGCCATACATCACATTGCCGACGAGGACACGTTCATCATCCGATTCGATGCACAGATCAAATGGGCCGCCCGCTGCATGACATGGCAATTCGACCTGCCAATGCCCCGACGCATCGGCGATGGACGAGCCCTGCAATGCGTCGATACCGACCCGTACTTCGACTCCAGGCTTGGCATCACCCCATATGGTCACCCGACGGTCGCGCTGCAGTATCGCACCATCCGTAAACAACGGAGAAACCTTCAAATGACTGTTCTCCGTATTCCTTCGCATCGCATTCACCAATGACCTTCCTCTTTCTCAGTACAACGAATCCCGCCGTCACGCCTACACAATCAGATACCCATACGCCGCTCCATTATGGGTAGATAAGCCGTCCCTGCTGATCGGGAATCCCACTCATGCGGTAGAAAAACGTGTTTATCTGATCACGCCAAGCGATGGCATCATCCAATTGCAGGTTCAAGCGTTCCGACACGTTGTTGAAATCGGATTCGGGAATCAGTCCCTTCACACCATTCCACAAGTCGATGAAGGTCTGCACATGTTCCGGACCGGCAAAATGTGTGTCGTAAATGTGCTGCAATACGGTTTTACCGCTATGAAGCACGTGGCTGTAAGACACATGATGAAAGAACAATAGCAGCTCGTCAGGCGTGCTTTCCACATGCTCATAGATTGCAGCCTGCCGTTGCGGATATTGCGCTGTATACCCCGAACCCGATGCCTGTGTACGGTCGACGCCGACCCCCAATCGATCGGCAAAATGGTAGGTGCCCCAACGATCATATTCGTAACCGTTCACAGATGGTCCGTAATGCTCTCCTGGTACAACCATAAATCCCACACCAAGAGGCGCGGTATACCCCTCATACACGGCATTGGATTCCAGAAGAATCCTGCGAATCGCAGACTGTGCAGCCGTACCGACCACGTCAGGAAAGGTCTGGGATATCCACTCATCGGCGATATCACGAGCGCTGATATCGTTATCCCAACACATACGCCCGAATCCATATAAATTGGCCTGCGCCAACGTATTGCCGGTCCAATTACCGTCCATTCCGACGTTGCTCACTCCCGCGAATCCCGTATGACGCGAATCTGCGCAACGGGCGCGAATAATTGCAAGGACTCGTCCATCATCCACCGATGCCATGGTGTCGGTGTCAATCATCGCCAACCATTGGGGCAACACGTAGTTCACGTCTATCTGATGACCCAGATATTCGGCAGTAATCTGGAATTCCACGATGATGTTGGTATGTTTCATGCCGCCGATGAGCGTGTTCAGCGGCTCTCTCGTCTGAAAATCCATCGGGCCGAATTTCACCTGCAGAATGACGTTGTCCGCGAATGCTCCGTCAAGGCCGATGAAGTTCTCGTATGCGGCTTTAGCCCGGTCGGTATGCCGGTCTCTCCAGTCTTGGTGCGAATTGTAGACGAACGCGCGCCAGACCATGATGCCGCCATACGGGCGAACGGCGGCTGCTAGCATATTCGCCCCGTCGGCATGCGTCCGCCCATATTGCATAGGCCCCGGCTCTCCTTCGGAATCGGCTTTCACTACGAAGCCCCCGAATTGCGGTATTCGCGCATAGATGTCGGCAACAACGTCGTTCCACCATCGGCGCACTTCTTGATTACATGGGTCACAGGTGTCAAGACCGCCCAAACGCTTGGGACTGGCGAAATTCACCGAGACGAATAGGGCGATGCCAAATTCGTCGAACAATGCGGCGATGTCGGCGACACGGCTGAGGAAAGGCTCAGTGATCAATCGTACGGCCGCACCACGCACATTGACGTTGTTGAGACAAATCGCATTGATGCCGATGGATGCCATCAGTCGCGCATATGCGGTCAGGCGGGCGAAATCACCTCTGAACGGATTAGTGACATCCCGTTCGGGAAAGGAACGGAAGTCCGTATGATCGTTGCTGTCAAGATGTCCGAAGAAAATCGATTCGCCGGCGTAACCGCGTTCGACTGAGCCGTCGATCTGATCCCAATGATCGATCATACGTATGGACTGATCGGGAACAGAGGTGCGCTCGCGCACTCTCCCATCGACGGCTATGTCACGTAGATATGCATAGAAACCATACACCAGACCTACGCTGGATTGGCTTTCTATGATGACGCGGCCCTGCTCCTGACGGATGCGATACGCCTCATCGGAGGGGGTTCCCAACCTTGTCATACGCACGATAATCGTTGCCGCTGCTTCGCTGCAGACAATGGTCTGATGCAGGAATCCGATGATTTCCCTACGCAGACGTATCGTGCGCGCATCTTCGGCGTCAACATGAATGAACCATTGCGCCTCCGGCACGCGTTCACGGAAGTTTTCGGCTTTCAGCCACATCGCATCCGCCATATTCATCTTTCCTTCCACTCTGTCTTCACCATTTCACAGACCGGAAGCAGGCTGCCGCGCACAGCACGCCTACGACCTGGAATAGGAAAATATGCCCGTATCCGAACGTGCCGATAACACCGGCGGCCGCAAAAGAACCGCAGACGCCACCCAACGTGTTGGCGAGATTCAGAAATCCCAGATCTTTTGCCGCAGCCTCGGGATTCGGCAGCACATGCAGACTCAATGTCTGAATCAATGCCGAATTAGAGCCACTTCCAACGCCATTGATCGCCGCATATGTCATCAGCCCCAACGGGGTCGGCACGATAAAAGCGACCAACGATGCGAAAGCGATGATGCATGTCGTCACCGTCGTCATATCATGCACACGACTGAGACGGTCGCTTAATGGGCCTGCAATCGTGCAGCATGTCATGCCGACGATTAAGGAAATGGCAGCGTTCACGGACAGCAGCCTCCCTGCGGCATCATCGTCAAGTCCGATGTAATCCTGCATGATGTACAGCATGTAATTCGATGCCATGCTGGAGCAGGTGACCAGCAGGAAACGTCCGGCCAGCACCTTATAGAATTCGCGCGCTCCATGAGTAGGAAACATGAACATCGACGCCAATTCACGGACGTGCAACGGCTTGGCTGGTTCATGCTCGTTACCCGGCTCCGCAGCAAGCAACGCGGATACGATACCGCCGGCAATCGCGATGGCGGCCAGAACATTCACACCGACCGTCACATTGTCCAGGAACTGGGCCGCGACCAAAGCGCCTAGCTGAGAGCCTCCCATTTGCCCCATGCCGTACGCCGAGGACACCGTGCCCCTCCAACGCGGGGAAACGCGGTCGGACATTTGGGCCACCATGGCGGAGGCCACCCCATTGACCACCACCTCGTACAGGCACCACCACAGCAGCATCATACCGATGCTGCGCGCCTGTCCGAACATGAACAGCATCAGGCAGGACAGTATCGAACAGATCACGATCCAGGGCTTGCGCTTACCGAAGCGAGACCTGGTCCTGTCGGAGAGCGCGCCGAGAATGATGTTCGAGAACAATGCCACCACCATGGCGGTGGAGGAGAACATCACCAGCAATGACACCTTGCCGTCAGGGGCGATGACGTTCAGCCGCTGCGGCAGCAACGTGGAAATGGCGCCCTGATGCGGCAGCAGCCAGCATGCAGGGCCGATAACCAGAGCAATCGTCAGTAATTTCGGAAAACGCTCCTCAGCCGAATCCACAGCATTGGTCTTGTCGGGAGCATCCCGTCCCACGGAATGCCGTAACGACAATTCAGCATCCCTCACCGTCATACACACTACCGGCCATGCACCCGACGAATCCACCGGACCATTCCGTACTCATAAAGCGCGCATCCAGTTCTTCCAAAACCGTCGTATCGGGGTCCTCCAGCAATTCACCCGGGGTCAGACCATCGCCTTTCGCTTCAGACAGTGCGGTCTTCGCGCATTGCATAATCATCAGACGATTATCATGGAACAGCACAGCCACCGTCAGTCCGTCAGCGGTCTTTTCAAACGGCAGCATCGCCTGCGACCGCTCACCGGCATTGACCGTCAGACGGTTCACGCTGTTCTCCGACATATACAGCGTCACATAATTCGTCGAATTCTGCTGGACACGCAGCATACCGCACTGTGGCATCGGCATCAGCGTATTATCCTCACTGATACGGCGATACAGCACGCTTCGATTCCCACGAACAGCCACCAACGAATCGTCTTCAAGCGAATCGATCGTCATATCAAGCACCGTCATCGTTGTACCTTCAGCAGCGTCAGCAGACGGCGCATGAAGTGTAATCGCCGCGTTGCCGTCACCATTGTTGACGATATCAATCGTTTCAGGCAAACGTCCCAATCCGGCGGCGACGACCGGCCAGCCCGGATCGCCCTGCGGAGTAATCGGAACGCCGGTACCATCCAATTTCCAATTTGCAGGATTGTGCTCCCACGTCAACGGCGCGACAAAGGATTCACGTCCCAAATAGCTCAGTAATTCACCCGGCTGAGCACCGACGGTTTCACGCACGCCCAACGTGACAATCCACCAACCAAGCGTCGGATGGTGAAGCATGTCGAAATGTCCGACACACTGAATCGGATCAGCCAAGCCAAGATGCCGATGCGTCAAAATCGGATTCTTCTTATCGGCATGGAACAGACGACGATACACGCCAACATAGCAACGCTCGTTCTCACGAGCCGGCGTAATGACATCACCGGATTCGTTCAATGCTTTATCGAACGCTTCAACGGCAGCGCGCAAGCCATTCGGCGCGTACGTACGCATCGCCATTTCGCTGTGCTCAAAACTGGTACCGCCCTCGGCTGTCATCAAATAAACGTAATCGCCGATTCGGTACAGGTGCGGGGCCTCCGCCCAAACGGCCTCCACGCCATAACCCTTCCAAATCACAGATTTGCCGGCACCTGCGACACCTCCATCATTGATCAGCCTCCACCCATCGGGATCGATGCGCTGCGTCCATACTTCAGTCTGACCTTCCCACTGCGAATCAACAGCCGGCCTGGTCTGCGTCCAGTAAACCGTGCCGTCCGAATCTTCAAAGATGTCGGGATCGATGCCTTCGGCACCGGTGATCCAGAACGGCCCGCGCCATGGCCCTTCCAGTGAATCGGCCTCGATGATGAAATTGCCTTCCGCAGCCAATGCCGCATCCAATTCCGCCTGAGTGCATCCGCCCGACAGCGCCATCTCCTGGTTAATGCGCGCGATCGTACATGCGATCACATATTTGCCGCCGATGTTTCGCAGGGTCGGCGCATAGACTCCGCCGGAATCATCAACGAATGGAATCAACAGACGACGGGCCATGTCGGCGTCGATCGCATCGGATGCATGCGTCCAATGCGCCATGTCGGTCGACACGTGGATAGGCAAACCCGGGACCAATTCAAACGTGGAATTGACCAGGACGATTTCCTGTCGTTCACCGTCCCAGATCCAGCTGGGATCCGGATACATGCCGTGAAGAATCGGATTGGATACGATGACACCATGCTGTACGGCCATGCGAGTTCCTTAATAGAAATAGATACGTTGGAATGACATCGATTCGGCGTCCTCGCCGAAAACGTTCGCCATGGGGACGAGTTTTCATACCTCCGCAAACGGCGGAACCGCCCAGACCGCATACATGATCTGGACGGTTCCGCTGCTTCTGCGATGAAGGAAGGAGTATAGGAGAAAAAGGAAAGAAGAAGGAGATGGATGATGCAATCGTCGCGTACGCCGGCGATGCGGCGCGCCTGGCGCACGCGACGATCACCATCACCGATTCTGGTTTTCGCCTTGAATCAGGCTTCGGCCAGGGCGTCGATGATGTAGTTGTTGATGGTGGCCTTGACACCCTCGAGATGATCGGACTTGGTGGCTTCGATCAGCTTGGACTGCGGAATGTCCAGAGCGTACTCCTCCAGGGAGGCCAGCGAAGCGGTGCCGTTGTCGATGGTGGCTCCGATGCCGGAATCGTAGGAGGCGTAGCGCTCGGCCTGCAGGTTCTGGATGAACTTGTCCTCGTGCATCTTGGCTGCCACAAGCAGGCCGGCCGCGAAGGTGTCCATGCCGGCGATGTGGGAGCGGAACAGATCCTCGGCGTAGAAGGAGGTACGACGCGGCTTGGCGTCGAAGTTCAGGCCGCCCTTCGGGCCGATGGAGCCTTCGTCGAGGACCTCCCACATGACGGTGGTGGTTTCGACCAGATCGGTCGGGAACTCATCCATATCCCAGCCGATGAGCTTGTCGCCCTGGTTTGCGTCGAGGGAGCCGAGCACGCCGGCCTCACGGGCGGTGCGGATCTCGTGCTGATAGGTGTGGCCTGCCAGGTTGGCGTGGTTGCCTTCGAGGTTCAGCTTCATGAAGTCGATGTCGTAGGTCTTCAGGAAGGCGATGGCGGTGGCGGCATCGAAGTCGTACTGGTGCATCGTCGGTTCCTTGGCCTTCGGCTCGATCAGGAACTGGGCATCCAGGCCGATTTCCTTGGCGTATTCATGGCACATGTGGAAGAACTGGGCCATATGGGCCTGTTCGCGCTTCATCTGGGTGTTCCACAGGTTCTCGTAGCCTTCGCGGCCGCCCCAGAACACATAGTTTTCGGCGCCCAGGCGCTTTGCGATCTCCAGGGAGTGCTTCAGCTGGCCGCCGGCGTAGGCGTAGATGTCGGCGAACGGGGAGGTGGAGGCGCCGGAGACGAAACGCGGGTTGGTGAACAGGGAGGAGGTGTTCCACAGCAGCTTGACGCCGGTGGCCTTCATGTTCTCTTCGATCCTGTCCACGACCTTGTCCAGGTTGGCGTTGGTCTCGCGCAGGGTGTCGCCTTCCGGGGCGATGTCGCGGTCGTGGAAGCAGAAGTATTCGGCACCGAGCTTGGTGAAGAATTCGAAGGCGTAGTCAACCTTGGCCAGGGCTTCGTCCATCGGGTTGGAGTACTTGCCGTACCACGGGCGCTGGGCGGTGCCGGTGCCGAACGGATCGACGAGCTCCTGGTCGAAGGTGTGCCACCAGGCGACGCCGAAGCGCAGCCAGTCCTTCATCTTCTTGCCGGCGACGACGCGGTCGGCATCGTAGTAGTGGAAAGCGAGGCCTTCCTGCGGCCCCTTTTCGCGGCCGACGTATTCGATCTTGTCAATGTCCCACAGACCCATGGGTGCTCCTTTGCTCAGCATTGCTATCGGTGACGGATTCTTGCGCATCCATCGATGCCTTAATAGTAAAATGAACTACCTATTTTTGTCAATCCGTTTTACTATTCGGCGTTTCGCAAAGGTGAAAACACGACAAAGACTCCGTAAAAACGTTGAAATTAAGCCAAAATCACGACACAAATCACACTGAAGTCAGATATCAATCAGACCTGGATACATGTATAAGCAACGACTTCACGCAAATCAGACCCGAGAGGTCACATCACAAACATAAAATCACAGCGCAACACATCATCAGCACACAATGAAACCTCAAAAAAATGAGGCCTTATTATCAATAAGGCCTCATACGACTCATGTCTCACCGATGATCACGCCGCTGTCCCAACACCAGCGTGCGCCTGTGCCGGCGAATCAAATCAAACGTGTACACCGCCAACGCGAACCAAATCACACCGAACGAAATGAAACGATGCGCCGGCACCTGCTCCCCCAACACCGTAATGCCCAGCACCAGCTGAATACTCGGCGTGATGTATTGCGTAAAGCTTAAGGTCACGAACGACGCGTGCTTGACGCCGTATGATGTCAGCACCAGCGGAACCACCGTCAGAATGCCGCAGCCCGCAAGCAGCGCCCACACCCACCACGGTTCCCCCGCCGGCACGCCGAAACGCGGCTGCACGGCGAGCGCCACAAACGCGAACGGCGCCAGCACACCGGTTTCGAACGTCAATGATTCGAACGGATCGAGCGGCACGAATCGTTTGATCAGGCAATATCCGCTGTAGCTGAAGGTCATCAGCATCGCCAGTCCGGGGAACGAGCCGGTATCAATCACGTACAGGGAGGCACCGCACAATGCGATCACCATGGATGCGATGCTCAGGACCGATGTTTTTTCGCGCAGAATCACCAACGCCAGCAGCATGTTGATCAGGGGCAACAGGAAATTCGCCGCACTCGCCTCGGATGTGTGTCCGATGGACACCAAATAAATGTAGACGACCCAATCAATGGTGACGAGCACCGCCGCGGCGACGGCGCCCGCGAAGATCTTCGGGCGTTTCCACATCGCCTTCACGGATTGCATGAACGCATGCCAGCGACCGCTTGCCAGCATGAACAGCACCATGACGATGGCCGCGGTCAGAATGCGGTACAGCATGACGTTCATGGATGAGACGCTGGACAGCGCGGCCCAATACAGCGGGAACATGCCATATACGACGGCGGCGATCAGCGTAGCCGAAACGCCGCGCGGAGTCTGTTTGATCTGATTGCTTTGCATCGGATGATGATATCGCATGACGCGACTTCATCATCCGATGCGAAATAATTCGAGGCGGCGCGAGACAGCGCGGAATAGGGCAAGGCGATGCCGCTGCCTATGCCTCCGACCATTCGATTATTCGCCGATGAAAGCGAGGAAGGCTTCGGCCTGGGAGGCCAGTGCGGCCTTGTCTTCGTCGGTCGGTTCGAACGCACCGGTCACGAAGGCTTCGCTCGGCAGGACAATGCCTGTCTGCTGTTCCAGCACGTCGGTCCTGATGAAGCCCAGAAGTTCGGCGAGCTTGGCGCGCACGCCCTTGCCGGCGGAGTTGCCTGCGACTGCGGCTACGGCGGTCTTCTTGCCGGCGATGGCGCTGGTCATGTCCTGGAAAGTCGGGTCAAGCGGGCGGGACATCCAGTCGAGCAGGTTCTTCAGGTAGCCAGGATAGCTGAAGTTATATTCCGGGGTGAAGAACCAGATGCCGTCGGCGGCCTGGATTTCCTCGCGTACGCGGCTGACGGCTTCCGGCATCGGGAATTCGGCGCCCTGATCATAGAACGGCAGGTCAGTGTAGTTCAGGAAGCCGACTTCGGCCTTGCCTGCAAGAGCCTTGGCCGCCTCTTCTGCGGCGATGTGGTTGAAGGAACCGTCACGCTTGGAGCCGACGACGAACAGAATGCGGGTCATAGTGATGCCTCTCTTATGGTTTGGCTGATTCGCACATAATCGGAATGCGTTCGTGTGGTATGCCGCTGTACGCATGTTCCGATTTTGACGGCGAATTCGCAACGTCGAAATGTCCCCACCAATATTCCAGATTACGCGCGGATTGTCATTTCGTTCCGCAGATAACGAATCCGGGAATACATCCTTTATACGACGATGCGACCGGCGGCATCATTCGACACCATCGGCCGCATCGTTACACGCTGTGAGAGACCGTTCAGGCGACGGCCACTGCGAGGGCGGCGCCGACGGCACCGACCGGTTCTTCCGGCGGAAGCATCTGCAGGCGGGCCGCGATGTTCAGCGTCTCAAGGAAGTGACTGTCCTTTTCGCGAGCGTGCAGCTCTTCCAAAATAGCGTCCATCAGCGGCTGACCGGTCTTGATCATGCCGCCGCCCATGGCGACGATGGCCGGATCATAGCCCTGAATAACCACCTGAATCGTGTCGACGATGCCGTGGATGAGCATGTGCTTGACCTTCTGGGCTTCTTCGGAGCCGGCAGCGGCCTTTTCGAGAACGTCCGGCATCGGCGGACGACCGTCTTCGGTCGGCCACAGGCGCACGGCGGCGCCACCGGAGGCAACGGTTTCAAGGCAGCCATGCTGGCCGCAGGCGCACTTGAGACCGTTCGTGTCGACCGGCAGGTGGCCGATTTCGCCAAGAGCACCGGAATAGCCATGCTCAAGCTTGCCGTCGCTCACGATACCGGCGGCAAGTCCGGTGCCGAAGTTCAGGAATACCACGCTGCCGTCCTTCGGGGCGTCAACGATTGCGGCCGCGCCAAGAGCCGCGGCGTTGACGTCGTTCTCCACACGCACCGGGACGCCGCCCAGCCTGTCGGAGACTTCATCGGCCAGATCAAGACGCACGATGTCGAGATTTACGATGTCCTTGACGACACCGTTCTTCTCATCGACCTGCCCCGGAATGCCGATGCCGACCGGGATGCGCTCCTCGCTCAGATGACGCACGACGGCGACGATGTCGTCGACGACGTTCTGTGCGCCCGGGCGCGCCGGAACGCGGTACTCGTCGAGCACCTTGCCGTTCAGGTCGGTGAGCACGCCTTCAATCTTCGTGCCGCCGACATCAATGCCGACCAAACGGTCCGTAACCACATTATTCGTGGTTTCCATGGTTGTTCCTTTCCCTTTGTTGTGCTATCTGTTTTCGCAGAAAAATTTGCATGCATCGCTATTGGATATTCAGCTGCGTCTGCAATACTGCGGCACCGACGCCCAACGACACGATTTCCTGACCGAGTTTGGTACGTCGCACCGTAATCGGATTGCCGTCGTCCGTACGCACCCAGCCGTTCAACGTTTTCCCTAATTCTTCAAGGAAAACATCGTCGACGATATCGTCAGGCCCCATGACGGCGATTTCCCGAAGGTTCGCCATGGAAACCGGCATCGACAGCGCTTTGCCGAGAATATCGGCCGCATCACCAAGGATCTGCTGACGCGATTGGGGGTCAGCAGCAATCCTCTGACGCAACACCGCCGCCGACACCAATGTTTCCAAGCATCCACGCCGACCACAGCCGCATAATGGCCCGGTCGGATCGATAACGACATGACCGATCTCCCCCGCCGCGAATCCGTCGCCGCGCACCAATCGATTTTCGATGATCATGCCTGCGCCGACACCGCGGGAAACGCAGATCACCAGCAAATTGCGCACGCCACGCTGCATATATCGTTCGCCCAAGGCCGCGGCGTCCGCATCATTCAATACGACCGCAGGCAGGTTGAAGCGTTGTTCCAGCAGGCTTTGCAAACGCACGGACGACCAGTGCAGATTGGACGCGTCCAACACCGTACCGGAATCGTCGACAGTACCGGGGACCGCAATGCCAATGCCTAGAATCGGCGCAGTTGCAGCGCCAATCAGTTCTTCGCACAATGCGATGACGTCGTCGATTTGCGGCAGGTCGCCATTCGCCGATTGCACAGTGCGCGATTGGATGACGTTGCCGGTCAAATCGCTGACATATCCGTGCAACGAAGGAATATCGGAAATATCGATGGCGATGATATGACGTGCGGCAGGATTGAAGCCGACCAATAATGCGGGCTTTCCAGGGCGACTCGACGCGCGGTAGCCGCCTTCAACGATCAGACCATCATCAATAAGACCTGCAACGACGTCTGATATCGAGGCTTTGCTGATGCCGGTTATTTTGGCGAGTTCAGCGCGGGAACGCCACACATCGGGATACAGCGACCGTAATATGACAGCGCGATTGCGCGAACGGATATCGGCAGGCGTCGATCCGGTTTGATTGGCGTCCGTCATTGTCACGTCCTTTCTGCGCCATCGCAAATGTGCGGCCGTATAAAGTGGTCTCAAAAAATTATTTTGTTTACTTTACTTACTAAGAAGAAATATAAACAGTTGGTAATTTATCTGTGAAAGAAATAATTTGCAAATCTGCGACACGCCGAAAAATATGTGCTCCCACTGCGCGAATACCAGGCGCTTCCGTCCCGTTCGCAGTGCTACAGTGGCCGTGTTCACGACATCGCAATCATCTCCACCGATAAAGGAGCTTTAATGAGCGAACATATCGACACCACGTGCGTGCAGGGCGGCTACCAGCCGGGCAACGGCGAATCCCGCACTCCCCCGATCATTCAGGCGACGACGTTCAAGTACACGTCCAGCGAACAGATGAGCCGTCTGTTCGACCTGTCCGCAAGCGGCTATTTCTACACCCGCCTGCAGAATCCGACCAGCGACACCATCGCAGCGAAGATCTGCGAGCTTGAAGGCGGCGTTGCGGCCATGCTCACCTCCTCCGGCCAGGCTGCCAATTTCTTCGCCCTGTTCAACATCTGCAACAATGGCGACCACATCGTGGCGTCCTCCGCAATCTATGGCGGCACCTTCAACCTCATCAACGTGACGATGAAGAAGATGGGCATCGACTGCACCTTCGTCAGCCCCGACTGCTCTGAGGAAGAGCTCGAGGCGGCGTTCCGCCCGAACACGAAGGCAGTGTTCGGCGAATCCATCGCCAACCCGGCGCTGATCGTGCTCGACTTCGAAAAGTTCGCCGACGCCGCACACCGCCACGGCGTGCCGTTCATCGTCGACAACACCTTCCCGACCCCAATCAACTGCCGTCCATTCGAATTCGGCGCCGACATCGTCACCCATGCCACCACCAAGTACATGGACGGCCACGGCTCCTGCGTCGGCGGTGCGATCGTCGACTCCGGCAACTTCGACTGGATGGCCCACGCCGACAAGTTCCCGGGCCTCACCACGCCGGACGACTCCTACCACGGCGTCACCTACGCGAAGGACTTCGGCAAGGCCGCCTACATCACCAAGGCCACCGCACAGCTCATGCGCGACTTCGGCTCCACCCCGGCCCCGATCAACTCCTGGATCATGGGCATGCATCTGGAATCCCTCGCCGTGCGTATGCAGCGCCACTGCGAGAATGCGCAGAAGGTCGCCGAATATCTCGCCTCCGACCCGCGCATCAGCTGGGTGAACTTCCCGGGCCTGCCGGGCGACAAGTACCATGCGCTGGCCGAAAAGTACATGCCGAACGGCACCTGCGGCGTCATCTCCTTCGGTGTGCCGGGCGGCCGCGAAAAGGTGTCGTCCTTCCTTGACCATCTGAAGATGATCTCCATCGCCACCCACGTGGCCGACGCCCGCAGCTGCACACTGTATCCGGCAGGCACCACGCATCGTCAGCTTACTGAGGAACAGCTCGAAGAAGCCGGCGTCGGCATCGATCTGGTCCGCCTGAGCTGCGGCATCGAAAACGCCGACGACATCATCGCCGACCTGGATCAGGCTCTCGCCGCGATTCAGTAAGCCCGTCGATTGTGCGACTGACTGAGACCAACCCCTCAGCGGCATAAATCTGTAGTGGGCCCTTTGGTTTTGTGTCACTGACAACAACTCAGTGGCATAAATCCAAAGGGCCCACTACAGATTTATGCCACTACGCGCAAAACCACAAAAACGCACCTTAGGCATGTAGGCTGAAGGCAACGGATTGAGGTGGCGCGATGGACAACGACGACTATACGGCCAAAATGACCGAGCTGATCGCACTGATGCGTCTGATCGGCAACGATACGCAGCAGTGCGAAGTCAAGGAATGCAAACGCCGGATCAGTTCCACCATCACCGAAACACTTTCGGCCTTTTCCAACGGCAACGGCGGCTACATTATTCTTGGCTTGAGCGAAAAAGGCGGATTCACGCCGGTCGAAGATTTCAACGCCCGCGCCATGCAGGAGGCGCTCAGCCAGGCCTGCGAAAAACTCACGCCTGTAGTGCGCCCGGTTATCGTCACCTGCCCTTTTGAAGGCTCCAATCTGGTATTCGCGGCAATCGACGAAATGCAGCCGCGCGAAAAGCCCTGCTATATCACCGCAGCCGGGCCATATAACGGTTCCTATATTCGTACAGGCGACGGCGACCGGCATATGACCGGATACGAAGTCGACCGATTAATGGAAGAACACAATCAGCCGGCTTACGATATTCAACCAGTCAATGATGCAACCATTGATGACCTCAATCCGGTACTGCTGCAAGGCTTGCTGGCGCGCGAACGCCAACTGCATCCTCATGTATTCGAGGGGCGCAGCGATTTGGATATGATGTTTGATCTGCGTATCCTCACGCAATCCAAATCTGAATCTGAATCAGCATTCGAATCTGAAAATATCGAAAATACCGAACATACTGAGCATACTGAAAGTGCGCCGACACAAGACGACGCCCGTCCCACGCTTGCAGCGCTGCTCGCATTAGGCCGCTATCCGCAAAAATTCTTCCCCCGATTGAACATCACCGTCGCCATATTCCCCGGCACAACGTATGACGACGTGTTCGGCGGCACCGCCAAGCTGATTACCGCCGAAACCTTCACCGGCCCCATTCCAATCATGATCGGCGATGCCGTCGAAGCGTTAATGCGATGGACCAATGCTGAACATACGTCAAACAGCAATGCCGGGCAAGAGGGCGATACCAATCACGGGAGCGACGCCGGCCAACAAAGCGCCACCAGCCAACGCAGTAACGCACTTCCCGCATATCCGGCCGACGTATTACGCGAAGCGATCAGCAATGCGCTCACCCACCGCGACTACTCCCCCGACGCGCTCGGCACGCCCGTGCACATCAACATCTATACCGACCGACTGGAAATCGGCAATCCGGGCGGCCTGTTCGGCAAAGTCACCAAACGCACTCTATCCAAGCCTGCGACGCCTTCCACCCGTAACCCGTTCCTTTTTGCGTTGCTGCAGTCCACGCCATATCCCGACGGCGGCACCGTCATCACCAGCGGCGGCGCAGGCTACCTCAACATCGAAGCGACGTTGAGGCGCGAAGGCCGAGAACCCGCACGCATCGAAAACACCATCGAAACCTTCCGTATAATCATTCCCAAACACGGCGGCAGCATCTCCACCGACACAGACGGCGCAGCCTCACGCATCCTCGCTTTGCTCAGGCGTCAGCCCACACTGGGCACGCGCGATATCATGCTCACGTTGGGACTGCCGCCCGCCACCGTCGCAGCGGCGTTACGGCAGCTCGCCAACCGCAGGCTGATCGACATGGACGCGCCGGCACCGATTCGGCAGCGATACGTCCGACTGACGCCCCATGATAGATGATAGGCCGGAATACGACAGCTGCCTATAGGCGGTATGAGCGGAATGCCGACGCATCATAATGTTCGGTGACACAGCGCGATTCCCTAGGCAGTGCAATCAGTAAAGGAGATGCCATGCAGCAGCCCATCATGACTTCGATTCCGTTTCTCTCCCAGCTTTCCACGCCGGCAACGGACTGCGCCGAGGACCGCGCGGTCGCCGTCGATCTGGCCGACACCCTGGAGGCAAATCGCGCAGGCTGCGTCGGCATGGCCGCGAATATGATCGGCGTTTCCAAGCGCATCATCGCCTTTGTGGACGAGGATTTCGGCGGCCGCATCACCGTCATGTACAATCCGATCATCACCGCAAAGGACGGCGCATACGATACCGCTGAAGGTTGCCTCTCCCTCAAAGGCGAGCGCCGTACGCTGCGTTATCAACGCGTTGAAGTGACTTATTTCGACCACCGTTTCCGAGAGCGCCACGCCGCATTCACCGGTTTCACCGCGCAGATCATCCAGCATGAAATCGATCATTGCGACGGCATCATCATCTGATCGCGGCGTCGCCGCGTCCGGCAGCGTTCCGCCGTATTCCGCCGCACCCCGCAGCATCCCTCAACAGCGCCGATACGTCGCGGCGCACGTCCGCGCATAAGAACAGGAGGCATCCGTGCGTTCCGAATCGCAGATATACGACCTGATCGTTTCCGTGGCGCAAGCCGATCCGCGTATTCGCGCCGCCTATGTGGAAGGTTCGCGCGCCAATCCGAAGGAGCCTCGCGACATGTTCCAGGATTACGACATCGGTTTCGTCGTCACCGACACCGCACCGTTCGTCGAGGACCGTTCCTGGATCGACCGTTTCGGCGAGCGCCTGATCATGCAGTATCCGGATGAATTCGGTGACGAGCCTTGCGACCACTCGAATTGGTATTGCTGGCTGATGCTGTTCACGGATGGCGTGCGTATCGACCTGCATGTGATGCCGACAAGCGCGTTGTCCGAACGATTGGAGCTGTACCGCACGCTGGTCGACAAGGACGGCATCATGCCGGATGGCGGGATGACGTCCGACGAACGCTATTGGGTGCAGCGTCCTTCGCGGAAGGCGTTTGCGGATACATGCAACGAATTCTGCTGGTGTCTGAACAATGTGGCGAAGGGTTTGCGGCGCGGACAGTTGCCGTTTGTGATGGACCATTTGGATGATGTGGTGCGGCCGATGCTGTTTCGTCTGCTGACGTGGCGCGCCGGCATCGACCATGATTTCGCGGTGAGCGTCGGCAAGGCCGGCAAATATCTGCGCCTGTATGTTTCGGATGACTATTACCGCCGATATCTGGCGACGTATACGAGGGCGGATGTCGATGCCGTTTGGAATGCGATTGATCCGATGATTGATCTGTTCGATGATGTCGCACGTTCAGTGGCTGCGGATCTGGATTTCGCCTATGACGTGTCGCAGACCGAAGCGATTCGCGGGTTCATGGCGAGGGTGCGGGCGTTGCCGCCCGCCGCCACGGATTTCACGCCCCTTACGAGGACGTCACGGTAGGCGCCGGCGACTTCCCCGTCATTCGTCGCGATCGAGAAGATTGACGTCGAGCATACCGTCGATTTCGGCGGCATGTGCGATGAGACAGGACGGATCGTCGTGGCCGCTGAGGCGGATTTCCATGGTCGCACCAGCACGGCCTTCATGTTCGATATCATGTGCGGCGACGATATGCAGTTCGAAACCATACCGCGACGCCATCAGCATGGTCTGCCGCAATACGCCCTTGCCATCTTCATAGGTCAGTCGCACGATATGGTCACGATTGCGCTTCAACAGCATGAACGCCAGCGGAGCGATTGCCAGCACGACGAGAAAATAGCCGATCACGACCAATGCGGCCAGCCCCACCATGCCCAGGCCACAGGCAAGTCCAATTGCGGCGACCACCCAGATCGCGGAGGCGGTGGTAAGGCCTCGCACGGTGTCCTTGTTGAAGAAAATCACACCGGCACCAAGAAACCCGATACCCGTCACCACTTGAGACGCGATACGAGAAGTGTCCCACGACGCGCCATCCGCAAGGAACATCGCACCGTGCACGGAAACCATCGCGAACAGGCAGCTGCCCAAACCGACCAGCATATGCGTGCGGATACCCGCCTCCTTGCGTCTTGCTTCACGTTCGAAACCGATCAAACCGCACAGCAGCAATGCGGCAAGCACCGACAATACCTCCGACGGGCTCAGTCCGATCGCATCCCACACCGTCATGGCATGCCTCCAATCAAAGTCGCCGACCGACGCCCGCCAGCATTGCCGGCATCACCGCACAACGCATCACAGCGATATGGCATTCGGTACAGCAGCACAGCACCTGTCAATAATCCTGTCATACTTCGCACACAAATTCGGAACCACGGCACCATTCTTCCGATTTTTTTTGGGGGGGGCTTGCAGAGGCACCGGTCTTCGGAATAGCCGTACGAATTACGACATGTCCGCCGCGATGATGGCAGCGGTTCATCCACGCAGGGCGGCACGCTGTAGGCAGCTTAAGGAATAATGGGGTGTTGTATCGAAATCAATAGGATTACCACGTCTTTTTCGAAGGATGGGCAGCTTTGGCTGAGTTTATTTTTCAGATGATTAAGGCCCGCAAGGCCTATGGCGATCGCGTGATTTTGGATGACGTGACGTTGAACTTCCTTCCCGGCGCCAAGATCGGCGTCGTCGGCCCGAACGGTATGGGTAAGTCCACCCTGCTGAAGATCATGGCCGGTCTTGACACCGTGTCCAATGGCGAAGCCTATCTGACTCCGGGCTTCACCGTCGGCATTCTGCAGCAGGAGCCGCCGCTGGACGACACCAAAACCGTCGGCGAAAACATCAAGATGGCTTTCGGCGAAATCGCCGAAAAAGTGGCCCGCTTCAACCAGATCGGTGAGGAAATGGCCAATCCGGATGCCGATTTCGACGCTTTGATGGAAGAAATGGGCAAGCTGCAGACCGATATCGACGCCGCCAACGGCTGGGATCTCGATTCTCAGCTCGAACAGGCCATGGATGCACTGCAGTGCCCGGATCCGGACACTCCGGTCAACGTGTGCTCCGGTGGTGAACGCCGTCGTGTGGCACTGTGCAAGCTGCTGCTGGAAGCCCCGGATCTGCTGCTGCTCGACGAACCGACCAACCATTTGGATGCCGAATCGATTCTGTGGCTGGAACAGTTCCTGCACCAGTATCAGGGCGCCGTTGTGGCCGTCACCCACGACCGTTACTTCATGGACAACGTCGCCGAATGGATCTGCGAGGTCGACCGCGGCCAGCTTTACCCGTACAAGGGCAACTACACCACGTACCTGGAGACCAAGGCCAAGCGTATGGAGATCCAGGGCGCCAAGGACGCCAAGCTCGCCAAGCGCCTGAAGAACGAGCTCGACTGGGTGCGCTCCTCGCCTAAGGCCCGTCAGGCCAAGAACAAGGCCCGTCTGGAACGCTACGACCAGATGGAGCAGGAGGCACGCAACAACAAGAAGCTCGACTTCTCCGAAATCCAGATTCCGGTCGGCCCGCGTCTGGGCTCCACCGTTCTGGAGGCCGAGCACATCCACAAGGCGTTCGGCGACCGCGTGCTGATCGACGATCTGAGCTTCACGCTGCCGCGTAACGGCGTGGTCGGCGTGATCGGCCCGAACGGCGTGGGCAAATCCACGCTGTTCAAGACCATCGTCGGCCTCGAACCGTTGTCGGGCGGCTCGCTGAAGATCGGCGACACCGTCAAGATCAGCTACGTCGATCAGGGACGCCAGGGCCTCGACCCGAACAAGAACCTGTGGGAGGCCGTGTCCGACGGACTCGACTTCATCGAGGTCGGCGGCGTCGAAGTACCGACCCGCGCCTACGTGGCCAGCTTCGGCTTCAAGGGATCCGACCAGCAGAAGCTCACCAGCATGCTGTCCGGCGGCGAACGCAACCGCTTGAACCTGGCGCTGACGCTGAAGCAGGGCGGCAACCTGCTGCTGCTCGACGAACCGACCAACGATCTGGACGTCGAAACGCTTGAATCGTTGGAAAACGCCCTGATCGAATTCCCGGGCTGCGCCGTGGTCGTCTCCCACGACCGTTGGTTCCTCGACCGCATCGCCACGCATATCCTCGCGTGGGAAGGCGACGACGAGAATCCGGCCAAGTGGTACTGGTTCGAAGGCAACTTCCAGGCCTATCAGGAGAACAAGGTCGCCCGCTTGGGTGAGGACGCGGCTCGCCCGCACCGTCTGCATCGCAAGCTGACCCGCGTATGATGCACTGTCATGCGCACAGGCATGCACAGCCATGACATGCATGCCGCCTACGGCAAGGACCGTCGGACTCGTGTTCCGGCGGTCCTTGCCGTAGGCGCAGGCGACATATGAAGCGAAGTGGAATGAGGCAAAACATGAATGATGAATACGAGACCCCGCTTGACCGTCTGACGAAGGTTCTGGCGTTGAACGAACCTACCGTCAGCCGTGACCACACGTATATCAAGGGTGAAAGCATCTACTTCCCCACCGGCCGCGTATATGGGGGCCAGGTGATCGCGCAGTCGCTGGTCGCGGCTTCCCGCACGGTCCCGGAGGACCGGCTGCCGCATTCGATCCACGGGTATTTCATCTCTCCGGGCGATATCCGACAGGATCTGCTGTTCGACGTGGAGACGCTGCGTGACGGCCGTTCGTTTTCGGCCCGTCGGGTGAACGTGACGCAGGCCGACGGCGCGATTCTGACCGCCATAGCCTCCTTCCAGCAGCATGGCCAGACGGGCGTGGAATTCGCCGACCCAATGCCCTCCGATGTGCCGGATCCGGAATCGTTGACCAGCGCCAAAGAGCTGATGACACCGTATGCCGAACATTCGCCGTTTGCGAAGTTCTATGCGCAGAAGTCGCCGTTCGACATTCGCCATGTGACGCGGACGATCATGCTGACCGCCGATAAGGAAAGCGCCGCCGAGGATTCCGGCCGTCAGATGGTGTGGATGAAGGCCGACGGCCATGCCGACGTGCCGCAGGTGATGCATCGCGCGATGCTGGCGATGGGCTGCGATCAGATCATGATGGAGCCTGTGCTGCGCCGCGCCGGCTTGAGCATTTCGACGCCGGGCATTTCGTATGCGTCGATCGACCATTCGATGTGGTGGTATCGCGATGTCGACATCAACCAGTGGCATCTGTATGTCCAGGACACGCCGACCGCCGCGCATGGCCGCGGCCTGGGGGTGGCGAAGGTGTATTCGCAGGATGGCGAATTGGTCGCGGTGATGGGCCAGGAGGCGATGATCCGCGTGCCGCAGGCCTGACGTGCGTATGCCTGCAATCGCTGGCGTATGATGCGCCCTCGATATATCATCAGAGGCCGCCGCGATCCGGTCCGATCGCGGCGGCCTCTTGCATCCCATTGCGCCGCATCATGCGCCCTGTGGCGTTTCGCGGAATGTCCGGCACGCAGTATTCAGCGATGTCCGATTTTCGTCACGGTCTTCGTCGCCGCGGCCTGACGCTGATAGCGACGCTGCGCGCTCGTCGCCGTCTTCACACTTTCCGGCCCGTCCAACGGCGGCAGTTGGCACAGCCACTCCCCTACGATGCCGATGATCATGTCGGCCAGGCACACGATGACCGCGATCGCGCATTCGATGACGGCGTCACGGTAGAATTCCGCCTCGATATGGCCCACGCTGGCGATGATCTGCCCGCCATACCATCCGACGAGCGTGGCTCCGGCCACGCCCAGCGCCTTGCACAGCGCCAGTGTGGCGACCGCCTTCTGCGGGTCGAGAGGCCTCAGCATGGCGCGTTTTTTCGGATCGGTCGTCGTGTATTTGTGCACCTGCAGCGCCATCCACAGCACGGCGACGCCCATTGCGACCAATATGAGGAGAACCAGCCAGGAGGCGCCGATCAGCGCCAGTCCGCTCCGCTCGCCGTATTTGGCGATGCCGATGCCGCACAGCAGGCCGGCGAGCATTCCGACAGCGTAATACCACCATGGTGTTCGACGTGCTTTCATAAGGTCTCTCCAATGATCCAATCGTCGGACAGCATGCCCACACGTCCTGCGTCCGGGGCCATGGCGAGCAGGAACGATACGGGATCGCCGCCCAGTTTCGCTTCGGGATCCATGTCCATCCATGGGGCGAGCACGCCGGCATGTTCGCGCGCGGACGGCCATGGAATGCGGCAGTCCTCCTCATCGCTGTCGACGCCTTCGAAATCGACGACGTCAAGGTCGATGGCGTCTTCATGCAGATGTTCGATGCTTTGCAGCATTGCGATCAGTTCGCGCGGCTGCATGGCGGTGACGATCTGCATGACGGCCGACATTGCGTCGGGCCCGTCGAAACGGCTGACATGGTACAGCGGCGAGATTCCTTCGACCTGATTGCCGGTGACCGCGTCCACTGTGGCGATGGCGGTGCGGAACAGGCGTTCCGCATTGGGCAGCGTGCTGTCCATCGAAATGATCGCACGATGCGGCGTCACCTCGTCATGATGGCTGGAATCGGATTGCGGTTTCGCCGGTCGTTCGCCTTGCTGCGACGCCGTAGCCGTTGGCGGAGTCTCCGGCGGAGGCGTGTGCGCCGTTGATGGCATAATCGTTTGCAATGCCGGTATCGATAGCATCGCGTCGTCGACGTCGGCGACCTTGATCCTGACATTCGGGACCAGCGTCGAGAACGCCGGATCATCGCAGTGCACGATAACGTCAACATGCAGGTTGCCCAGCGCACGCTGCAATGCTTCCGTCGTCATACCGGCGTCGATGTTCAGCGTCACGTCCGCGCTGATCACGTCATCGCCTGTGATCGTCGTTGAAGTCGATTCGTTCATCACCACGCATCTTTCCGACCATTATTCCGGCCCGTCGATTTTCCGGTCTGCCGCAACGGCGACATTCGTTCCTTAGCGAATCGAGGGGCCTGCCGACATCCGCGGCATGCCCCTCGAGCATCTGACGCCGAAACCGCTGCTGGTGCCGGCGTCGGCGCACGCCATCATTCGCCCGGCTTCATTCCCGCCGAACGCTTGAGCGATTCGGGGATTTCGACCGGAGGCTTGTCGGAATCGGGACGATTCTCGTTGCTCAGCCAAAGCTCGCGTTCCGGGGCCTTCTTGACGTTCGCGAAAATCGCCGCAAGCTCCTTCTCGTTCAGCGTCTCCTTGACGAGCAGCTGGCGGACGAGTTCGTCCAGCACGTCACGGTTTTCGTTGATGACGTTCCAGGCTTCGGTATGCGCGTTTTCGACGAGTTTGAGCACTTCGTCGTCGATGATCTGCGCGGTGCGCTCGGAATATTTGCGGGCCAGCATGCCTTCGACGCCGCTTCCGCGCTCGTCGTCATCCGACCATTTGATCGCTCCCAGCTGCGAGGAGAAACCGTATTCGACGACCATCTGGCGGGCGATCTGCGTGGCCTTTTCGATATCGTTGGACGCGCCGGTGGTCGGATCATGGAACACGACCTCTTCGGCGGTACGGCCGCCCATCGCATAGGCCATCTGGTCGAGCAGCTGGTTGCGCGACATCGAATAACGGTCTTCGGTCGGCATGACGGCGGTGTAGCCGAGCGCACGGCCACGTGGCAGGATCGTCACCTTCGTCACCGGGTCGGTGTGATGCATTGCCGCAGCCACCAGCGCATGGCCGCCTTCATGGTAGGCGGTGTTGCGCAGCTCTTCGAGGGCCATGCCCTTGGAGCGGCGCTTCGGACCGGACTGCACGCGGTCGATGGCTTCATCGATCGCACGGTTATCGATCAGCTGGGCTCCGGCGCGGGCGCACAGCAATGCGGCCTCGTTCAGCACGTTGGCCAGGTCGGCGCCGGTGAAGCCCGGCGTACGCACTGCGATGGTGCGCAGGTCGACGTCCGGAACGAACGGCTTGCCCTTGGCGTGGACCTTCAGAATGGCTTCACGCCCTTCCAGGTCGGGCGCCTCGACGGCGACCTGGCGGTCGAAACGGCCAGGACGCAGCAATGCGGGATCCAACACGTCCGGACGGTTGGTCGCGGCGATGATGATCAGGTTGGTGTCGTTGTTGAAGCCGTCCATTTCGACCAGCAGCTGGTTGAGCGTCTGTTCGCGTTCGTCATGGCCGCCGCTCATGCCGGAACCGCGCTTGCGTCCGACCGCGTCGATTTCGTCGATGAAGATGATCGCCGGAGCGTTCTTCTTCGCTTCCTCGAACAGGTCGCGGACGCGGGACGCGCCCAGGCCGACGAACATCTCCACGAAGTCGGAGCCTGCCATCGAGTAGAACGGCACGCCGGCCTCGCCTGCGATGGCGCGGGCGAGCAACGTCTTGCCGGTGCCGGGAGGGCCGTACAGCAGCACGCCGCGCGGGATGCGGGCGCCCAAAGCCTTGTATCGGGAGGGATCCTTGAGGAAGTCCTTGATTTCCTCGACTTCCTGCACTGCGGCCTCTTCGCCCGCCACGTCGGCGAACTTCGTGGTCGGGGTCTGGCCGTCAAGCAGCTTGCCGTTGTTCTTCTTGCCTCCCATGCCGAACATGCCGCCGGCTCCGCCGCTCATACGGCTCATCAGGAACCAGAACAGGCCGAAGATGATGAAGAACGGAAGCAGCGAGGTGATCAGATACGACCAGATGCTGGTCTGCTGCATGGTGGCGGTCCAGCCGTTGGCCGGATTGGCTTTCTCCACCGCCTGCACCACCTGGGCGCTTTGCGCATAGGTGTAGTAGAACTGGACGTTCTTGCCGTAGTTCTTCACTCGTCCGGTATCCGGATCGGTCTTGGAATAATCGGCCGTCAGTTCCAGCTTGACCTGCTGCGTATTGTCGACGATCTGAGCGTATTTGACGTTACCGCTGTCAAGGATCTGCAGACCGTCCTTGGTGTCGATGGTCTGCGTGCCCGTTCCGAAGAACAGCTGGAACACCATGATGGCCATCACGACGATGACGACGCCCCACAGCCATGGGGACTGCCATACGGAGCGCGGCTTGTTGTCGCGATTATTATTGCCGTTATTTCCGCCATTGCCGCGATTAAACGGGTTGTTGAACGGATTGCCGTTATTTCCGCCATTGCCTTGCGGGAAACTCATTCATTCCCTCCTTCATATACTGCGGGCTTCAGCACCGCGATCGAATCGAGATTGCGGTAGCGCTCGTCGTAGTCCAAGCCAAAGCCGACGACGAATTCATCCGGTATTTCGTATCCCTTATATTTCACATCCACTTGCACTTTGCGGCGCGCCGGCTTCTCCAGCAGCGCAAAAACCTCGACGGACGCGGCCCCGCGGCGCTTCAATTCCTCGATCAGCCATGCAAGCGTGATTCCGGAATCGACGATATCCTCGACGATGAGCACATGCCGTCCGCGGACATCCGTGGACAGATCCTGGCGGACGGTGATCGTTCCGCTGGATTCGGTACCGGATCCGTAACTGGACAGGCTCATGAAATCCATCTGCGCGGGGATGCTCAACGCCTGCGAAAACGCCGCCAGAGTATTCACCGCACCTTTGAGCACGCATACCAGCAGCGGATTCCTATCGCGATAATCCTCACTGACCTGCGCGGCCGCTTCTTCGATCTTGCCGGCGATCTGTTCTCGAGTGATCAGCTCGTGGTCGATGTCATTCTGTATATCCGCGATTTTCATGCGTTCCATCTTGGCATACACGAATGACGTGTTTCTGACGGATCGCTGAATATCCACTGGGAAGATTCACGCCGCGCTGCCCATGCCAATCCGTTATCAGGGCGTCGATGGCTTCGATATGCCGCGACGCACATGGTACCTGCGCTCCGGCCAATGCGTGCGCGATCGCGCGCAATCTCACCGACGCCGGCTGACCGGCAAGCTCCCCTACCCGCAATCGCAATACGGTTTTCCCTTTTTGGGCGGCTCCGGCATCAGGGCCGACGGGTCTGCCGGGAGCGTCGGAAGGGATGACCGCCTGCCGCAGGACGTGGTCGGCAAGATCGTCGAGAAAGGCCTTGTCCATTTGCGCGAGGCGTGCGCCCTGCGCCAGACGCGGGACGATATCGCCGCCGGCGAAATCGTTGATATACGGAATCAGCTGCTGTCGTATGCGTGAGCGCAGCGGGAACGACGAATCCAATCCGGCCGCCGGCGTTCGCCGCGATTCCGACGAGGCGTCCGTAGAGGATTCCTCTGGCGGGCCTGCCGGCGATTCCGACGATGTTTCACGTATGAAGGCGTCGCCGTTGGTCGGGTCGTCCCACCAATCCAAGCCGAGATCCTCGCAGATCCCCGTCGTGTCGGCGCGCGTCAACGTCAGCCAAGGGCGCAGAAAAAGCGTGCCGCCGCGTTCGAATGAGGCCGGCATTCCGGCGACGGCGTCCAATCCTCCGGATCTGAGAAGTCCGATCAGCACGGTTTCCGCCTGGTCGGACTGCGTATGCGCCAACAACACGGCTGAGGCGTCCCAGCGACGCGCCTGCCGTTCGATGGCCGCATACCGCGCCTCGCGCGCCGCGGCCTCCATGCCCCGCCCGGATTCACGCACGTCGACCGACAGCACCGTCACGGGAGACAATCCCAATGATTCGCAGCGCTCCGCGGCTGTTGCCGCGACTTCGTCCGAGCCTTGCTGCAAGCGATGGTCGACGACGATCGCGCCGCAACGCAGTCCCAGCGACGCGCACACTTTCGCGCTTACGGCGGCGAGCGCCGTCGAATCACGCCCTCCGGAGCATGCGACCACGATCAGCGGCGCGTCCGGATCGGCGGCATGTTCGCCATGCTGGGCGAAGCGCTCGGATTGCAGGCCGAATCCCCGGGATTCAAGCGCTTCCCGCAATGCGCCCACGGCTTTGCGCATCCGTGCCGTATATGCCATATGCGTCCTTCGATTTCGTTTGCTTTGCTTATCGGATTGCCGACATTGGTTGTGCGGATGATTCGGGATGTCGGCGTCGCCGCGATACCGCATCGCCTCAGAGGTCCGGCAATGACGAGACGAATACGTCGATGGCGTCACGTGCGGCGGCGTAGTCCTCCGGATCGTTGACGATGACCGCGAAGGACAGAACGCCGCCGTCATGCCGCGTCACATTGCCGCACATCGAGGTGACGTTCCCCAGGCTTCCCGTTTTCGCGCGGATGAGGCCGGCGTCGTCGGCATCGGAAAGTCGGGATGCGGCCGTGCCGATGAGGCCGGATACCGACAGCCCCTCCGCTGCGGCGGCGCCCGATCCGGCGGTGAGATTGTAGGTTTGCGCGTCGCTCAGCGTGCGCACGGTAAGGCGGGAGCCGACGGTGAGGCCGGAACAGTCGCCCATGACCAGGCCGTCGGTGTTGATGCCGAGCTGTTCCAGCACGGTTTTCACGGCATGCGTCGCACCTTGGGGCGAATTGTCGTCGCCGGTGGCCAAGGCGGTCAGTCTGCCGAATTCTTCGGCGATCGTATTGTCCGATTGCCGCAGCGCGAAGGCGAGGATTTCATTGAGCTGCGCGGAGCTGACCGAGGCGATCGGGCTGACGCCGTCGGGCACGGCGGCGACGCCGACATCGCCTTCGACCGCAATGCCGTTTTCTTCCAGCCGTGTGGCGAAGATGCCGACTGCGTCCGCGGCAGGCTGCGTGCTCAACGGCGGATATTGCGCGAACGAATCCGGATCGGGCGGTTCCGCTCCGCCCCAATCGCGGCCGCCGTCGACGGCCATCGAGGCCACCGGCGCGTAATACACGTGGTCGGGATCGCGTTCCTCCATCGAATCAGGCCAACGGTCCTCGCCGAACAGGCTGTCATCATACTGCAATCGCACTGCGGTGATGCCGCGCTGTCCCAACGCCTGCGCCGTCTTTTCGGCCAATGCGCCCAATCCCGCACGGCCGTTCACATGGTCGGCGTCGCCGTCGCCCGCCCCCAGCAGCATATCGCCGTTGCCTTTCAGCAGCAGCGTCGCCGTGTCGTCATCGTGCTGCATCAGATATGTTTCCGTATCCAATGTCGCGCTCATGTCCAACGTCGTCGACGCCGCCAATGCCGTCAGCGTTTTCAGTGTGGAGGCCGGCTCGTATGCGGCGTCGGCATTGTATTCGACGATCACGTCGCCGTTGCCGTCGGTCAGTGATACCGCGACGTCGCCGATGCCGTCGGTCGACGTGAGCTCGTCGACCAGCCGCTGCGCGTCCTTTTTGCTGACTGCGATGTTCGTATCGACCTTTCCTGCGACGATGCCGGCTTCGATCGAGGAGGCCGCCGCGGGGATTTCGCGGCGCTCCTGCGTCTGCAGCGTCAACGCGCCGGGCAGCGCATCGCAGATGTCGCCGGCGATGTATCCGCCGACAAGCAGCGTCGTCACCAGTACGGATATCGCGATTATGACGGGGCGACGCCGACGGGCCGGCATCGCCGCTTCGCGTGATTGTGCTGATGATGGCTCGGACGCCGGCATAGCGCGCTCCTTGTAGGCGAATGAAACGGTTCGCTCACTTCTGCAGGGACGCGAACGAATCCAACGTCGCCATCACGTTCAGCATGCGAGCGTTCAACAGCTTACCGCCGAGCCACGAACCGGCGATCGTCATGCCCGCCCCGTTGGCGAGCGCCACGGGAACCACCGCCCACATCGCGCCGGAATTGCCGGTCAACGCCAGCACCAGGGCGACGATGCCGGTCGGCAGCATCAGCACGTACATGCCGAGGACATGGGCGAACGGGAAGAATCCCTGCGCCACGGCACGCCCCTGCGGGGAGGAGAAGGGCTTGTCCATGGAAGGAACCGGATACATGAGCACGCAGGAAAGCACTTCCGCCAGGCCCAGTCCGCACAGGGAGACGCCGATTCCCACGGCGGTCATGATCGCGCCCAGAAGGATGCCGTCCGTCGTGCGCCAATCGCCGGTGACGATGAAGCACACCGCCATAAGCACCAGCATGTATGCCAGGATGAGTGCGGTGTAGATTCGTATGCGGCCGAAACGGTCATCGCGGCCGTCCACGGCATTGATGACCTGCATGGCGAATCCACGTCCGTCGTAGGCCAGGCCGTTGCCTTCCACCAATACCAGGAACAGCGCGCTCAGCGGCATCGTCTGCCACACCACCGCCGTGACTCCTCGCGACTGCATGGCGAACAATACGACGAACAGCAGCGGCATCGCGAACATCGGGGCCTGCCTGGGATCGCGTTTCATATAGGTGAACAGCCGCGCGGAGATCGCGCCGGACACCGAGTCGGGCATCCACGCGAACGCGCCGATGCCTTTGGCTTTGACCGCCTCTTCGGATGCGCCGGACACCAGACGCTCATGTTTCAGACACCATGTGCAGCCGATGAAGCACAGCAGCCATGTGACGGCCAGTATGGCCACGCGCGCCACGAGAAGGCCCCACATTCCGGCGAATGCGTCAAAAGGCAGTTGGAAGGCCGCGCCGAATGGGGTCCATGCGGCGATCGCCGCGGCGCCGTCGAGCGTGTCCAGGCTGACGCCGTTTTCGATGCCGCCGTTAATCAGCAGATTGGGCAGCTGGCACATCAGTATGAACACGATGAGCACCACCACGTAGAACATGCCTTTGCCGCGTTTGGACCGGACCAACGTGGTGGCCAGGGAAATGACCAGTTTGGAAAAGCTCATCATCGTCAGTACGATCAGCGGCGCGCTGACGACGCCGACCAGCACCGGCAGCGGCCCCATCCAACGATAGGCCATGGCCCACAGCATGAAGCCGACCACGCCGAAGGCGGCCGGCAGACCGCTCAGTCCCGCCAGAAGCAGGCCGAGCTGCAGCGTCCGGTCCTTGATGCCGTACAGCGAGAATTTGCCCGGGCTCATCGTCGAGCCTTCGCCGATGTACATCAGCTGCACGAATGCGACGAACAGCATGATGCCGGTTCCGACCAGCACGACGCCGGCCTTCAGAACGACCTCGTACGTCGAGTGCGCGTCGGCCCCGGCGTCCAACCCCAATGCGGACCAATCGACCTGCGGCAGACCGGTGCCCAGCTGCCAGGCGAGCATGGTGGCGCCGGACACCGCGGCGAGCCCCAGCAGGACGCAGACCGCATAGCCTATGATCTGGCCGACGGATTTGCGCATGGCCGCAATCGTCAGCGACCAGCGCAGACGTACCAATGTCAGCGCCTCACTCATCGCCGGCCTCTCGTTCGGACGGGGACGGCATGCCGCCATCCAGCCATTCCAGATGCGCCGCCGCATGACGCCCGCCGACCAACTGCAGGAAGCGGTCCTCCAGATCCTCGCCGGCGGCGACCTCGTCGACCGTGCCGGCCGCGCATACCTGACCGTCATTGATCACGGCCACATGCGTGCACATCTTCTCGACCAACGCCATCACATGGGAGGAGATGATCACCGTGCCGCCCGTCGCGGCGTATTCGATCAGAATGTCACGCAGATTGGCGCTCGACACCGGGTCCACCGATTCGAAAGGCTCGTCCAGCACCAGAATGCGCGGGCTATGGATCATCGCGCTGGCCAGGCAGATCTTCTTCGTCATGCCGGCCGAATATTCGGCCACCATCGTATTGGCCGCACCCGTCAAGTCGAAAGCGTTGAGCAGATCCGTGGCACGCTTCACGGATTCGTCACGTTTCATGCCGCGCAGCATGCCCGAATACACCAGAAGCTGCATGCCGGTCAACCGGTCGAAGATCTGGTCCGACTGCGGCATCACGCCGATCATGCGTTTCGCGTGATTCACGTCGCTCCACACATCATGGCCCAGAATCATCGCCGTACCCGCATCGGGCAGCAGCAGACCGGTCACCATATTCAACGTCGTCGTCTTGCCGGCGCCGTTCGGGCCGACCAGTCCATAGAACGAACCGATCGGAATATCCAAGGCGAGGCCGTTGACGGCGACCTTGTCCGCGAAACGTTTGTACAGGCCGCGAATCGAAACGGCGGCGTTGGGATTGGGCGCGATGTAGCCGGCATCGACCGGCGCGTTGACTGTTGGGTCCATACCGTAAACGATAGCAAGAAAGCGGGCGCCCCCACGGGATTTCCGCATTCCGACATCGTCATAGGCGGGCGCATACGGAAGCGCCCCGTCGAAAATCGACGAGGCGCTGTGCAATCAACGAATCGTCACATCAACGAATCGCCGCATCGGCGAATCAGCGCATGTCACGAGCCCTTATGCACGATCGGCTTCCATTCGGCCTTCGAGAACATCGCCTGGAAGGAGATCGGCACATAGCTCAGCATGTAGACGGGGAAACTCAACACATAGGCCAGCAATTCCTTATTCGTCGCGCCGATGTGGTCGCGTTCGGCCACAATCGTCAACGCCGCCAACGCCATCATCACCAACACCGATGTGATGATGCCGACCATCCAGCCGTTCAACGCGCCCAACTGGCTTTGCCATGTCACGAAACCGCAGACCGCGAACAGGAATCCCATCGCGATGCGCACCGTGGCCAACACCATGAACGGGCAGATCAGCAACGTCAGATCGACCGCGGAGAAATCACGTTCACGGACGGCGCGTCGTATCAGTGCGGGGCCGTAGTAGCGGAACACCTGCAAAAAGCCCTTGCTCCAACGCAGGCGCTGACGCCAGCTCTGCGCGAAGGTCACAGGCTGCTCGTCATACAGCATCGCGGTGCCGCAGAATCCGACGCGGTCTCCATGCAGCACGGAATCCATCGTGAATTCCAAGTCCTCGGTCAGAAGATGGAATTTCCAGCCCTTGTTGCGTTTCATGATCTCCTTGGAGAACATGAAACCGGTGCCGCCGACATGGCAGCTGGTGCCCAGACGCATGCGTGAGGCGTTCAGGAAACGCGATTCTCGGATAAACCATAGGGCGGAGCCCGACGACACCCAATTCTCCGACAGATTCACCGAATTGCGATAGCTGGTCAGAATACGGAATCCGGATTGGAACGCCTTATTCATCTCCTCGATATAATGCGAATCCAGCTTATTGTCGGCATCGAACACGAAGAACGCGTCATACCTATCGGCGGCGCCGATGCTTTCCATATGATCCAGCAGATACGTCAGCGCGTACCCCTTGCCGATCTGCTCCTTATTGAAACGTTCAATCACACGGCAGCCCATCGAACGCGCCAGGTCGGCGGTGTGATCGGTGCAGTTATCGGCGACCATCCAGATGTCGACCAACGATTCCGGATAGGTCTGCTCGTGGATGCAGTTGATCAGATTGCCGACCACCTTCTCCTCGTTGCGCGCCGAAATCAACACCGCATAACGCTTGTCCATGGGGGCGTCGGGAAACTCCACCGGCTTGGAAAACAGCGAAACGACAATGCAGACGGCCTGATACGCCAATCCGACGAAACCGACCAGCATTGTTATGACATCAAGAACACTGAGCAACGCCATTCGTCAACGCCACCTGCTTCGCGGATTATCGTCGGAGGGCTTGCGCGCGTCATGCGGCGCGGCCCCGCCGAATGACGGACCGTCATGCGGGGTCGCCGTGTCCTCCATCGCATCGTCGGTGGAGGACGGTTCGACGGAGGACGCCTCGGCAGGCGCATCCGACGGAATCGCATCGCCGTCATGCGCAATTCCCGCGCCAGACCGCTTCGACAGCACGCCCTTGGGGATGGCGATCGTCTGCGACTCGTCCAATTCCTCAGACGTCGGAATGCTATACGCCTGCTCGCGCAGATGCCGCAGCTCCTCGTTCATCGGCACGCGTCCGCTCGAGCCCTGTGCGGCACGCGGCATATGATGCGCCACCTGCTCGCCGATCATTTCGACGCCTTCCACGACCTTCGACTTGTGCGTCGGCTGCGGATCGTTCATCAGCGGCGAATCGACCAGGTCATACCGCTTTGTGGAAACCTTGAAAATGGCCTGCAGGCTTGCGGTGATCGGCAAGGCGAGGAACGCGCCGAGAGCGCCGAACAGGGAGCCGAACACCAGAACCGACAGGAAGGCGATCGCAGGATTCAGATCCATCGTACGCTGGGAGATCTTCGGCGAAAGCAGCAGGTTTTCCACCTGCTGATACGCGGTGATGAACACCAGCACGCCAAGCGCGGAATAGATGCCGTTCGACCCCCAGGCGAACACCACCGGCAGCGCGCCGCCGATATAGGTGCCGACGGTCGGGATGAACTGCGAGACCAGGCCGCAGAACAGCGCCAGCGGCAGCCAGTACGGAACGTGGATGATCTCAAGGAAGATCGCCGTGCACGTGGCGTTGATCGCGGCCAGAATCGTACGGGAGAACAGGAATCCTGAAATCTGATTCTGCGCGACCGTCCACACCAGCAGGAATCTGCGCTGCATCTGCGGCCCCAGCCACTGGCAGAAGCTGCGGCGCAGCTTCGGGCCCGCAGCGGAGATGTAATACGTCACCATGCAGACGGTCAGCAGGTCGATGAGGAAACCGCCAAAACCGGCGACAGTGTTCAACGCCTGACCGGCGAAATCGGTCAGCCAGGAGCCTTGGATGTTCTTGAACACCTCGACGCCGAGGCTTTCGATCTCCGGCAGCTTGAACGCCGTATACTGCTCGACGGCCTGCATGATCTGCTCGTACAGCGCAGGCATGCCCTTGAGCATCAGGATCATCTGCTGCACGAACATGTTGCCGAACAGCGCCAGCAGCACGCATATGATGACGATCAGGCCAATCAGACTGATCGCGGTGGCCATGCCGCGCTTCCAGCCGTGCTTCACCAGCGAAACGACAATCGGTTCGATCGCCAATGCGATGAACAGGGAAATGATGATGTTCAGGACGATGCCTGAAACCTTGAACCAGGATTGCCATACGAAATATGCCAGGAAAACGGCGATCACCGTATACAGCAGCGCACGCCCGTACCATTCGGGGGGTCTGCGCGGGTCGCCTTTGGACGGGAAAACCGACGCAAAATCAATCTTTTGCTCATCCTGTGCATTCATGATTCCTCATTGTAGCCGTAAAGCGCAATCACATATCGATTTGCCGGCGATCCAGGCCGATCGGATTCCGGGCGGCGCAGGAAGACGGCCAAAAGACGGACGGAGGGACAAGGGGACGGCCGGAAAAGGCAGGAACGGCCTGAAGGACGGACAAGAAACAGCCGAAAACGAACAACAGAAGGCAGGCGAAAGAACGGCCCGAAAAAGGCGAATCCCGCCCTCCGCGAACCTGCGGAAAACGGGATTCCGTATATCTCGGTTTCGGGACCGGTCTATTACATCAGGCTCTTGTAGATGGCGTAAATGTCTTCCTTGGTGGCCTGACGCGGGTTGCCCGGCGTGCACACATCATTGAATGCGTCCTGCGCAAGGCCTTCCAGATCGGCCTCGGTGGCGCCGACTTCGCTGATGGTGGTCGGATTACCCAAATCTCGGGTGAGCTTGGCGACGGCGGCGACGGCCTCGTCGCGCACCGTTTCAAGATCGCCGGTGTATGCATCCTCAACACCGAAGGCGTCGGCGATGTCACGATACTTTTCGCCGGTGTAGTCCTTGTTGTATTCCATGACCGGGGCCAGCAGGATGCCGTTGGCGACGCCGTGGGCGACGCCCAGACGGCCGCCCAGCGGGTGGGCCATACCGTGCACCAGACCGAGGCCGACGTTCGAATAGGCCATGCCGGTGATGTAGGAGGCGTATGCCATCTGCTCGCCGGCGGGGACATCGCCATCGGCGCTCTTGGCGAGGTTCTTCGCGATCATGCGGATGGTCTGCATCGACAGGCAGTCGGACAGGCTCCAGGCACCCGGCGTGATGTAGCCTTCGATGGCGTGCGTCAGAGCGTCAAGGCCGGTGGCGACCTTCAGACCGCGCGGCATCGAATCGGTCAGATCCGGGTCGACGAAGGCGACGATCGGGATATCGTGCGGATCGACGGCGACGAACTTGCGCTTATGCTCGGTGTCGGTGATGACGTAGTTGATGGTCGTTTCGGATGCAGTGCCGGCGGTGGTCGGCACGCCGAAAATCGGAACGGACGGATTCTTCGTGTCGGCGACGCCTTCCAGGGAAAGCACGTCGGAGAACTCCGGATTGGCGGTGACGATGCCGATGCCCTTGCAGGTGTCCTGCGGGGAGCCGCCGCCGAGGCCGATCAGGAAGTCGGCGCCGGAGGCCGCGAACTTGGCGACGCCGTCCTTGATGTTTTCGACCGGCGGATTCGGCTGCACATTGTCGAAGATCTCATACGGCATGCCGGCTTCGTCAAGCACGTCGGTGACCTTCTTGACGGTGCCGGTCTCCATCAGCACCGGATCGGTGACGATGAACGCCTTCGTGAAGCCGTGGGACTTGGCAACGCCCGGAATCTCCTTGATCGCGCCGCGACCAAAATACGCCGTCTGATTGAAAATCATCCTGTAGACCATAAAGCCCTCCTTTGAAGCTTTGCCTCGTCATGTTCGGAATCTCTCGACATCGGGGTTCCGTCGCTTCACCATAGTAATGCCGTTCCTGTGTTTTTGCTGGGAATGGTTGCGCAATCATTTTCCGTGTGCCCCCGGCCTCCCCGCCGCACCCCATCGGCGACGCCCCGCCGTCTCTACGCTTCCGCCGACACCGGCCCAAAAAGTGGACCGCGCTCCAGCCACTACGCAGCAGACCGGCGACACATCGCGCATATCGGTCGCTGACATACTTTCTCCTGTCCTGCGGCATGGGAAACACACCTTCGACAAGCAGATCAGAATATTTCCGATCCAACTTTGGAGTGCGGTTCAGCACAATCCCCATCCCGTTCCGTTTTGCAGGCCGCCAACACCTGCTTCGCAAAAACCATGAGCCTCAACCCTGCAAACACAACACCGCGAGGTCCTCACCGCAGGGCCGCTCCAAGCAGTGCGTCCATGCGCGAACGTGATGGCGCCGCATGCCTTGCACGCATTGGACATCGACGGCGTGTCGGCGCGATGATGGAATACGGACAATGATCGAACGATGCGGAAAGAAGGAGCCGGTATGACGGATATGCAATACGCTTCGCTGGGATGGTCGGGGATCCGCGTGTCGAAGGTTTGCCTCGGTGGCATGAGCTTCGGCAAGGCATCCCCCGATTTCCATCAGTGGACGATCGACGAGGACGCGACGCGGCGGATCATCGCTCACGCCTACGAACAGGGCGTCAATTTCATCGACACCGCGAATTGCTATGCCTTCGGCACTTCCGAGGAATACATCGGAAGCGCTTTGAAGCGATTGGACATTCCGCGCGACCGCATGGTATTGGCCAGCAAAGTGTATTTCAATGAGGGGCATCTGTCGGCCGAAGCCATCGAACGCGAGGTCAACGGCACTTTGCAGCGGCTTGGCACCGATTATCTTGACCTGTACATCATCCACCGTTTCGACTATGACACACCGGCCGAAGAGACGATGGAGGCTTTGGACTCGCTGGTCAGGGCCGGCAAGGTGCGCGCGCTTGGCGCCAGCGAAATGTACGCCTATCAATTCCATAATCTGCAGGCGCTGGCCGAGACGAACGGTTGGACGAAATTCACCAGCATGCAGTGCCATTACAATCTGCTGTACCGCGAGGACGAGCGCGAGCTGATCCCGGTATGCCGCCAATATGACGTGGCGTTGACGCCTTATTCGCCGATGGCGTCCGGCCATCTGGCGCATCCGGGCTGGGCGTCGTCTTCCAAGCGCGGCACGACGGATGGCACCATGCGCAACAAGTACGACCGCGCCCGCGAACAGGATATGCCCATTGTCGACCGTGTGGCCGAAGTGGCCGAACGACTGGGCGCTCCGATGGCGCAGGTGGCGCTTGCCTGGCATTGGGCGAGGGGCGTGACCGCGCCGATCGTCGGCTGTTCGAAGCCTGAACGCGTGGATGACGCCGTCGCCGCGCTCGGCCTGCGATTGAGCGAAGCCGACATCGCCTATCTTGAGGAGCCGTATACCGCGCATGAACTGGTCGGCCCGCTGGCGCGCCCCGGCGAACGCCCGCTTGCCGGTACGCTGGCCCCGTCCCTGAAGGACGATGCGGATCATACGGCATGACATGACGGGCCGCGGTCCTCTATCCGGGGCGGGGACCGTCTGCGGATTTTCGAGCGGCTGCGGACGGAACATGCAACAAATCCGTTGGCGGATCCTGTGTTTTGTTACGCTGAGCAACCGTCAGCGTAACAAAACACAGGATCCGCCAACGGATTTATGCCGCTGCGCGATTCTGGCATCATGACATGCTCGCTCCATTACACTGATTCCGTAACGATGTATGAACATATGCAGTCCGTCGGGAAGGTGGGAGTCCGCATGAAAAGATCCGCTTCGTCACAGCGCAATTCAATCGTCTTGACCGATGCCGCCTCGACCGATGCCACTTCGTCCGACGCCGCCTCACCCGATGTAGCCTCACTTGATACCACCTCGCGCGATACCGCCTCGCCTGCTGTCATCTCACCTACCGTCACCCCGCCTACCATCACCCCGCCTACCATCACCCCGCCTACCATCACCCCGCCTATCGCGTTGACGTTGCCGACGACTGGGGCAACGTCATCACAGGCTGTGTCTTCGCAATCTCAGGCATCGATTTTCGCGGGCGATAAGACAGGATTCCGCTCCAATGTCGACCTGCGCGTGCTGCGATATTTTCTTGCGGTCGCCGATGAGGGCAATATCACTTGGGCGGCCGAATTGCTGCAGATTTCGCAGTCGACGTTGTCGCGCCAGCTTAAAGGCCTGGAAGATGGGTTGGGCGTGACGTTGTTTCATCGTGGCCCGCAGCGTATATCGCTGACCCCGGAAGGTCGCCTGCTGTGTGAACGCGCGCAGGAACTGGTGCAGTTGGCGGATCGGATGGAGCGTGAAATACGTGAAATGCACGGTTTGCTTTCCGGCACGATTGCGATTGATTGCGCCGAAACCGGCAACATGACTTGGCTGACCCAGAACATGGCGGCGTTTCGTAAACGGTATCCGGAAGTCAGCTTCGAGATCCGTTCGATCACCGCCGATTTGGCGAAAGAGCGATTGGAACAGGGCATCATCGATTTCGGACTTGTGGTCGACCCGATAAACGTGCAACGCTATGATCATCTGCGCGCGCCTTTTACGGACCAGGCGGGAATCCTGATGAGAGAAGACGATCCCCTTGCCAAGAGGAAATCCATTCGACCGGACGACCTGAGAGGAAGATCATTGATTCTGCCTATGCGCAAAGGCGTGCGCGAAGGATTCGCCGATTGGATGGGCAGTGATGCGATGCGGGCCGTTCATGTCGCCGCGTTCTGCGATTTGAATTTCAACAGGATGATGATGGTGAAAGGCGGCGTAGGATTGGCGACTTCGTTTAAAGTCTTCGAACCTTTGCCGGGATTGTGCTTCCGCCCTTTGCGGCCGCCGTCCACCTTCAGCGGCGCCGTCATCTGGAAGCGCGGCCGCACGCTAAGCCCTGCCGCCGCCGCTTTTGTGGAGTTCCTACGATCCTCCTCCCGCTGAGCCCGCTCTTCCGACCGCCCGTCCTTTATATGCCTTCCCTCTTGGCCGGCCCTCACACCGGCACGTCCCACCCCACTTGACGCTTTTGACCGCAAACCACGGCGTGTCCCGACCAAAAGCGTCAACGGATGCAACAGGACAGGCCTCTCACACAGGACACAAGCCACCCCACTGACAGTTTCGACCGCGGACGGCGGCGTGTCCCGACCAAAAGCGTCAACGGATGCAACAGGACAGGCCTCTCACACAGGACACAAGCCACCCCACTGACAGTTTCGACCGCAAACCACGGCGTGTCCCGACCAAAAACGTCAGAAGGTACAGTAAGACAAACCCATCGCGCAGACGCAACCCCATTCCTCCGACAATTTTGACCGCGGACGGCGGCGTGTTGCGGTCAAAAGCGTCAGAAGGATTTAGGGCTGCAAGAGTCAAGGTGAAATGAAGATGCCGTGTGAGGCGTCGCTTGGCGACAAGTTCGAACGGCGGCGCGGCGCGAACGAAAACGGGAAGACAGGAAGGCGAGAAAAAAGAAACAGAAAAACGGGAAACAAGAAAGCAGGAAACGAACAAACAGGGAAACACGAAGCGGAAAGGCGGGAAACAGACAAACAGAAAAAATGAAGAACACGAAGACGGGAAACAGGAGAACAGGGAAACGGAGAAACGGGGAACACAAAGACAGGAAACACAAAGACCAGGGAAACAAAAAACCCAACCAAAGGCTGGGTTTCAATGGCGACCACGACCGGACTTGAACCGGCGACCTCCGCCGTGACAGGGCGGCGCTCTAACCAACTGAGCTACGCGGCCGTTTACCTTGTTGCCAAGGAGTACCCCCGGAGAGAGTCGAACTCTCGTTGTCAGATTGAAAGTCTGGTGTCCTAACCGTTAGACGACGGGGGCTTCAATTATCAAGTCCGCGTTTCCACACGAACTCCAGTGGCTCCGAGCGGCATCGATCCGCTGACCTAACGATTTTCAGTCGTTCGCTCTACCAACTGAGCTACAGAGCCAAAAACGGTTTGCATCCGAAGGACCGGACACCCACCATTCGCGACCACGACCGGACTTGAACCGGCGACCTCCGCCGTGACAGGGCGGCGCTCTAACCAACTGAGCTACGCGGCCGTTTACCTTGTTGCCAAGGAGTACCCCCGGAGAGAGTCGAACTCTCGTTGTCAGATTGAAAGTCTGGTGTCCTAACCGTTAGACGACGGGGGCTTAAGTTATCTTTGCCGCCGCTTTGCCGCGACAACCTGATTAAATATACACGACTATCACCATTACGCAAATACCGGCGTGTCGCACATATCCGCACGTCACGCCGGCATCGAGATACCCCGGCAAATCAACCGAAGCCGGACTTAAATCACGTCAAATCGCATCGAATCGCGCCAGACCACATCAAATCGCGCCAAACAGCGCCGGACCGCACGGCCAGCCGATCAGATCCGACGATACGTGAAATCGTGAATCGCACGGCCCGCATCCAAGCCCTTCTTTTCGAAATTGGTCAGCACACGCCCTTCGAATCGCACCGACTCAACGAAATCGGCGTGCGGCAGCCCTGCGGCGTCCTCCGCATTGCCTTTGCCGACATGCTCCGTCGGCAGGCTTACCGTCAGTTCGCCGTCATTACGGAAGAACGGCAGCGCATCCATCACCTCATGCACATGCAGCGCATAGTCTTCGATATCGGTGGCGATGCGCCAGCATCCGCCGTCACGCAGCACGCGATGAACGTCGCCGGCAAGCTCCGGCTGCACGATGCGACGCTTATGATGACGCATCTTCGGCCAGGGATCCGGGAAGAACGTCCACACCTCGTCGACTGCGCCGTCGGCGATGACCTTGAACAATTCGGGCGCATTCACCTGCGCGACACGAAGATTGCCGAGCCCTTGCTTGCCGGCCAGCAGCATCGTATGCGCCACACCGGGATCGTAGACCTCCACGGCCAGAAAGTTACGCTCGGGATGCGCGGCGGCGGCCTCGACGATGTTCTCGCCCTGCCCGGTGCCGATCTCCACGGTCAGCGGATTACCATTGCCCCAATGCTCCGCGACGAACCGCGCGTCCACGACCAGATCTTCGCAAACATTCAGCGAACCTTCGGCGGCATTGATATCCAGAAGATACGTATCCGAATAGTTATCCCACGCACGCTGCAGACGCGCATCCAAACGCCCGGAGCGGCGTACGAAAGACAACACCGGACGGAATTTCAACTGTTCCTGTTCGTTTTCCTGCATACCTCTTTTATACCGGCCGCACGGAACGAACGCCCCCGAAGGACGGCTCCGCAGAACGCCGGCGGAATGACGCGACCCCGCCGCCACTGCCATTCCGAATCGCAGGACACGCCGGGAGTTGCGTACGTCGAAAACATCGGTATCATTTCTATTCGTTGCCTCGCACATGCGGGAAACAACGGCCGCGTAGCTCAGTTGGTTAGAGCGCCGCCCTGTCACGGCGGAGGTCGCCGGTTCAAGTCCGGTCGTGGTCGCGAATGGTAGAACCCGGTTTCCATGCCGGGTTTTTTCAACTGTTCACTGGCTCTGTAGCTCAGTTGGTAGAGCGAACGACTGAAAATCGTTAGGTCAGCGGATCGATGCCGCTCGGAGCCACCAAAAAAGCCCGCCTCTCGGCGGGCTTTTCGCGTTTTTCGGACCTGCCACCGGACCGGCCTATCGGACTGGACTACCGGACCGGCCGTCGGCAGCCGATCAAAGCTGCTGTTCGACCCAGTCAGCGATATACGGCGCCACGGCTTCGATCTGATCGATGGCGATTTCAAAATCGGCCGGACCGCCGTACCAGGGATCAACCAAATCGATATCGGCTTCATGTCCAGGCGCCGGCTTGGGCAGATTCGGATCGAAGCTGCGATACATGTGCACGCCGTTCTTTTTATCGGCCGGCAGCTGGCGCAGCAGCGCGCGCATATGCGATGCGGTCATCGGCAGAAACAGGTCGGTGCGTTCGATTTCGTCACGTTCGATGCGATGCGCGAAATGATGCGCGGGGATTTCATAGCCACGCGCCTTCAGCACGCGCACGGCGCGACGGTCGATCGGATTGCCGTATTCTTCGTCGCTGACGCCGCTGGATTCGACGTTGACGCGATCGGACAGGCCGCGACGCTCGAATTCGGTACGCAGGATGATCTCGGCCATCGGAGAGCGGCAGATATTGCCGGTGCAGACGGTCATCACGGTATACATGAGTTTCCTCTTCCTGTTGAATGGGATTGAATAACCAGGCAAAAGCGCTTTGGATACGCTTCCCCTGTTTTCAATGATTTCAACGATTTCAATGTTTTCAATGCGATACGCCCGCATTGAACGCGGATGAATGCAATGACCCTGTTTCACCAACAGGGTCATTGCTGAAGCCGTACAAGCGATTCATCGATTCTTCGCGAATATGACGAAACGATATCCGGTGATGAAATCGGAGCCCTTCACCGTATTGCGCCACTCGGTCTCTTCGATGATGCTCCAAGCGCCGCTATTGACCATCTCCATGATGTCGGGGGCATACGTGTCCGCATCCACGCGGGCGCCGATCTGCGTGACGTACGCCTTGTCGGCCAACGGCATGGCTTCGCGGAACATTTCCGCTCCCCCGATGATCCAGATTTCACTGCGGTCCAGTCCGTCATCCGGAATGGCTTCCTGACGGGCCAGGTCAAGGGCCGCATCCAGGCTGTCGACGACGGTGGCCCCGATCGCGGGATATTCGAGATTGCGAGACACGACGATGTTGTCGCGGTTCGGCAGAGGGCGGAACTTCTTATCCAAGGATTCCCAAGTCCTGCGTCCCATGATCACGGGATGGGAGACGGTAAGCTCCTTGAATCGCTTCATGTCTTCGGGAAGGCTCCAGGGCATGCCGCCCTTGAATCCGATGACGCCTTCGCGACCTTCCTTATCGCAGGCCTGCGCCCAAATCAGATTCACCGAGAAGACCTTGGGAAAATCGTCTCCCCAATCCTCTTCGATGTCTTCAAGCCCGGCAGATCCGGGCACGGGTTCGTGATAGCCGTTAAGGCTACTATCATGCTCCATTTCAGTTTCTCCTTGAGTCGAACTAGGGCAGAAGTCTAACGGCTGGCTCAGACGGCGACGGGCGCTTTGATGGTGGGATGATGCCGGTAATCGACGATTTCGAAGTCGTCGTAGTCATAGTCGAACAGCGAGTCCGCCTTGCGGATCTTCATCGTCGGGTACGGATACGGTTCACGACCGAGCTGTTCCAACACCTGGTCGATGTGATTGTCGTACACGTGGCAGTCACCGCCGGTCCATACGAATTCACCCGGCTCCAGGCCGGCCTGCTGCGCCATCATCATCGTCAGCAGCGAGTAGGAGGCGATGTTGAACGGCACGCCAAGGAACATGTCGCAGCTGCGCTGGTACAGCTGGCAGCTCAGCTTGCCGTCGGCCACGTAGAACTGGAACAGCGCATGGCATGGCGGCAGGGCCATGTTCTCCACTTCGGCGGGATTCCAAGCGCTGACGACCATGCGTCGCGAATCCGGATGATTCCTGATCAGATCGAGCACATTGGAGATCTGATCGATCGTGCGATTCGGATCCTCCGGCGTCGGTGCCGGCCAGCTGCGCCATTGCACGCCGTATACCGGTCCGAGATCGCCGTTTTCGTCGGCCCACTCGTCCCAGATATGCACATTGTGTTCGAGCAGCCAATTGATGTTGTTGGAGCCCTTCAAGAACCACAGCAGCTCGTATGCGACGCCTTTGAAGAACACACGCTTGGTGGTCAGCAGCGGGAAGCCGTCCTGCAGGTTGAATCGCATCTGCTGTCCGAACAGGGAGATGGTGCCGGTGCCGGTGCGGTCGGATTTCAGGGTGCCTTCGTTGAGGATCTTGCGTACGAGATCCTCGTACGGCATCGGAATGTCCGTCTGCGGGCGTGCGGGAATGCGGGCGCGAATGTCAGCAAGCTGTTCAGAAGTCAAAGCCATGCATTCCAGCATAACAGCGAATCGCGCCGCAAACGGTCACGGACGGTCGGCGAAATAAATCAGCGCAGCGAGATGTGCGCGTGTTCGCACACCGTATACGCGCTACATTGGAAGGGAAGCCGGCGTATGCCACGCCGCACGGAATAATCCGCACATCATATCCGTATACGTAATCACGAGGAGGATGCCATGGGCAAGCGTCTGTGGGTCGAGCGCAATCATGACGGTTCTTGGGATGCTTTCAGCGACGACGGCGCCCACATCAAATTCGGCAAGGGCAAGGGCGTGTTCACTCCGGGCGACCTGATGAAGATCGCTTTGGCCGGTTGCGCCGCGCTGTCGAGCCAGTTCGCCATCGAGCATACGCTGGGCGAAGGCAAGGGCGCGAAGATCGTTGTGGACGGCACATATGACGCCGACACGGATTCCTACATCAATTTCAACGAGCAGCTGGTCGTCGACGCCATCGACGCCGGTCTGAGCGACGAAGACGCCGACAAGCTCAAGGAACGCATCACGCGTCATGTCGACAAGGGCTGCACGGTGCAGCACACCTACAAGCAGGAGACGCCGTGCCGCCTGGATGTGACGATCCGTCACTGATCCGGCGCCGATGATTGGAAGCGCATATGAAAGGGCCGCATCACGATGAGAATTCATTGTGATGCGGCCTTGCGTTTCGCCGGTCGATATTCGATTGTCCTTCGGAATGCCGATTCCGATTGATATCAGTTTTGACGATGCGGATCGATGGTCGTTTCGATCGCTTCGACGACTTCCGGCGCGGCCTTGTCGATCGGGACTTCCTCGACGCCCTTGATGTCGTCGATCGGCTTGGTCGGGACTTCGGCCGGCGAGCCCGGAACGGTGTTCAGACGCGTTTCCGCTGCCTCCACATACTTGCGAGGCACCACGTACACCGGAGTGACGGAATGCTGGAGCAGTCCCTGGCTGGTGGAGCCGAGCAGCAGACCGGTGAAGCCGCCTCGGCCGCGGGATCCGACGACCACGACGTCATGGTCCTTGCTGGCCTGCGTCAATGCGTTGACCGCGGAGCCTTGGACGACGGTCTTGTTGATCGTGAGGTTCGGATAGGTCTCCTGCAACGGCTTGATCCGGACGTTCAGATCTTCCATATAGGATTCCAGAACACCGGATTCGGCGTCCGTTCCCTGGATGTCGGGTACGGCGGAGATGACGTCCAGTTCGGCGTCCCACGTGTCGGCGAAGGCCGCCGCGATCTCCAGAGCCTTCAATCCCCACTTGGATTCGTCGGAGCCGACGGCGACCTTGGTGATCGTGTTGTTCAAATGCATCAGATTGCCATCGTCATCGGTGTACGGCACGACGATGATCGGGCAATACGCGTATGCGGGCAGGCTGGAACTGGTTGTGCCGAGCAGACGCTCCGCCAGACCGCCCTTGCCGCGGTTTCCGATGACGATCAGATTGTAGTTGCGGGACAATTCCACGAATACGGATGCCGGGTCTCCGGTGACGATCAGCGTATCCGCTTCCACGCCTTGCTCGTCCGCAATGGCCTTGGCCTTGGCAAGGATCTCCTGTGCATCGTTATGGGCGGCATTGTCATCCCCCATCGACGTGTATGTTGCGTCGAATGACACCGCCGCATAGCTTGGCAGCGAATATGCGCATACGATTTGCAGGGTCAGCCCGGCATGCTTGGCATAGTTCGCGGCCCACCACGTGGCCTTATAGCTGGCATGAGAACCATCGACTCCAACCAGGATTGCCTTCTCGTTGATCATGACAACCTCCTTTAGTCAGCAACGATGCCGCTATGCATCGCTTTAGCTAAAACGATACCGCGATAATGCGGAAAATTCCGTCAACGCAGCTGAAAAAAAAAAAATAAAAGTGCGTCTTCCCGTACAGGAAGACGCACTTCACGCCGTCGCCGCATTGCGGAAAATCCGCGGATGATAGGCCGTCAGAACACCCGGATGTAGTAATACGTGCTCGGTGTCACGGAGGATACAGGGCTGATTCGCGTACCCAATGACGGGTTCATCGCATGAACCATCAAACCGTTGCCGATGTAGATGCCGGCGTGCGATACATCGGTTGAAATCATCAGATCGCCCGGCTGCGGATCGGACACGACCGTTCCCGCATTGAGCTGTTCACTTGTAGTGCGTCCGATGTCATAGCCGAACTGGGCGAACACCCACTGGGTGAAGCCCGAACAATCCCATCCGCTGGGCTGGTTGCCACCGTATACATACGGATATCCGACGAATTGCGAAGCATATGATGCCAAGGCGCCGGCATCGGCACTGGCAGGCGGGTCGACATTGACCGTCGTGGAGGTCGATTCGGATGCGATCGCCTCACGGTCCGAGGCCCTGCTGGCCGCTGCGGCCTCCTGCGCTTCCCGTTCCGCTTTCTGCCGCGCTTCCTGCTCCTCACGCTGCTCCCGTTCCGCTTGGCTTTCGGTCTGCGGAACGTCCAGGCTTTCTATGCCGCCCCAATCGGAATCCGATTCCACTTGAGTGGAAGTGGCCTCGGCAAGCAGGTCTTTCTTCGCCGTGTTGACCTTGGGAAAGGAACGAGTGGAGGTGACTGCGACGGAATCCCCGGATGCGCCGGCCGCTTCGGCGACGGGCACGACCATGACCATCATCGCACCGGCCGCGGCCAATGCCACCAATATGGAACTTAAACGCTTCTTAATGCTCATCAGTGAATAACCTAACACCGCATATTTCGCGCGTTGAGTGACCGGCATTCGCTGAAGCACGGAATATCGCGCGACACGCCGACATGGGCAAACATACGTATGCCCGGCCTTTCGATGAGGCCGGGCATACGAACATCGCCACGGTATCAGTAATGGATATAGGTGAATTGGGCGGCTTCCTGAGCGGTGAAGGTGCGATTGGAAATCACGCCCAGACCTTGCACATTCGATTCGGAGATTTCAATGGAGCCATCCGCATTGATTTTCTCGACAATGGCGACATGCCCGTAATAACCGTCCGCACCGGCTTGATTGGGAGCGAAGACGACGATGTCGCCGACATGGCGAGCAATGCCGTCGACCCAATAGCCGAGAGCCGCGGCGGAATTCCCCCAGCTCAATGCGTTGCCGAAGTGGCTGCCGACCGGAAGCCCCAGTTGGGCGCGACGGGTATAGGCCCACCACGTGCACTGGCCGTACGGGTAGGTATTGCCGCTGTCTCCGGTGCTATGGTTCGGATTGAACCCCGCGGGCAGCAGACTGTAATCCTCGTCCATGAACACGGCGACATTAGGATTCTGCGCGATGGACTTGGACATCTGATCGGTGTCGGTCACCACATTGGTATCGCCCAGCTGCCAACTTCCGTCGGCTTCCGTGTTGGAGGTGGATTCGGTCGCGGCATCAGCCACGCCATTGGTGATCGTCAACGCTTCACGTTCGGTCGAACGGGATGCGGCATCCACCGTCACACGCTTGAGCTGCGTCGTCGTGGTGGCCGGGTCCGCCACGACGGGAGCGGAATCATCGGTGCGGGTAAGCGCCATGGCGGTCGCGGCGGTACCCACCAACGCAGCGAGGGATGCGGAAGTAAGGAAAGTGGAACGCCGTTCGGCGGCGCGTGCCGCTTCGCGGATGGAACGCCGGCTCAGCGGAGCAACCTCATTGAGCTTCGCCATGACCTCACTGTCGAGCCCAAGCACCGCGCCGTTCCCATCAGCCATCCGAACCGCACGAACGGCCTTCGCCGTGTGGGTTCCACGACTCGGCGCGAACAACGACCTGACCAGGTCAAGCGGTTCGTATGAAATCGCTGAGGCCTTATGAGCCGCATGCTTCATAAATAAATCAACTCCTTGCCGGATTCATAGGACGCCTCGTGACTATGGGGGCGCATACATGCCAGAGGCATAGCTTCTCATGCGCGGTGGCGCCATACTCTACCGTCACAGTTTGGAAGACTACAACGTGGACCGGTCATTCATCAATCGTTTTCGTTGGAATCATCATCACACTATTGACACAAAATAATGTTTCATCCCTTGCACAGCAAGGTTTTGCCATGACCACAGCCAAATCACAAGATTGTCCGCATACTGTTTCCAATCCGGGCGTGTCATATGCTTCGCAACTACGCTGTTGCACATGAGCAATACAGTGACGATTCCCGAATCCCTGCTACCCGAAGACGGCCGTTTCGGTTCAGGACCGACCAAAATCCGCCCGGAGCAGATCGCCGCGCTTGACGACGGGGCGACCAGTCTGCTCGGAACATCGCATCGTCAATCACCGGTCAAGCAGATCGTCGCTTCCATCCGCACGGGATTGGCCGAATTCTTCGGCGTCCCGGAGGGCTATGAAATCGTGCTCGGCAACGGCGGCGCCACCGCGTTCTGGGATCTCGCCTGCGCATCCCTGATCACCCGCAAAGCCGCATTCGGCGTATACGGATCGTTCAGCGGCAAATTCGCCCAATCCGCACGAAAGGCCCCGTTCCTGGAGGAACCGGCGATTTTCGAAGGCGAGCCGGGAACGTACAGGCTGCCCGAATACACGGAAGGCGTTGACGCATACTGCTGGGCGCATAATGAGACTTCGACAGGCGTCGCCGCTCCGGTACGACGCATCGACGGGTCTTCGGACCAGGGCGCGTTGACGATCATCGACGCGACCAGCGCAGCCGGCGCCCTTGACGTGGACATCAGCCAGACCGACGCCTATTATTTCTCCCCGCAGAAGGCATTCGGATCCGACGGCGGATTGTGGGTGGCCGTGCTTTCCCCTCGCGCGGTGGAGCGCGCCTATGCGATTGAGCGCAATCTGGGCCTGCCCGGCACGCACCGTTGGATCCCGCCGTTCCTGTCGCTGACCTCGGCATTGGAGAATTCCCGCAAGGACCAGACGCTGAACACTCCGGCGCTGGCGACACTGATCATGATGGAGAATCAGATTTGTTGGTTGAACGGCAACGGCGGCCTGGCCTGGTCCGCGGCGCGTTGCGACAAGTCGTCGTCGCTGCTGTATCGCTGGGCCGAACAGTCCTCCTATGCCTCCCCGTTCGTCACGGATCCGCAAGCGCGTTCCAAGGCCGTCGTCACCGTGGATCTGGACGAGTCGGTCAACGCCGCACAGGTCACAGGCGCATTGCGCGACAACGGCATCGTCGACGTCAACGGATACCGCAAGCTTGGGCGCAATCAGCTGCGCGTCGGGGTGTTCCCCTCCGTCGAGCCGTCGGACGTCATCGCTTTGACCAAGTGCGTCGACTACGTCGTCGAACACCTGTAGCAGCGTTTCAAGCGGTCGGCGAAGGGAATCGCGAATTCATCCGCCGACCGCCGGATGCCGCTACAATGAGGGACCATGAAGTTCGCTCCGATCATCGACCCCGGCGTCCGCCGCGAAGCGCCGAAGCCCGTTCGCGTCGACTTGCGCAAGATATTCACCGTCATCACCGCGCTATGGGCCGTTGCCTTGGCGGTATGCCTCATTCTTGACGCCGCCGGATTCGACATTGACGGCATACGGACGATATGCGCGGCAGGCACGGTCATCGGCGTGGCTCTTTTGGTTTGGGAGCATTTCGACCGTTGGGATTACCGACGGCTCGGCCAGTGAACCGGCACCGACATTGAATTGAATCGGCCGGATTCGTGGATTGCTTGGAATCCACGAATCCGGCCGATTCCGACTTCAGACCTCAGCTTCAGACAGCGGCAGGCACGATCAGATTGAAGGTGCTCCCCTGCCCCGGACTGCTCCATACCGTCGCATTGCCGTGATGCGTCAACGCGACATGCTTGACGATCGCCAATCCCAGGCCGATGCCCTCCGCCGAACGCTCGTTCTGATTGGCGCCACGATAGAATCGTTCGAAAATACGCGATTGCTCGCTGCGCGCTATGCCGCAGCCTCGGTCGATGACGCGGATCATCACGTCATGCCCATCCTCGGATGCGTGCGCGGAAAGACTGATCTGCGAACCTTGCGGCGAATAGGCGATCGCGTTCTCCAACAATTTGACCACGGCGATACGGATCTGGTCGGATTCGTCATGCATCATCAGTGACTCTTCGCCTTCCAGATGAATGCTCACGTCACAGGCTTCGGCCTGCGGGCGGGTTTCCTTTATCGCCGCACGCAGCTCATCCATCACGCCGATCTTGTTGTCTTCCGTGGAGGTGATGGGCTCCTGCGCACGGATCAACAGCAGCAGATCCGACATCATATGGCTCATGCGCTTATACGAGGTGCGCAGCATGCGCGCGTCCTGATGCACCGTCTCCTCGTCCAGCCGATCGTGTTCCAGCGAATCGGCGAGCTTCTCCAATTCCTGCGTCGGCTTGAGCAATTGCTCGGACACATTGGAGATGAAGGATTCCCGGACCTGCGCGAAGCGGATGGATTCGCTGATATCGTCGATCAGCACCACCACGAAACGCTTATCGATGCGCCCGACCGTGACCTTCAGCCAATTCGGTCGACTCACCGAAGCGCCGGACCGCACACGCGTGGTTTCGGCATGGCGCGACTGCGTTTCGATCCGCGTCCAGCCGTCACGTCTAGGCGTGTTCGTGGTCAGATTGAACTGACGTTTTCCGCCGGATCCGCGAATCTCCCGCACCGCCGAAAGAACGGTCTCATTGACGATGACGTCGTCACGGATGATGCCCAATGAATACGCCGCAGGATTCGAGCGGATCACCTCGTCGTTTTCCCCTACGACGATGGAGGCCTGCGGCAGGATCGACAGCAGCGTCGCCGTCGCGGCATCAAGGTCGTCCGACTCTTCATCATCCATGTCATGGTCGAGCCGTCGCCCCAACAGGCGTCGCCGCCAAGGCGACGCGGCATCAGCGGAATTCCTAGCTTTAAACATATGCTTATTGTCACACACCCAAGTGAATGCAACACTCGGGGCCGAAGGAACCGCCATACGATATGTCCCGCAGGCGACCCTTACATGAACAGTACCTGAACGCGGCGTGGCTTTTAGCCAATATGATGGAGAATGCGGGCCGCAAACTATAGACTTGAAAAGGCTTATACCCTAGACCGGTTGGAAAACCACATGAAAGGCGAATCAGATGCGCGTTATTTTCAATGAGGAGCTCAAGGCCGTGGCCGATGACCTCGAGCGCATGGTGCAAGGTGTGCGCAAGGCGGTCAATGGCGCCGGCGAAGCGCTGCTTCATCAGAACATCGAAGCCGCACAGGCCGTTATCGACGGCGACATCGAAATCGATGCCTTGGAGGAGAGCATCGTCGACCAGTGCGTGAAGCTGCTGGCCAAGCAGAACCCGGTCGCCACCGATCTGCGCGTGGTCGTGTCCACGATGCGTCTGGCCACCACATTCGAACGTATGGGCGACCTTGCCCGCCATATCGCGGAATCCGCACGTCGCACCTACCCGTCCTCCCCGCTGCCGGATGAGGCTGTGGAGCTGTTCTCCCAGATGCAGGGATTCCTGGACATGACCGCCGACCGCGTGGTCGACATGCTGTCCGTGCGCGACGCTTCCGTCGCCGAACAGATCATCATCGACGACGACAAGCTGGATGCCCTGCACAGGAAGTCCTTCGAACTGGTGCAGTCCGAGGATTGGAACGGCACGAACCAGCAGCTGATCGACGTGGTGCTGATCGGACGTTTCATGGAGCGTCTGGGCGATCACGCCGTGTCCGCGGCACGTCGTGTCGTATTCATCGTTTCCGGCTTCGATCCGAGCAAGGAACCGGCCCGTGATGAGGAAGGCATGACCGACTGAATCGCGGCGGCGGCATCCCGAAAGCGCTGACCGTTTTGTGGCCCGTGGATCCGCATGGATTCACGGGCCACAACCATAATGCGGCGTCACAGGCGCATACGGAAGAACCGCCGACGGAATGTCGGCGGTTCTTCGATCACAGCTTGCAAAGCTTTGCGGTCAGATCACTTCTGTCCCTGGGCTGCGACGGCGGCTGCGCCGGCGGCGGCGGCCTCCGGGTCCAGATACTCGCCACGCGGCTTGATCGGCTTGAAGTTTTCGTCCAGCTCGTACAGCAGCGGCATTGCGGTCGGAATGTTGACCTTGGCGATCTCCTCTTCGCTCAGATCGTCAAGCATCTTGACGATGGCGCGCAGGGAGTTGCCGTGGGCCGCGATCAGCACGGTCTTGCCGGCCTTGAGCTCCGGGATGATGTCGGATTCGAAGTACGGCTTGACGCGCTCGACCACATCGGCCAGGCATTCGGCTTCCGGAACCGGATCGCCGGCGTAACGCGGATCGTTGTTCTGCGCATACTCGTCGTTCGGATCGATTTCCGGCGGCGGGGTGGCATAGGAACGACGCCACAGCATGAACTTCTCGTCACCGTATTCTTCACGGATCTGGGTCTTGTTCTTGCCCTGCAGGGCGCCGTAGTGGCGCTCGTTCAGACGCCAGTTGCGCTTGACCGGAATCCACAGGCGATCGGCCTCATCCAGTGCGACGTTGGCGGTGTTGATGGCACGACGCAGCATCGAAGTGAAGACGATATCCGGCAGGACATTCTTCTCCTTGAGCAGGCGGCCGCCGTTCTTGGCTTCCTCGACGCCCTGTTCGGTCAGCGGGACATCGACCCAGCCGGTGAACTGATTGGTTTTATTCCATGCGCTCTGTCCATGACGGAGCAGTACTAGTTTGTAGGTCATACTGCACAGTCTACCGCCCGCGATGCCCCGCGCGCGCCATTTTTCCCTTTTTTATCATGTCGCTTTGCGGATATGACGCGAATGTCATACCGCCCACGCCGCCACGCATTCGGCGGCGCCTGCGAAAACGACGCTCCAGCACAGCGCGGTGACCAGCGAAAACACGACGGTCCACAGCAGGGCGCGATTCCATCGTGTGCGTCGTATATTGCGGAACGCCGCGATCGCGCAGGTGAACACCGGTATGGAGACCGCGAAGAACTCCAATCCGGAGCCGCCCAGCCAATCCATGCTGTAGGTGCCCATGAAAAGGACGCTGATGATCAGCGAATTCGTCAGCATCGCATACAGCATGCTCATCGCGCGCGTCTTGCCGACGCGAACGGCATATGTGCGTTTCCCCGCGGCCTTGTCGCCGTCGATATCGCGAATGTTATTGACCAGCATCAGCGACACCGCATTGAATCCCGCGATCAGCGAAGCCAGCAGCACATGCTGGAAGCGCAGATCGAAGGTGCCGATCATCGCATAATACGTGCCTCCCGCTGCGACGGGCCCGAAGAAGACGAACGCGGCAAGCTCGCCGAATCCGCGATATCCGTATGGATTGCGGCCTCCCGTGTAGAACCAGCCGGCGATCAGGCAGGCGACGCCGACCAGCAGCAACGGCCAGCATCCGCTGAGCGACACCACCGCCAATCCCGCCACGCAGGCCGCGCCGGCGAAGACGCCGGCGGCGAGCAACACCTTCTTCGGCGCGACTCCGGAGGCGACCAGGCGACGAGGCTTGTTCGACGTCGTCCCGTCCGCGCCGCGGCCTGCGTCGACGCCACGGACGCCATCGGAATAGTCGTTGGCGAAATTCACGGCGATCTGCAGACCGAGCGCGACGACCAGACACAGCGCGAAATACAGCCAGAACCATGCCCCGGAGCCGATGAACGAACTGCCGCATGCGGGGTAGGCGTTCTCAGGAAGAGCGCCGCCGTCTCGCACCACCGCGATGCATTCCGTCCGCTGCTCGTGCACGCGCAGCCACGCGGCCGTCGCCCCCATCATCACCGGGGCCACGCCGACCATCAACGTCTTCGGACGCATCCCCTGCAGCCACAGCATCATCGTCGTCTTCGTCATAGGCACCATCGTAAGGGGTGGGAATATAAAAATCCCGTCATGAAAGCGTATGCCTTGGATGTTGCCCTGCATACGCCTTGCATGACGGGATGTCAGCGGCGTTCAGCCGACGGCCATTCAGTTCAAAGGCTTTACCAGCGGGAAGGTGATCGTCTCGCGGATCGTCGCGCCGGTCAGCGCGATCAGCAGACGGTCGATGCCCATGCCCGTGCCGCCCGCCGGCGGCATGCCGACGCCGAGGGCCTCAAGGAAGTCCTCATCGATGTCGCAGGCTTCCTCATCGCCGGCCAGCGCGTCCTTCGCCTGGGCGACGAAACGCTCGCGCTGCACCACCGGATCGTTGAGCTCGGAGTAGCCCGTGGCCAGCTCGAAGCCGCGCACGTACAGATCCCACTTCTCCACGACGCCCGGCTTGCTGCGGTGGCCCTTGACCAGCGGCGAGGTTTCGACCGGGAAGTCACGCACGAAGGTCGGCTCGTACAGCTTGTCTTCGTAGAAGTGCTCCCACAGGTGTTCGACCAGCTTGCCGTGGTTTTCGACGTCGTCGCGTTCCACGCCGAGCTTGTCGGCGATGGCGCCCAGGTGTTCGACGGAGGTGCCTGGATTGTCCGGACCGCCGTTCGGGATGATCTCCTCGCCCAACGCTTCGGACAGGGAGTCGTACATGCTCATCGTCTTCCACTCGCCGCCGAAATCGTATTCGGTGCCGTCCAGCAGCGTGACCTTATGGGAGCCGTACACGTCCATGGCGGTGCGCTGGATCAGTTCCTTGACCAGGGCGCCGATCGTATCGTAGTTGCCGTATGCCTGATACGCCTCAAGCATCGCGAATTCCGGGGCATGCGTGGCGTCGACGCCTTCGTTGCGGAAGTTGCGGTTGATTTCGAACACGCGGTCGATGCCGCCGACCAGGCAACGCTTCAGGAACAGTTCCGGCGCGATACGCAGATACAGGTCCAGGTCGAAGGCGTTCATATGCGTGGTGAACGGGCGGGCCGCGGCGCCGCCGTGCACGGTCTGCAGCATCGGCGTCTCGACCTCGAGGAAGTCATGCTCGGCGAACGTATTGCGGATGGAACGCACGGCCTTGGAGCGGTTGCGCACCATGTCGCGGATCCTCTCGTCGGCGATCATGCCGATATACGGCTTGCGCGTACGGGTGTCGTCGTTCAGCTCCTTATGCAGCGCCGGCAGCGGCTGCAGGGCCTTGGCCGCGATCGCCCATTCGGTGGCGAATACGGACAGTTCGCCGGTCTTGGAGGCGATCACACGGCCCTTCAGGAACAGGTGGTCGCCCAAATCGACCAGCTGCTTGAACTGCTTCAACGAATCGGCGCCGATCTCCTTCTTGGAGATCATGCCCTGGATCTTCGTGCCGTCGCCCGCGGAAAGCTGCACGAAGCACAGGCCGCCGGCGTTACGCAGGAACAGCACACGTCCTGCGATGCCGACCACGTCTTCGGTTTCGTCGCCGGCCTCCAGTTTGCCGTCATACTCGGCGCGCACCTGTTCGATGGTATGCGTCACATCCAGCGTCACCGGGTACGGGTTGACGCCGCTCTCCAACATCATCGCGCGCTTGGCCACACGCATCTGCACCTGTTCCGGGTGCGCGGACGGGCCGAATTCCTTATTGCCCGGGTCGATGGCCTCTTCCAGCGTCGCGCCGGCGGCGATCTTCGCGCGAATGGAGGCATCCTGATCAAGCAGCATTTCAGCGCGTTCCACAGTGGTCATCGCAGGAACGGCGCACTCTTCTTCATTGGTGTTTTCAAGGGTTTCTTCAATGTCACTCATATGCCAACAGTGTAGCGATACGGCGATACACGCCTTTTATATGTTTTATCCGACTGCAAAATCACGCTCCGCAAGCGCGACACGCCGATGTTTGCATTTCGCCTGAAATGACGTAAAGTATCACCCGTTGCAAAAACGGGCTGTAGCGCAGCTTGGTAGCGCGCTTCGTTCGGGACGAAGAGGCCGCGGGTTCAAATCCCGCCAGCCCGACCCATGAAGAACCGCCGGAAACGGCGGTTCTTTTTTATATTCTGCACGCCATGGCACTTCACGCCGCAATCCCCGGGAGAATTCATTGAAGAGGAATCTGCTTGCGCGGCTTAAGTAACAAAATGTGGGTCTAATGAAGTGTTTTTCGCTCAGTGGACCCACCCCTTCCTGATGCCGAACCCGGATTCGTACGCGTTGACGTCGTCGGGGTTCGGGC